>VIKH01000047.1 GCA_008080515.1 Gallionellaceae bacterium | reverse complement strand
GCCTCGCGTATGCGGGGCTTACTTGGCTCAGGGCGAACGGATGATTTAATCTGCGTTTCCTTAAAGTAACTTGCACCCGCTATCCGGAAGATAGGCGGAGAATGCCGCTCAAACAAACGACAATCCGTGAACATCCGTGTTAATCGGTGGCTGAATGAGTTCATTGTATGGTTTGCCACACGACATCGGGCCAGCCGCTTGCGCGCCGCAACAAAGCGTTTGTGGATACCTGCGCGCCACCTATGCTGGCGCGGCCGGTCACCAGAAAGAACTGGCTGCTGGCAGAGATGTTTCCGTCCGACACTATGACTCCTCCATGCGGCAGGCGCTGCCGGAAATCCGCCACATCCTTGAACGGGTGGCCGTCGCGTTGCTGCACCAGCAGGCGGGCATCGGCCAGCGTCAGGTTTTGCGCCACCGCCGCGAGCACTTCCGGCGGGGCGAAGTTGACGTTGATCGGCCCCGGGTCGGGCAGAACGGTGATATATGCGCGCAGGGTTTCCACCGTGCGGCCATCGAACCCTTTAACTAGCGCCAGATCGCCCATTTCCGCCAGCGGGCGGTTGGCCGCGCGGTAAGGGCGCGCCTGGGCGAGATAATACAAATCTTCCGCGCCGCCCGGGTACGCCGTTTCGCTGTCCGCGTCCATCCAGTCGCTCAAAGCGGTTGCCAGCTCGCCGGACAGCCCCAGCATTTCGAGCAGGCGGCGGAATTGTGCCACATCGGGCGCGCTGGTGGCACCGTTGCGCACCAGGTTATTCAGGTTGAACAGACCTTGCCGGTCTTCGATCATTCCGTTGATTTCACCGTTTTCCACCGGCATCGCGGGCAGGCGCATCGCCCAGATTTCCTTTTCGTGGTCGCTATTGCCCGCGCGGGCATCATCGGCCAGCACGGCGCGCGCCCAGTCCACTGCGGCGATGCCGACGCGCCGCGCCTGCGCGCGGTCAAGCTGGCTTTCTATCTGGCGTTGCCAAAGGTTCTGGCGCGCTGTCATGAACGCGGCGAGCGTGGTGGCGAGGGCGACAATCAGCATCACCAAAACCAGCGCAACCCCGTTTTGGCCGAACCGTTTCATCCCACATCCTGTTTCAGGTTCATTGCAGCGCGAAAACCCGGGTAATTTTTTCGCCAGTGGCCAGCGTTACCGCCACTTCCAGCGCCATGGGCAGCGTGCCGGGTTGCCCGGTTGGCGGCCATTCCGGGAGCCAGTTTCCGCTGGCGTCGAGGTGGCGCAGATGGAACTCGCGCACCCCTTCCAGCAGCGGGTAACGCGATGGTTCGGTGCGCGGCGCCTGATCCGGGAAGGGCCAACGCAGCAGCAGGACGGCATCTTTCTCCAGACGGTAGCCGATGCGCTGCGGGGCGCGTTGCGCCTCGCCCTGATCCGGGATGCCGGCGCGGGTAAACGTCAGGTGCGCCTCGTCGTCCGCCACCACCACGCTGCGCCCGACCCATTCCGGTTGCGCCAGGCCGCCCTGGTCGCGCGCCGGGCGGTGGATCGCCTGCGCCACACCCTGTTCCAGCCGCGAGAAAAAAACGGCCAGATGCTGCCATTTTGCGGCTTCCCGGGTAATGCGCTCGCGCGTTTGCAGCACCGCATCCAACCCGCGATAACCGGCCAGAGAGAGCAGCACGAGGATGACCAGCGCCACCAGCAGCTCGATCAGGGTAAACCCCCGGTAACGGCGCGTGTTCATTTGCGGCGCTTCTCGACGAGAAAACCGGTGAGCTTGCGCAGCGCGTGCTGGCCGTCATCCGGCGCATAGATGCCGACTTCGATGCGGCGGAACGCCGGGTTGGGCGTGGCACTGATTTCTTCGCGCCACTGCAGGCGGATGCCGGCCTGCGTTTCTTCGCCATTCTGGAAGCCGGGGGGCAGCCAGTCTCCGCGCGCGGCGTGCAGCGCCAGGCGGTTTTGCGCCACCCAGTCCGCCAGCAGGCGCAGGCGCAACTCTTCGGTGTGGCGGGTTTCCGCCCCTGCGGCACGCAATATCGCGGCCAGCGCGATGGCGAGCACCGCCAGAGCCACCAGCGTTTCCAGCAGGGTAAATCCGCGCGGGGCTGCGGTCGGGGGTCTTCCGGGCATCAGCTTTCGCTATCCAGCTTCACAGATACCGTCCCGGTGCTGCTGCCCGAGATGCGCGCGGTGGCGCTGCCACCGTTCATGCGGAGATGGAACGGCAGGGCGTAGGAAGCCGCGTTCAGCGACATCCGCTCACCGGATTTTAGCGGCTGCGATTCCACGCTGGCGTCTGCGAGGGTCACGCCTTGCGGCAAAGTGCGCGGACGGAACATCGCGCCATCCTCCGCGCTCACCCAATCGCCGTAGTTATTTTTCTTCCAGAATCGGTAGCCGGTTTCCTCGAAAGACCACGCCATGGGTTGCCCGCTTGTCTGCGCCTCCATGCCGGCATTTTCCAGCAGCAGCGCCAGGCGTTGCGCTTCCTCGCGCAGCGTGGCACGGCTGTCCGGCATCATTTGCACCATCGCCATGCCCAGCACGGCGCCCATCACCACCAGCACGACCAGCAGCTCGATGAGGGTGAAGCCGCCCTCACCAGAGGCAGCGATAAAAACCCTCTCCCTCGGGGAGAGGGTGCCGGAGGCGGGTGAGGGAGATTTGCTTTCCGGTATCTCAATAAAAGGCGTATTGAACACTCGACGTGCCCCGTCAGGCTTCGCTACTGATCCCACGACCCGATATCCGCATCGTTGCCCTCGCCGCCGGGGGCGCCATCCGCCCCCAGGCTCGACAAATCGAATTCGCCGCGCAGGCCGGGTTGCAGGTACTGGTAGGGGGTGCCCCACGGGTCTTTGGGCAGGCGCTCCAGATAGCCGTTACCTTTCCAGTTCGGCGGTTCAGGTGGCAGCGAGGGCTTTTTGACCAGCGCCCCCAAGCCCTGCTCGGTGGTGGGATAGCGCAGGTTGTCCAGCCTGTAGAGCTTCAGCGCCTGCGCGATGGAAGCGATGTCCTGCTTTGCCGCAATGATGCGCGCCTCGTCCGGGCGGCTCATCACTTTGGGCACGAGCAGGGCGGCGAGAATGCCGAGGATGACGACCACCACCATCACTTCGATCAGGGTGAAGCCGCGCGACAGCTCTGGAGATTCCGGCAAGAGCCGGGCCATTCCCGGCGGCGGAGCCATGTTTCTGGTCATGATGTTTAATCCAGTCTACGGAGTTTTTCCGGCTTTAATTTTCAGCAGCGCTTCCCGGTCAATGGCATCTTTCTCGCGGTAGCCGGTTTTGGTTTGCAGCAGCCCGTCTATATTCAATACCGGGATCGTGACCCCGCCGATTTCGACGTGCAGGACGAATGGTTGCAACGATTCGTAAGTTTCACCATTGGCCGAGAACAGGATATCAATCACGAATTCATCGGCAACCCGGATGTTCTGTATCTCATCGGCATTCGCCTCTTTCGAGAACCACCATGGTTGCAGGTCTTTCGAGGATTCGAGAAAACCCAGGCTCCGGATCAGCCTTTCCCCGTTGGCTTCATCGAACGGGACCACCAGGTCAATATCCTCGGTGGCCCGGTTGAAGCCGTGCAAGCGTACCGCCTGCCCGCCAACAAGAATGTATTTGACGCCGTTTTCCTGAAGTCTCCCCAGCAGCTTATGCAGGTCTGGTGTGTTCATTCACCCACTCCCGCAACTTCCTGGCGCGCTCCGCGTCCATCTCTTCAAACATGGACGGCGGGCCGCGGAACACTCCCCGTGGCCGGAAATCGGGGAGGCCGAGCGATTGCAGCATGGCATCCAGCCTTGCGCCACGGCGCATGGCTTCCTCCGGCGAGGATGCGACCGGGCTCCAATCCCTGTTTCCCACGATTCTCAATTTGGCGCTCACCGGTCTATGGATTATCTGGGTTCAAGCATGGGCGGCTTGTCGCAGCACCTGTTCGGCCCATCTGTTGAGACTCTGCCCGGTATGTGAGGCGGCCTTGATCGCAGCCGCATGAACAACGGGGTCAACACGCAGCATCAACCGCCCGGAAGCGGGTTTCTCGGGCGTCTGCCCAAGCTTTTCGCAGGCGGCAACATAATCGTCCACGGCCTCATGGAATGCGCGCGCGAACCCGGCTACCGACTCTCCGTGAAAGCTGATGATGTCGTCAATGTCCAGAACGCGCCCAACCAGGATGTTATCGTCGGGGTCAAATTCCATGCTGGCCATATAGCCACGGTAGGTCATCGTGTTTTTCATGGGCTAATCTCCAGTTTCAACAAATACTCGCGCGCCGCCTTTACGCGGTAGATGAGCGCGTCGCGCTGCGGATGCGGCCGGTGAAAATATGCCCGCTTGCCATCTTTCTCAAACGTCACTGACGAACCGCTGCCTTCCACAACAGTACAGCCGATAGCCACCAGCAGCGCCTCGATACGATCCCACGGCAGGTTTCCGCTGATCGGGTCAGAAAAGATGGTTTTGAGCGTCTTGCGGTGCTTGCTGTTCACGGTCGGAATGATAGCATTTCAAGAGAATAGTGCAAGCACGTAGGTGATCGGGCTACCCCTCTAATCTGTGCCTTATTTTTTGTGGCGTGGCGGTTTTTTCGCCAAGCTTCCGGTTCGCCCGGAACGTGCAGGCGCAAATGTACTTGCGGGGGGGCGTCAATCGTACTTTAGGCCAATTGACTAAACTGGCTCGGTGTGGTAGTCGGTCTATCCTGCGTGATGCGGGTTTTCTGCGCAGAATTTACGCTGTCATTGAGAACGAAGTATTCGGGCGGGGGGCTAACTTCGCGCCATCCGGGTGTGTATACTGCGAAGCCACGGAACGGGGGCGGGGATGGCTGTGCGCGGGTCAACAGGGCTGGCAGGGGGCGAAACGGGAGGCGCCAGCTCACGGTTGCCCCTGCTGTGGGGCGTGCTGGGCGCGCTGGTGCTGGGCGCGCTGCTGGCGAAATGGGCCTGGGTGTTGTTTGCGCCGCGCGCGACTGCCGTGGCGGTTGCGCCGGAGCACGGCGCTGCGGCAGAGGCCGGAAGATTATTTGGCGTAGCGATCATCGCAGCTTCTGCGGTTTCTGCGGCGGAAGCGGCGTCATGGCCGAACGTGCGCCTGGTGGGGGTGTTTGCCGGAGGCGCCGGGCGGTCGGGATTTGCGGTGTTGAAGCTGGACGATAAGCGGCAAGCGGGCGTGGCGGTTGGTGGAAGCGTGCTGCCCGGCGTCCGTCTGGCGGAGGTTCATCCCGGCTATGTGCTGCTGGAGCGGGGCGGGGTGCAGCGGCGGGTGGAACTGGAAGAAAAAAGCAAATGAGCGAACAGTTGAAGCGGGCAATTACTGGCGGGTGATTTTCCATGGGTTGCGGATTACAAAAATTGATATGGGGTGCGCTTTGTTGCGCCGCGCTGTTGTTGCCTGCCGCCGCCACGGGCGCGCCGGACGAGAAGGTGTCGCTCAATTTCGTGAACGCGGACATCGAGGAAGTGGTGAAGGCGGTGTCGCAGATCACAGGCCGGAATTTTCTGGTTGACCCGCGCGTGAAAGGCACCATCAACATTATTTCCTCCACGCCCGTTTCCTCGACGCTGGCCTATGACATCCTGCTGTCGGCGCTGCGCCTGCAGGGCTTCGCCTCGGTGGAATCGGGCGGGGTGACCAAGGTGATGCCGGAGGCGGACGCCAAGCTGCACGTCGGGGCGGCGGTCGGCGCGCGCGGCGCGGGCGACCGGCTGGTGACGCGGGTGTACGTGCTGAAATACGAATCGGCGGCGCAACTGGTGCCGATCCTGCGCCCGCTGATCGCGCCGAACAACATCGTGGTCGCCTATCCCAACAGCAACACGCTGGTGGTAACCGATTACGCCAGCAACCTGAAACGCATCGAGCAGATCGTGGAGGCGATAGATCTGCCGGGCGCCGGGGCGACCGCCGTGATCCCGCTCAAGCGGGCTTCCGCCGTGGACGTGGCGCAGACCATCAACCGCCTGCTGCAGGATGCGGCGGCGGGCGGCGGTGGGGACGCGAGCCAGCGTTTCGTGCTGGCGGCGGACGCGCGCAGCAACAGCCTGCTGCTGCGCACCGATAACCCGGCGCGGGTCGCGCGGGTGCGCGATCTGGCGGAGAAGCTCGACACCGAAACCGGCGCGCCGGGCAACATCCGCGTGGTGTATCTGAAAAACGCCGATGCGACGAAGGTGGCGCAAACCCTGCGCGCCGTGATGTCCGGGGACGTTTCCACCGCTGCGGCGGCGACCGCGCCGCAGGGCGGTGGCCAGCACACCGCACCATCCGGGGGCGGCATGATCCAGGCCGACACGGCTTCAAACGCGCTGATCATCACCGCGCCGGAGGCGATCTACAACAACCTGCGCGCGGTGGTGGAGAAGCTGGACGTGCGCCGCGCGCAGGTGTTCGTGGAAGCGCTGATCGTGGAAGTGACGGCGGACAAGGCGGCGGAGTTCGGGGTGCAGTGGCAGAGCCTGGGCGGAACGTCCGGAACGCTGGCGGGCGGCGGGGCGCAGTTTGGCGGCGGGACCAATTTTGGCGGCGATGGAACCAATATCCTCAACGTCGCCGGCAGCATCGCCAAGGGCGCGCCGGTCATCGGCACCGGCCTGAATATCGGCTTGTTGCGCGGGCAAAACCTGGGCTTGCTGGTGCGCGCGCTGGAAAACGACGCCAACGCGAACATCCTTTCCACTCCCAACCTGCTCACGCTGGACAACGAAGAGGCGAAAATCATCATCGGCCAGAATGTGCCATTCATTACCGGCAGCTACGCGCAGACCGGGAATGCGGCCACCGCGACACCGTTCCAGACCATCGAGCGCAAGGACGTGGGGCTGACCTTGCGCATCAAGCCGCAGGTTTCGCAGGGCGGCACGGTGAAACTGCAAATCTACCAGGAAGTCTCCAGCGTACAGGACAAGACCATCAACAACGCCGCCGGGGTGGTGACCAACAAACGCTCGCTGGAATCCAGCGTGCTGGCGGACGAAGGGCAGATCATCGTGCTCGGCGGGCTGATCCAGGATTCGGTCAGCAGCGGCGAGGACAAGGTGCCGCTGCTGGGCGATATTCCGGTGCTGGGCAATTTGTTCCGGCACGAAACGCGGCGGCATACCAAGACCAACCTGATGGTGTTCATCCGCCCCCACGTGCTGCGCGCTGCGGAGGATTCGCAAGGCTTGACCCAGGACCGCTACGAATACTTGCGGGGCGAACAACAAAACAGCGGGCTGCCGGCGCGCGCGCTGCTGCCGGAGATGCCCGCGCCCGAGCTTCCCGAGCTGGTGTTGCGGCAGGAGCTGGCGCTGCCCAACCCGTCTCCCGCTGTGCCTGCGGGAAAGACGCCGGAAAGCGCCTCGCCCGCCGTGCCGGGAACTCCTTGAGCCATCATGGAACAGCGCGCTGCTTCTGCGTCGTCCGAACGGCAGGTTTCCAGAAAAATTCCCTATTCCTTCGCCAAGGCCAAAGGCGTGCTGCTGACCCATTGCACCGCCGAGAACGCCGTGGTGCAGGTGCGCGCCGATGCGGCGGCGGAAGCGCTGGCCGAAGTGCGGCGCGCACTGGGAGTGCCGCTGCACGCCACGCTGCTGGCGGCGGACGAGTTTGACCGGGCATTGGCGCTGGCCTACGCGCAAGCGGATGGCTCGGCGGCGGCGATGGTCGGCGATGTCGAGCAGGACATGGATTTGTCGCAACTGATCCACGACCTGCCGCAGACCGAGGATTTGCTGGATGCGGAAAACGATGCGCCGGTGATCCGCATGATTAACGCCCTGCTGACCCAAGCGGTGCGCGAGCACGCTTCCGACATCCACATCGAACCATTCGAGGCGCGCTCGGTGGTGCGCTTCCGCGTGGACGGCACGCTGAAGGACGTGGTGGAGCCGCACCGCGCGCTGCACGCGGCGATGGTGTCGCGCATCAAGATCATGGCGGAGCTGGACATCGCGGAAAAGCGCCTGCCGCAGGACGGGCGCATCACGCTGCGGCTGGCGGGTCGCCCGGTGCTGGGCCGCCTCGGCATGGATGGTGCGACACTGACGGCGGTGGACGAGCTGGTGCGCCAGCCGCACGGCATCGTGCTGGTCACCGGCCCCACCGGTTCGGGCAAGACCACTACCCTGTATGCCGCGCTATCGCGCATTGATGCGACGGTGACCAATGTCATGACGGTGGAAGACCCGATCGAATACGATCTCGACGGCATCGGCCAGACCCAGGTGAACCCGCGCATAGACATGAGCTTCGCGCGCGCGCTGCGGGCGATTTTGCGGCAGGACCCCGACGTCATCATGATCGGCGAAATCCGCGACCTCGAAACCGCGCAGATCGCGGTGCAGGCCAGCCTCACCGGCCACCTGGTGCTGGCCACCCTGCACACCAACGATACCGCGAGCTCGGTGACGCGGCTCGCCGACATGGGGGTGGAGCCATTCCTGCTGTCATCAAGCCTGCTCGGCGTGCTGGCGCAGCGGCTGGTGCGCTGCCTGTGCAGCGAATGCCGCGAGGGCTATGCGCCGGACGAAACTGAGCTGTCCATGCTGGAAGGACAGCGGCCAGCCGTGCTGTACCGCCCGGTGGGCTGCGCCGCCTGCGGCCATACCGGCTACCGGCGGCGCACCGGAATTTACGAGCTGATGAAAGTGGACGATGGCCTGCGCCGCCTGATTCACGACCGCGCGGCGGAACAATCGCTGCGCGAATACGCCATGCAGCGCGGCATGCGCGGGCTGCGCCAGGACGGGGAACGGCTGGTGGTTTCTGGGGTGACTTCGCTGGAGGAGTTGTTGCGGGTGACGAGGGATTGATACCCTCGCCAATGTTCCCGCATTAACTGTGAAAACGATACAACCAAAGCCGGAGCCTGGGTTGATATGTCCGATGGGGCTGGCATAATCTATCGCTACTTGAAAGGAGAAGACCATGACCATGAACTTCAAGCCCGTTATTTCGCGGATATTGCGTGGCGCAAATTTAATTCGAGCACGGCCCCTTTGATTTATTATTCATATCGGCATTGAGGGGATAAGTTGAAATTACTATGCAAGTTATAGCTGCCCAGCTAACGCACTCAAAGCTTGATGTATTGAGCGAGAAACAACGGTCGAGCGTAAAATGCCCTTGTCACACTTCCATGCCCAGAACCTTTAGTTCTAGGCTGTATGTAAACCCCCATTGATCCAGTCAGTGCATCAAACCCGCGCTGGGGATCGTTCAAACACGATCTAACCAACTCATAGTCAGCTCTGACCGCCTCGTATAAGTCGCCATTCAGGTCTAATGTTGTTACAGAATGGATAAACGTAGGGTCACCGACAGTTGCACCAACAGTGCGAGCTACACACACAGCCTTTTTTAGTTTTGAAAGCAGGTGGCTTGTTTCAAAAGGAGTGCGCGCTACTTGATATGGATCGATCATGGTAATTGCCATAGTCTCCTTGAATTGGAGTCTTCCGTCCTTCAAATATTTCAAGGGAATCGACTTCAGCTCCCATGACCCAAAGTTTGGACTTTGAGATGTATTAAGTGGAATCCCAAGGTGTCGCTCGCATACATGTCCGGCCCACCCTTTGTTTACCTTCCCGGATTCTGTGTGCACAGTTATATGAAATTCTCTGGCTAGGTCGTGAAGGTTTTGCCCTTCTAATTCCTTCAGGCGTTTAACCGCCTCAACTCGTTCCATGCCCATTACCTCTCATTAATTATTACTCGCTTGCAACCGTTGTTTAGATAACGCTAGGTAATTCGCATCTAGTTCTATTCCAACATACTTGCGGTGAGTTTTAATAGCAGCCATCCCCGTTGTCGCGCTACCGCTAAACGGATCAAGCAGCAAGTCACCTTCATTCGTTGACGCGAGTATGCATCGCTCGACTAAGCCGATTGGTTTTTGTGTAGGGTGCTTACCAAAAAACTTTTCCTCACGACCAGGAGCAGTAAATCGCCAGACAGACTTCATTTGTTTGCCACCATTTTGCGTACGCATCAGCGGGTAATTGAAGAGATGTTTTGATCTTTGATTCTTTGCAGCCCACAAAATCGTTTCTGTTGCGTGCGTAAAGTAGCGGCATGACAAGTTGGGCGGTGGGTTCGGTTTTTCCCAAGTAATATCATTAAGGATTTTCATATCAAGTTGCTGCATCGCAAAACCTACTGAGTGGATTATATGATGCGTACCACTCACCCATATTGTTCCATTTGGTTTAAGCAGCTTCTGGCAACGCTCAAGCCAAGCAAGATTAAATTCGTGATTCCAGTTCGGGCCACGAGATTTATCCCATTCACCCTTGTCTACCTTTACCATCTTTCCGGCATGGCAAGTAATCCCACCATTGGATAAAAAATATGGCGGATCGGCAAAGATCATATCGAACCTACCCTCTGGAAATTTCGCGATTAGATAATCCATAAACTCTAAGCAATTTGCCTGATACAGCCAAACCCCGTGCACATCATCGCGGAAATATAACTTATTGGGTGACAGATCGGATTCTCTGACAACAAGACCCGCAAATGGATCCGCCCCGATGTTAATTTCCTCAATAGTCTTTTGATACTTCAGTTCTGTTTTTGGCATAGCTTTCATTTAGTAATTAAGTATGGAAACTTCAGAGAAAGGTCAAAGTGGCCAGGCTCGATTTATCTTGCTACAACGAGCCATGCCCGACCGCCCTCGTATCTTTTTTTCAGGATCAATCGTGGGCTGAATTTGCCGGGACAGTCGGCATCAGCGCTGCTTTGCTTTCAGCACCAGCACGGCTCCCAGCAGACTCTGCACGAGGTAAAGGATGCTGGCAAGGCCGTGCAGCTTCCGGAAACGGTCGGCGAGCGCGCTCTTCATCACTTCGGCGGGCAATGCCTGCGTCTTGAGTTCCACCATGATGGGCTGAATGACGAGTTGCGCAATGGCCAGTAGCAGCATGGAGGCGACTATCCAGAACACGGCCTGTTTAAATGCCGCCTTGCCGGATCTGCCCAGGTAATACGCCAGCAGATAACAGGCGCAGCCCAAGCCGATGTAGGCAATCGAGGCGAGCATCTGACCAGCCAAGTTCCCGGCCAGCACCCTGTCCGGTTGTGCCCGGAACAATATCGGCACGGCTACATAGCCTATTCCCCACAGTCCGCCCGCCCAGGCGGCGACTGCCAGCAAGGCCGCGCTATCGGTAAGTTTTTTCATCCGGCCATCGCGGCTGAAAGTGACGGTTTCATTTTACCCCATTCCATTTTGCGGGGCGGTTCAAGCCCCGCGTGTTCACTTCCCGGCTGGAGCCGGAATGGCCGGTTGCACAAAGCCTTTGTAGATTTGTTAAAGGCTCGCCCAAGAGATGTCTATGTGCAACTTGATGGTCCTGGCAGCCTGTCGGACTTGAAGGAAATCGGCGGCTAGCGGATTTTTGACTTTCTGGCTTTGTTGATCTTGTGGCGCTCCAACATGCGCAATCCTACGAATGTCAGCCAACCGATAAACACCAGGGATATTGAAAAAATACCGTAGGCGATAGGCCAGGATGTTCCCTGGGTCATCATCGAATATTCGGACATCCCCCCGATACCGGCAATCACATTGAGTGGCATAAAGACGACGCTAAGAACCGTGAGGCGCTTGATGTCTTTATTCTGATTGATGTTGATCGAGCTATCGGTAGCGTCCATCAGGAAGTTGATCTTGGTGAACAGGAACGTGGTGTGCCCATCCAGCGATTCGATATCCAGCAATATCTCGCGGACTTCCTCGTGTTGCGGGTGCGATAGGATTTTTGCCCTCAACATGAACGATAAGGCGCGGCGGGTATCCAGTACGTTCCCGCGTACACGACCGTTCAGGTCTTCTTCTTCCGAAATCGCAGAAAGAATCACAGAGGCATCGTCATCGCTGATATGCGATTTGTATACCTGCCGACCAATCTCGGCCAGTTTGGCATACACGTCTTCCAGCGCATTGGACGAGTACTCCACATCCGCAGCATACAGGTCGAGCAGCACATCTTTGGCATCCGATATGATGACCGATTGAGCCTTCGCGCGTAATCGTTGCAGCCTGAAAACGGGGAGTTCGTCATTCCTGACGGAGAACAGGATTCCCTTGTGCAGCACGAATCCAACAGGAACGTTGCGCGACTCATCTTCTCTGTCGAGCAAGAAATTGGAATGCAAATGCACTTCCCCGTTCTCTTCTTCGTAGAATCGCGCGCCTGTATATAAATCCGTCAGATCCCGAGGGCTGGGGAGATTCACCCCGAATATTTTTTTGATCAAAGCAATCTGCGGTTCTTCGGGCGCGACGATATCAATCCATATAGGCTTGGCTTTGATCAATTCTTCGCGGCTGGCAATGGGTATCTGGCGGAAACGGCCTTCGTAAATTTCAAACACCCGGAATGTATTGGTGTTCTCGGTAGGCCTGTAATCCGCCACCAGTTCAACCCGCACTGCATCATCCAAGACTAGGAGAATGCCTTCTTTGCGCTCATCCCGTAGCAGATCCCAAATAAAGTTTCGGTTCTCTTCTGGCAACACTTCAATGAGTTTGGCCAATGTAGAGGCATTCATCTGCTCAAGCAATGAATTGAGCTCCGCAAGATTTTGCTTATGCACCAGCGTTTCGACCAAATGATGGCGCTGCATTTCTTGTCGTTGAACGACATCCTCCACCAGCTTGTGTTTTTGGAGGAGTTTATTTACCTGAGCCAAAACATCATGGTCAATTTGGGAAGGGGGTTGGTTATTCATATTTCCTCAATGACTGCATGATGGCCTGGCCGGGTTCAGCAGAGTGCAAATACCCTGATTTATCAATCGTCACTTCTATGGTGGTTAGCATGATGCGTTCCCTTGAATTGCTGCTGCGCAGTCTAACGGTAAAAGCGGTAAAAGGGGCCGTGCTAGAAATATTGGCGAACCCCTACCCCCCCCGGGCACTCCTGATTATGGGCGCTTCTAAAATGTCCAGCTAGTTGAAAATACTGGATTCCGGCCTTCGCCGGAATGACAAAACTAGAATTCTTAGAAGCGCCTTTATGAAACACACTATGCCCGTTCTTCCCACCCTACCCTCCCCCGGAGGGAGGGGGCAGGGCCCTGGCAAAATGCGCGTGGCATTAACGCCATAAATTCGCGCGCGTGGTAAACAAGCCATGTCGTAGAGCGTGGTCTCCCTGGCCCGATAGCGTGGCTCTGCCGCTAACCGGCGTTCAGCTTGTCCAGCAGCTCGCGTATTTTCATCGGGTCATCCGCGCGCAGAATCTTGTGCGCGAGCGTTGAGGCATCGGCCAGGCTGGTGGTCAGGACGCGCTGCTTGACGCTGAACAGCTGCGCCGGGTGCATGGAGAACTGGCGCAAGCCCAGGCCGAGCAGCAAACGGGTATAAGCGACCTCGCCGGCCATTTCGCCGCACACCGAAACCGGTATGCCGGCCTTGTTGGCGCCGCCGATGACTTGTGCCAGCAGGTGCAGCACCGCCGGGTGCAGCGGGTCGTAGAGGTGCGCCACCTCTTCGTCGGTGCGGTCTATGGCCAGGGTGTACTGGATCAGGTCGTTGGTGCCGATGGAAACGAAATCCAGTTTTCTGGTGAACGCGCCGAGCGCGAGGGCGGCGGAGGGAATTTCAATCATGCCGCCGATCGGTGTTTCGCGGTTGTACGGTATGCCTTCGTTATCCAGGCTTTGCTGGGCGGCGGCAACCGCTTGCAGGGTCTGGTTGATTTCCATTGCGCCGGAGAGCATCGGCACCAGGATTTTCACGTTGCCGTAATGCGAGGCGCGCAGCAGGGCGCGCAACTGGGTGCGGAACAGTAGCGGCTCGGACAGGCACAGGCGGATGGCGCGCAACCCGAGCGCCGGGTTGCTGGCCACGCGCTGTACGCCCTTGAGCTGTTTGTCCGCGCCGAGGTCGAAGGTGCGGATCGTCACCGGCAAACCGTGCATGCCCTCCGCCACGGTGCGGTAGGCCTCGAACTGTTCTTCTTCGTCCGGCAGTTCGTCGCGGTTGAGAAACAGGAATTCGCTGCGGAACAGCCCCACTCCGGCCGCCGCATTCTCCTTCACGTCCGGCAAGTCGCCCGGCATTTCGATGTTGGCGTGCAGCTCGATGCGCGTGCCTTCCAGGGTGATGGCGCGCTTGGTTTTCAGGCCCTTGAGTTTTTTCCGCTCCAGCTCCCACTGGTCCTGGCGCAACTTGTATTCGGCGAGAACCTGTTTGTCCGGGTTGACGATAACGACGCCCCGTTCGCCGTCCACGATGAGCGTATCGTTTTCGTGCAAAATCTGGCGGGCGCGGTGCAGCCCGACCACGCAGGGCGTGTTGAGCCCGCGCGCGATGATGGCGGTGTGAGAGGTGGCGCCGCCGAGGTCGGTGAGGATGGCGGTGAACTGGTGCGGCTTGAGCTGGATCAGATCCGCCGGGCTGACGTCGTGGGCCACCAGGATCGGGCGTGGCCGGCCAGCGTCTTGAGCACCCGCTCCACCACTTGCACCACGTCGGTTTTGCGCTCGCGCAGGTAAGCGTCCTCGAAGTCCTCGAAATGCGCCACCAGATCATCCATCTGCACCTTCAGCGCCCATTCCGCATTGCAGTGCTCGCGCGCGATCATCCCGCGCGCCGCCTGGTTGAGGTGCTCGTCATCGAGAATCATCAGGTGCAGATCGAGGAACGCGTCGAATTCGGCGGCGGCCTGTTGCGGGCGGGAGGCACGCAGCGCGGCCAGCTCTTTGCGCGTGGTTTCCAGCGCGGAATCGAAGCGCGCGATTTCTCCCTGCACCAGATGCGCGGGCAGCGCGTAATGCACCACTTCCAGCGAAGTGTGCGAAACCAGGTGGGCGTGGCCGATGGCGATGCCGCTGGAAACTGCGATGCCGTGCAGGGTAAAACTCATTCGCCTTCTCCGAAGTAATTGTTGATCAGCGCCAGGATCGCGCCCATCGCTTCCTGTTCCTGCTCGCCGCTGGTTTCGATTGCTATCGTGCTGCCCCGGGCGGCGGCCAGCATCATCACGCCCATGATGCTTTTTGCGTTCACGCGCTTTCCGGCTCGCGATAGCCACACTTCGCACGGGTATTTCGAGGCGAGCTGGGTCAGCCTGGCTGAAGCGCGCGCATGCAGCCCCAGCTTGTTAATTATCTGTGCATCCTGTTGCAACATCGCAGCTTTCCTTATCCGAATCCAGAGTGAGAATGCATCCGCGCCCGCTTTCCAACGCTTTTTGCGCGACTTCAGCCAGCGGTTTGGCGCTGTGGCACACCGCGCGCAGCAACATGGGCAGGTTCACTCCCGTCAGCCCCTCGATCCTCCCCGGCTGGTGGAGCCGCCGCGCGATATTGGCTGGCGTCGCGCCGAACAGATCGGACAGCAGCAGCACGCCCCCGCCCGAATCCAGTTGCGCGATGAGCGCGCGCGCTTCAGCTTCCTTGCGCTGCGGGTCGTCGTCCGCCTGCACCGACAGCGCTTTGACGTTGGGCGGCACTTCGCCCATCACGTGCCGCACACAATCCACCAGGCTATCGCCCAGCCCGTTGTGTGTCACCAGCAAAATCCCGATCAATTCAGATTACCCCCATGTAGCGCGCCAGCATTCCGGCTGCAAGCAGCAATACTATCCAGCCATAACGCAGCAAGATGGCGAGCCATTTCTTGCGAGCGGCTTCTTCGCGCAAATCATCGTCCACGATGCCGCGTATTTCCTCGAGCGCGCGCACCCCTGCCGTGCGCCGGATGTTCTGCTCCAGGCGTTCCTGTTCCATGGCGTTCATTGTTCCACCTTTACGCGGGTACTCTTATCCGCAAATTTTAGCCGCTTCTGCATCGCTGCGGTGAGGTGTACCGTGCCTTCGCCGTCAACCAGCAGCGCCTCGGCGATGTTCATTTTTTGCGCGGCCCCGCGCCAGGCAGGGCTTCCGGAAATGAACAGCGGTTTGGATGAGACATCCGACAGCACGCCCGCGCGGGCGCCGCGCGTCAGCACCGTCACTGCCTGCACACCCTGCACCGGCTGGCCGGAGCCGGGGTTAATCAGATGGCAATAGCGCTTGTCGCCCAGCATGAAATAGCGCTGGTAATCGCCTGAAGTGCCGATAGCCTCGCCGTCGCGCAGCTCCAGCGTGGCGATCGGCCCCGGCTTGCGCGGGTGCTGGATGCCGATGCGCCAGGCGCGGTCGCCGTGCTGCCCCATCGCCAGCACGTTGCCGCCGATGTTGATGAGCGCGTTGCGGATACCCTGTTGCCCCATCAGCGCCGCCGCGCGATCCAGCGCGTAGCCCTTGGCGTAACCGCCGAGGTCGAGTTGCACCGCAGGGTTGCGGCTGGACACCCGCTCGCTTCTTCCTTCTTCCAGTTTTTCTCCGGGTGAAGGGAAAGCGGCCGCCCTCGCTTCTGATGGAGGCGGGGGGAGAAAAACCATATCTTCCATCTGCGGCTTAGCCGCAACCAGCCTCGCTACTTCCTTCTCGTCCGGCAGCGCGGCCTTGAACTCGTCGGCGTGAAAGCCCCACAGCTTTACCAGGCCGCCGATAGCCGGATTAAACAGGCCATCGGATTGTGCCGCAAGCTGCGCGGCATCCTTCAGCATGGCGGCCAGCTCGGGTGAGGCATTCCCGGCGGCGCCCTTGCTGAATGCCGCGTTCAGCCCGCTCAACTCGCTGGGTTCCCAGGCGTGCAGCAGGTTGTGCAGGCGCTGGAATTCCTGCATCACCGACGCGGTAGCCTGTCTGGCGCGCGTCTCGTCCGCTCCGTACACACTGACTTCAACCAGCGTGCCGAACACGTAGCCTTGCTCCTGGTAAACCGGCGGCTCTTTGCCGCACGACAGCAGGCAGGATGCGGAAACAAGAAGGCAGGTTGTTGCCAGCCGCTTTGCCGCGAATTCGGCAAAATAGCGGCGCAGCCGCGACCAAACCGCTGTCATCTGCCTTCCAGTTCCGCCGCCGCAGCCAGCAGTGCCAGCCGCGCCACCACGCCGTAGGCGTAAAAACGGTTGGGCATGATGTCGCCCGGATGGCAGATCGGGTTGGGAAAGGCGCAACAGCTTTCGAATGCCTGCGGCACGAAACGCATTCCGGGCGCATTGAGATTCTCGTCCACCCCGCGTTCGGTGTGGACGCGATAAAAGCCGCCCACCACATAATGGTCCACCATGTAAACCACCGGTTCGGCCACCGCATCCCCGATGCTTTCGAAGGTGTAAACCCCCTCCTGCACCAGCACTTCATGCACCTGCACCCCTTCTTTGCCCACCGCCATTTTGTTGCGCTGCTTGCGGTTGAGGCCGAGCATCTCGCTGGCGTCCTTCACCGTCATGACCCCCATGCCGTAGGTGCCGGCATCGGCTTTGACGATGACAAAGGGCGCATGGGTTACGCCGTATTCGGCGTATTTCAGGCGCATCCGGCGCAGGATGTCATCCACCTTGGCGGCCAGGCGCTCCTCGCCGGTATGCGCCAGGAAATCAACCTCGCCGCAGGTGGTGAAATAGGGGTTGATCAGCCAGGGATCAATCCCGACCAGATCGGCAAATTCGGCAGCGATGCGGTCATACTCGGCGAAATGTTGCGACTTGCGCCGCGTGGCCCAGCCGGCCGCAAGCGGCGGCAGCACAGTCTGCTCCACGTTTTTCAAGATGTCCGGCACGCCGGCGGAAAGATCGTTGTTGAGCAGTACCACGCAGGGGTCAAAATTTTCTAGCGCCAGACGGTTGCCCTTGCGCTGCAAGGGCTCCAGCGTGAGCGTGTTGCCGCCGGGCAGGCTGATGGAAGTTGGCTGCGCCATGTCCGGCAGCAGACTGCCGATGCGCACCATCAGCCCAGCCTGCTTGAGGATCAACGCGATCTGCGCGACGTTTTCCAGATAAAACAGGTTGCGCGTGTGATTTTCCGGCACCAGCAGCACGCCGCGCGCTTCCGGGCAGATTTTTTCGATGGCGCTCTGCGCCGCCTGCACGCACAGCGGGAGAAAATCCGGGTTCAGGTTGTTGAAGCCGCCGGGGAACAGGTTGGTGTCCACCGGCGCGAGCTTGAAGCCGCAGTTGCGCAGATCCACGGAGGTATAAAACGGGATGGTGCGTTCCTGCCATTGCGTGCGGAACCAGTGCTCGATGGTTGGTTGCGCGTTGAGGATGCGCTGCTCGAGGTCGAGCAGCGGGCCATTCAAGGCGGTGGTGAGGTGGGGAACCATGATGCGCCTGCAAGGTTGGGGGAGAACATTTTAGCCGATTGCGGGGCCGCCCATCCGCTCTACGGCGAATCTGCGGCACCGATATGCAGCGCGATCTCGCCCACCCCCTCTATCATTCCGTCAAGGCGGTCGCCGACGACAACCGGCCCCACCCCTTCCGGCGTGCCGGTAAAAATCAGGTCGCCGGGCTGCAAATGGTAAAAGCGGGACAGGTGGGCGATGATGGCCGGCGCCGCATGGATCATCGTCCCGATGTCCGATGACTGCCTGGTGACGCCATTCACCTTCAGCTCGATCTTTCCCTTGTTCGGGTGCCCGATTACGGAAGCGGGAGCCATCCCGGAGAGCACTGCCGCATTCTCGAAATCCTTGGACAGATCCCAGGGCAACTGCTTTTCGCGCGCCTGTTTTTGCAGATCGCGGCGGGTCATGTCCAGCCCGCACGCATAACCGAAAACGTGCGACAGCGATTGCGCTTCCGGAATCCGGAACCCGGCCTTCCCGATCCCCACCACCAGCTCCATTTCGTGGTGGTAGTTGGCCGTGCCCGGCGGATAGGGGACGGTTGCACCTGAAGATACGGAATGGGCCGGGGACTTGGTGAAATAGAAGGGCGCATCCCGGTCGGCAACAAGCCCCATCTCCCTGGCATGGGCCTCGTAGTTGCGCCCGACGCAGAAGATGCGCCGGATCGGGAAATGCTCATCGCTGCCACGAACCGGCACCGAGGCAACCGCAGGCGGGGCAAACAGATATTTCGTCATGATCGCAATCGAAGAAATGGATGAGGGCAAATTTTAATCCCAAATGCATTTTGGCCGGGAGAACTAGGCCGAAGCAACTAGATATTTTGGCGTATATGTTTTTTGTGGGTAAATGGATAGTATTTGCGCCTCAAAAGTGACTTGTTAACCGGGGTGACGATATATGAAAAAAACGTGTTTGACTGTTTCGGTGCTGGCACTGGCGGCGGTCGGCTGCTCTAAAACCAACAACTACACCCCCGCAGCAGGAGCCACGGGGGCCGACATTTTCAAGGCCGCCTGCCTCGAGTGCCACAAGATTGAAAACGGCAGAATTTTTGAGCTGGCCGCCGACAAGGCGAACGCTGCAACCATCGCCAAGAAGATTACCGAAGGTGGCGTGATGATGTCCTCTTTCCCCAACCTCAAGGGTGAAGAACTGAAAGCCGTCAGCCAGTATGTAGTCGAGAACAGCAAGGTCAAATAGGTCTTGCTGCACGGGCCGTCGTCACGCATATCGCCATGAAACCTACGAAACGCAGGCAGCGCACCAACTATGTGGTCACCAAGGAAGATGGCGTTTTCGTCGCGCGGTGTTCCGATCTTGGGCTGGTTTGCCCCGGTGTGACCGAACAGGAAGCCATCGCGAGCCTGGAAGAGGCGCTGAAGCTTTATTTCGAGGATTTGCCCGGCCCCGCCGACGGCTAGCGCGGCCTGACGTCAGGAACGTCTCTTTTGATATCCACGAGGGTCGCCTCTCCCTCGATCACCTCACCCTCGAATATTTCAGGCTGGTCGGTCGCGTCGCGCTGCGGGAAATTCTTCATTTGCCCGCGAAGCTTGCGGGTTTTCCACCACAGGTAAGCCCAGGCCATTGCGCCGCCGATCAGGATGAGCGCGAGCAGCGCCGCCGAAAACATCAGCGCCAGGCCAGCCAGCACAACCGTCACGACAGCCGCCCCCGCCTTTCGCAACAGGCCGTGAGGGTGCGCCGGAGAAGAGGAAATATATTTCAACTGCATGGCGGAAGTGTAGCCGATTCTTGCTGCGGACGCGTGGCTGCGGTGGGGGGGAGGTAACGGGGGGCGGTATACTTGGCGGCGAAAACAATTCAATCCGAAAAACTTGAATTGCGGTTTTAAGGTTCAAACCCATCATGCACCCACCGCTTACGCCGCAACGCGAAAACTATCTGCTGTTCACACTTGCGGGCATCCAGTTCTGCCACATCCTGGACTTCATGATCATGATGCCGCTCGGGCCCATCCTGATCGGCTCGCTCGGTATGGGCACGCATGAGTTTGGCCTGCTGGTCGCGTCATACAGTTTCAGCGCTGCCGTAGCCGGGTTATTGGCGGCGACCTTCGTGGACCGCTTCGAACGCAAACGCCTGCTGCTGGTTACCCTTGCCATGTTCGGGCTGGCGACCCTGGCCTGTGGCCTGGCTCCGGGCTATGCCACGCTGCTGGTTGCGCGCGGACTGGCTGGTGTATTCGGCGGCATCATGGGGGCGATGGTGCAAACCATGGTCGGCGATGTCATCCCGTTCGAGCGGCGCGCTCGCGCCAGCGGCGTGGTGGCAACCGCTTTCTCGCTGGCCACCGTTGCCGGGGTACCGCTCTCGCTGTGGCTGGCCAACCACCTCGGGTGGCGCGCGCCTTTCGCCCTGATTGCGGGGCTGGCCGCCGTGTTCCTCATCGTCGGCCTGCGCCACCTGCCGGAACTGCGCCAGCACATCAGCACCAGCAAGCGCGCCCACACCTTCGAGGAAATGTTTGCCGTGTTGCGCGACGCCAACCATCTGCGCGCCCTGCTGTTTTCCACGCTGATCATTTTTTCCGGCTTTACGGTGATTCCCTACATCACCCTCTATGCGGTGGGCAACGCCGGCATTTCGCTGCACGACATCCCGTTCGTCTACCTCGCGGGCGGCGCCGCCACCCTGGTAACCGCGCGCCTGATCGGCCATTGGGCCGACCTGCGCGGCAAGGTAAAAATCTACCGGCTGATCGCCGCCGCCGCGCTGCTGCCGCTGTTCGCGGTCACCCAGGCCGGCATCACGCCGCTCTGGCTGTGGCTGGTTTACACCACGCTGTTCTTCATCCTGGTCTCGGGGCGCATGATCCCGGCAATGGCCATCATCACCTCGGCGGCGCTGCCCAGGCTGCGCGGCACCTTCATGTCGCTCAACGCCACCATGCAATCCTTCGCCATGGGGTTGGCCACCACGCTGGCTGGCTTCGTCATCACCCAGGACAGCGCGGGGAAAATCGCCGGTTACGCCACGGTAGGCTATATCGCAATGGCGGCGAATGTGCTGGCGATACTGTTTGTTTCGCGCATCGCCATGCACGGCCAGAAATAGGCAAGCCATGCCTTCCAACCGTGACCACTGGCTGCTTCCCCTTGGCCTGTTCATCCTCTCCGTCACCTGGGGATATGCCTGGGTGCTCTCCAAGCAGGCGCTGGATTATGCGCCGCCCTTCGCCTTTGCGGCAGAGCGCAGTATCGGCGGCGCGCTGGCATTGCTGGTCGCGCTCAAGCTCGCGGGCAGGCCGCTCAAGCTGGTCGCGCCCGGCGCCACGCTCGCCATCGGTTTGATACAAATCACCTGCTTCATGGCGCTATCCACCTGGGCATTGGTGGAAGGCGGCCCCGGCAAGACGGCGGTGCTGATCTTCACCATGCCCATCTGGACGCTGCTGCTCGCCTGGCCGATCCTGGGCGAGCGCATCCGGGGCGCGCAGTGGCTGGCCGCCGCCAGCACGCTCACCGGCCTGCTGCTCATCATCGAGCCCTGGAACATGTACACCAGCCTGTTCAGCAAATTCCTCGGCGTCATGGCCGCATTGTGCTGGGCCATCGGCACCGTGCTGGTCAAACGCCTGCGCGCCAGACAGCCGGTTGACCTGCTTTCGCTGACCGCCTGGCAGATGCTGCTCGGCGCCGTGCCGTTGGTGCTGCTTGCGGTAGTCGTCCCCGAGCATCCCACCGATTGGTCGGCGGCCTACATCGGCATCCTTGCCTTCATGTCCGTAATCAGCACCGCATTCTGCTGGTGGTTGTGGATCATCCTGCTCGACCGGGTGCCCGCATGGGAAGCCAGCCTTTCCGTGCTCGGCACGCCGGTGGTGGCGATCATCTCCGCGCGCCTGTTGATGGGGGAAGATTTCAGCTCCGGCGAAGTGATGGGGATACTGCTCATCGGTACAGGCCTGGCGCTGCTGTCCGTGATCGGATGGGCGGCCAACCGCCGCAGCGCGATGAAATAAGGTTGTGCAAGGGGCAGTATGCTCGGCGGTGGAAGCATTTGAACCTGAACCGGTAAATTAGGGAAACGCAGATTTATTCGTCATCCCCGCGTAGGCGGGGACCCCTTTGATTGGTTGACAAAGTCACTTGACCGGCTTCTCCTTATTTTCACACACCTCCTTATAGCCTTGCTCAAAGAGATCTTTAATGCGTTGCGCAAAATAATCTTTGTCTTTGCTATTATCAACACTTGAGCTAATGTCTCCTATTCCCCCGTCAGGATTTACTGTTAACCACGAATAAAATCTTCGGAAGCCAACATAACCACCATACGAATTTTTTGCATTAACTTCACCGCATAGGCCGTATTGGCCATTAAAGCGTGTAACTCCATCTTCGAACACAAATTGAGTGGTATAAAGTACTGGGTTTCTAATCTGCACGCTATCAGGGTCTTTAAATTTATTCTTTAAGTGCTCAGTTAACGCCTCGGTAACTATTTTTTTATTCTCGGCCTCTTTATCTCCGCGCTTATTACAACCGGCCATAAACAGAATAACCATCAAACATGCTGTGAATAATTTCATTGCCTTACTCCCCAATCAAGAATCAACAAATCAATGCACAACCAATGGGGTCATGCACAATCCAAATCAAACCCAAATTCCGCGATTGAATTTTCCCAGATGAATTAGGAGGCCCGCCCTGCGATCCGTTAAAGTTGAGGTTATCGAGACACTCACCTGACGGGTGCGAAAGGAGGCGGGGCGATGGGAACTTTGACACAGACTGTACTTCCGTTCAAGGTCGAGGCGACAGAAGAGATGCTGACAGCGAATGCGGGCCTGGCACTGTTCGGCGAATTTGCGCGGGACCTTGGGCTGCACCGCTGGATCGCGCAGGAGATGCCCCTGCCTGGCAGTGGGCGCGGCTACGAGGCCGATGCATATGTGAGGCCGCTGGTGCTGATGCTGGCGGGTGGTGGCCGTTCGCTGGAGGACACACGCACATTCAGGGCGGACACCGCGCTGGCGGCGTCACGCACACGGGGTCAGGTTGATAAAGTGCTCTTGACAGCCCTCCAACAGATAGGCAGCATGGCTCCTCCGCCTGATGAATCTGTCGTCTAATTCGTTGGGCATAGGAGAAACCATGGCAGATGTCGCAGTTCTTACTCGTAACTACACGGTTCACCTTGAGCCTGCATCAAAGACAAGTAACTCCGTAACGTTCTACTCTAATGTTCCCTGGAAAAGCATTGAAGATGCTCACGTTTGCGGAAAGGCGATTGTGATTTACTTCATTGTTTCTGAACAGCCAGGAATTGTGTCATATGAGGGCACCTTAACTGACATCGTTATTATTCCACCTGTGAAGGACACTGCCCGCTTAAACAGGCTACTTGATGCCGCTCCTGACAAAGCGGCAAAGGAAGAAGTCGAGACGGGCTCCGCAAAAACTGTTTACTCAGTTTCTCATATCAAGAAAGTGTTGCATCCGTTCGCCCAGACGGAGTTGTTAAAAAAATCCGACGGCAACCAGGTTAGCAAGAATTACGAGCGCAGTTATTGCATTGTTTGTCCGTATGAGTAATACGCCATGCCCAACATGGAGCTCAACCCGGACGCCCTATATGCCGCTTCGCGGCATTCTGGTCGCCGGTTAGCTCTACTTCGTTAGCCCGCATATGACCCGCACTATCCTTGCTCGAGCGACCGCAATACTTCTGTTCATCGCATCCACCGCAGTGACAGCAGCGCCCTTTCCGATAGGTCCACTCACACTAGACTGGCCAGAGGGCTTCGCCTTTAAGGCCGCAAGACCTCCATACTTCGAGGTCTCTGGCCCGCAGGGGACGGAAGTAGAGGCCCAAATCTTTAGCGTCCCGGCCACTCAGATGGCGGCTTCTGAAGCGAAGTACTTTGCGAAGCTGCAGAAGTTTGCAGAGCAGTTTATGCTCTCCTCTCGAACATTTGACCGCCCTGATGTGCCACTCGCTAAAGAGACTTTGCCCGATGGCAGCGCCTTGTTCTATCTTGGTAGGCAAATCTTTTCTTCCGAGTACTTGCTGGA
>VIKH01000046.1 GCA_008080515.1 Gallionellaceae bacterium | reverse complement strand
CGAACCCGACCCCATGCATAACCAATTAAATTTGTTCGGCTTTTAACCGGACAGCAGTGGCCGTATATCAGAGACGATTTGCCCGTCCACCATCCGCAACTGGCGGCTGGCGCGCTGGCCCAGCGCCTGATCGTGCGTCACCAGAACCAGGGTCACGCCCCGCTCCAGCAGTTGTTCCAGCAAGCTCATCACTTCCTTGCCGGTGGTCTGGTCGAGGTTGCCGGTGGGTTCGTCCGCCAGCAGCACCGCCGGTTGCATGATGGTGGCGCGGGCAATCGCCACGCGCTGGCGCTGCCCGCCGGAAAGCTGGTCGGGCCGGTGGTGGGCGCGCTCCGTCAGCCCGTAGCTTTCCAGCAACTGCGCCACCCGCTCCTTGCGCTGCTCTGCCGGAACGCCGCCCAGAATCATCGGCAGCTCGATGTTGGTGGCGGCGGAAAGGCGCGGCACCAGATGGAAAAACTGGAACACGAAACCGATTTTCTCGCGCCTCACCCGCGCCTGCTGCTCGTCATCCAGCGTCGTGACATCCAGGTTGTCGAGGCGGTAGATACCGGAGCTGGGGCGATCCAGCAGGCCGATCAAATTGAGCAGGGTGGATTTGCCGGAGCCGGACGGCCCCATGATGGAAACGTATTCGCCCGCAGCGAGGTTCAGGTTGATATTGCGCAGTGCGGATACCTGCTGTTCGCCCACCGTGAAGTTGCGGCTGACCTCCGCGAATTCGATCATTTTGCCGGTGCGACCGCTTCCGCGCTCAAACCGGAAACGATTTCGGTATGTTCCCAGTTGGCCAGGCCGGTGGTCACCTTGCGCTCTTCCAGCACGCCATCCGGGCGCAGCAACAGCACCCGCTTGCCTTCCATCAGGGTTTGCGTGGGGATGCGCAGCACGCGCTCGCGCGCGTTATGCACGATCTCCACGTCCGCGCTGTAGCCGACCAGCAGCCCTTCGTTTTTCAGCAACCCGGCATCCTTGAGCGGCCCGGCAAATTCCACCTCCACTTCCACGGTGCGCGCCTGTTTTTCGAGGTCTATTACATAAGGGGCGATGCGCTTCACCTTGCCGGGGAACGGCTTGTCCTTGATCGCATCCAGCGTGATGCGGCTGCTTTGCCCGACCCTGACGGCGGCGGCATCCACCTCGTCTATCGGCGCGCTGACAAACAGGCAGCGGTCGTCAATCAGGTCTATCGCGGGCGGCGTCGGAATACCCGGCGGGGAAGGCGTGGCGTACTCGCCCAACTCGCCGCTGATGTCGGCCACGACGCCGTCGAACGGCGCGCGCAGCACCATGCGCTCCAGTCCGGCGCGCGCCACGGTGATGCGCGAGCGGCTCTGCTCGATTTCGCTGCGCGCGGTATCGCAGGAAGCCTGGCGCGCTTCGGCCTCGGAAGTGGCGCGCTCCACCGCCTCGCGGGAAACAAAATTTTTCGCGTGCAATTGCTGCGCGCGCCCGGCATCACGCCGGGCCGCTTCCGCGACGGTGCAGATTTCCCGCTCGCGCGCGATGGAGGTCTTCAACTGTTCCTGCGCCAGCCGCTCCTGCGCCTGCAAGTCGTGGTTCCACAGCTCCAGCAGAACCTGCCCGGCGATTACGCGCTCGCCCTTTTCCACCCGCAGTTGCGCGATCTGCCCGCCCGCCGGAGGCGCGAGCTTGGCGCGGTGGCAGGCCTTGATGGTGCCGGCGCGGGTGTTGCTGACCGTCGCCTCGACCAGGCCGCGCTCGGCTTTCACCAAGGCCACGAAAACAGGCTTGGGGCGCGTGAAGAACCATGCGGCAAGCGCCAGGATGATGATAGCGGCGATGGCGGTGGCGCGGGCCAGCGGAAATCCGCGCTTGCTATGTGGTGGCAAAGCCATTCATTCTCCCTGGCAACAGGTGAAACAGGATTAGCGTGCGATGTGGCTGGCAGACAGGAGGGTCTGGCGAGCGGTTATGTGTTGCGGGGGATTATAGCAAAGGGGGTTGGCGCAGGATGGACGGCCTTACTCATCCACCCGGACGCGCATGCTTTTTATTTTGCCGCGCCGCGTTTTGCTTTCCAGCCGCCTCTGCTGCGAGCCGCGCGTGGGGCAGGTGGCGATGCGTTTTTTCGGCAGTTGCGCCACGCTTTGCACCAGCGTTTTCAACCGCCGCAACGCCTCGTTGCGGTTCTGTTCCTGATTGCGGAATTCCTGCGCCTTGATGACTGCCACGCCGTCTTTGGTGATGCGCTGGTCGTTCAGTTGCAGCAGGCGCTGCTTGAGTTCGCCAGGCAGGGAGGAGGTGTTGATATCGAAACGCAAATGCACCGCGCTGGAAACCTTGTTGACGTTCTGCCCGCCCGCGCCCTGCGCGCGCACCGCTGTCAATTCGATGTCGCGTTCGGGGATGAAAATGCCGGGAGCGATGTAAAGCATTACAGCTTCACCGCATGTTCGCGCGTGGTATGAAACACCACTTTCGGCCAGCGTTCCTGGGTGAGCTTGAGGTTCACGTTGTTCGGCGCGAGGTAGGCCATGTTGCCAGCAGCATCGTAAGCGACGTTGTGCGACAGCGCCCGCTCGAAATCGGCGAGCATTTTCCTGTCATCGCAGGTCACCCAGCGCGCGCTGGTAACATTGGTGCCCTCGAACACCGCATCCACGCCGTATTCGCCATGCAGGCGGCTGGCCACCACGTCGAACTGCAACACGCCGACCGCGCCCAGAATCAGATCACCGCCATCCACCAGCTTGAACACCTGTACCGCGCCTTCTTCGCCAAGCTGCTGCAAGCCCTTGTGCAGTTGCTTCACCTTGATCGGGTTCTTGATGCGCACCGAGCGGAAAAAATCCGGCGCGAAATAGGGGATGCCGGTGAACTGCAACGGCTCGCCTTCGGAAAAGCTATCGCCGATCTGCATGTTGCCGTGGTTGGGCAGCCCGATGATGTCGCCCGCGTAAGCCTCTTCCACCTGCTCGCGGCTGGAGGCCATGAAGGTGACCACATTGGACACGCGAATCTCGCGGTTGATGCGCAGGTGCCGGATTTTCATGCCGCGCTCGAAATGTCCGGAACACACGCGCAGGAAGGCGATGCGGTCGCGGTGGTTGGCGTCCATGTTGGCCTGTATCTTGAACACGAAGCCGGAAAAAGCAGTCTCGGCAGGCTCGACCACGCGCACCGTGGCATCGCGCTCGCGCGGCGCGGGCGCCCAGTCCAGCAGCGCGTTGAGGATTTCGCGCACTCCGAAATTGTTGATCGCCGAGCCGAAGAACACCGGCGTCTGTTTGCCTTCAAGAAAGCGCTGCAAGTCGAAGGGGTGTGATGCGCCATGCACCAGTTCGACCTCCGCTTTGAGCTGTTCGATTTCCAGCGGAAACATCTCCGCCAGGCGCGGGTTGTTGATGCCCTTGATGATCTCGAACTCCTGGTCGGCGCGTTCTCCGCCCGCCTCGAACAGCATGATCTCGTCGCGCAACAGGTGATACACGCCGCGAAATGTTTTGCCCATGCCCAGCGGCCAGGTCACCGGCGCGCACTGGATTTGCAGCACCTGTTCCACTTCATCCAGCAGCTCCAGCGGGTCGCGCACCTCGCGGTCCATCTTGTTCATGAAAGTGAGGATCGGCGTGTCGCGCATGCGGCACACGTTGAGCAGCTTGATGGTCTGTGTTTCTACACCTTTCGCGGCGTCAATCACCATCAGCGCGGAATCCACGGCGGTGAGCACGCGGTAGGTGTCCTCGGAAAAATCCTGGTGGCCGGGCGTGTCGAGCAGGTTCACCACGTGGTTGCGGTACTCGAACTGCATCACCGAGCTGGCCACGGAAATGCCGCGCTGCTTTTCGATTTCCATCCAGTCGGAGGTGGCGTGGCGTCCGCTCTTGCGCGCCTTTACCGTGCCCGCGAGCTGGATCGCGCCCGAGAACAGCAGCAGCTTTTCGGTGAGCGTGGTCTTGCCCGCGTCCGGGTGCGAGATGATGCCGAAAGTGCGGCGCCGCGCCACTTCGCGCGCAATCCGCTCGCGCGGCACGGCAGCGGGTTCAGGCAGCGCCTGTTCAATGTCAGCGGACATGGAGGAGGCCGGTAAAAAAGGGCGCAAGTCTAAAGGCTATGCGGGGGAATGTCTAACAGGGTTCAGAAAACTACTGCGATTGGAAATGACCGGTTTGCTAACGTGACGTTCCGCTTTCAGGCAGGCGATTTACTCCATGCATTACCGCTATGCCGCCTTGAGCAGAAAATCCACATGGATGGCATCGTAGGGAAACACGATCTGGCCGTCGTCGGTTTTGGTCAGCAGCCCGGCGTTGAGCAGCGCGGTTACGTCGCCATGCACGGCTTTGACATCGCGCCCGGTGCGCCGTGCGGCTTCGCGGATGGACATGGGGGCGGCGCCGGTCAGAGTGTTCAGCAATTCCCAGCGCTTGCCGGAAAGCACTTTGAATAGCAGGGCGGGGGAATCGAAGCTGATACGCGGCGCGGAAGGTTCTGCGCACTTCCATGCCCGCGCAAAATCACCCAGCGTTTCCGCCAGCGGGCGGACATCAATCGTTACTGTGTTCATCTTGCCACCTCCTTGCATCTTCGAAAAAATCGGCGACTAGCCGATCTACCGAAACAAATTTATATCTGGTTTCCACTTCGCCGCGATGCCGGTGGTCTCCCTTGCCGGTTTCGTTGTCATAGCGCAACACGCACACTCCGGCGACCACAAATGCCAGCCGGTACTTGTAGCGATGTGTGCAACCGGGCAAAGGCTGTTTGATTTCCCATAGCACCAACTCGGCAAACGCATGTTCGGTGATGGGCGCGCGGCGGTTGAACAGCAAGCGAGCTTTCATGACAGGCAAATTACCAAGCAACAAGAGTGTTGTCAAATATGACAACACGCAATCATTGCGATGCTGGTGTGTCTTATGCCATCCGGGCTGGCTGTTGCGGAAATTGAATTTCAACTAGCCCCGCTTTTGACGGTAAAATGCCCCCTTTTAAAAATAACCAAACCGGCATGACCATTACCATCGCCTTATCCAAGGGCCGTATCTTCGATGAAACCCTGCCGCTGCTGGCGGCGGCGGGCGTGGTGCCGGGCGAAGACCCGGAATCCTCACGCAAGCTGATTCTGCCGACCAATCGCGCCGATGTGCGGCTGATCATCGTGCGCGCTTCCGACGTGCCGACCTACGTGCAGTATGGCGCGGCGGATATGGGCGTGGCGGGCAAGGATGTGCTCGACGAGCATGGCGGGGTCGGGCTGTACCAGCCGCTGGATTTGAATATCGCGCGCTGCCGCATGATGGTGGCGGTGCGCAATGATTTCGATTACGCCTCTGCGGTGCGCCAGGGTGCGCGCCTGCGCGTGGCGACCAAGTACGTGCAGACCGCGCGCCAGCACTTTGCCGCCAAGGGGGTGCATGTGGATCTGATCAAGTTGTACGGCTCGATGGAGCTGGCGCCGCTGGTCGGGCTGTCCGATGCGATTGTTGATCTGGTCAGCAGCGGCAGCACGCTCAAGGCGAACCATCTCACGGCGGTCGAGGAGATCGCACAAATCTCTTCGCGGCTGGTGGTAAACCAGGCGTCGCTGAAGCTGAAGCGCAACGAGATTCAGCCGATGCTGGATGCCTTTGCCAAGGCAGTGACCAAATGAACATCAAACGGCTTTCCAGCAGGCAGGCAGATTTCCGCGTACAACTTGATGCGCTGCTGGCATTCGAGGAAACCGCCGACGAAAAACTGGAGGCCACGGTGGCGACCATTCTTGCCGATGTAAAGCGGCGTGGTGATGCGGCGTTGCTCGAGTACACGCAACGTTTTGATCGCCTGAATGTGGGCCATGCTGCCGGGCTGGAGCTGCCGCAGGCCGAATTGCGCGCTGCGCTCGACATTTTGCCCGCCGCGCAGCGCGCGGCGCTGGAGCAGGCGGCGCAGCGCGTCACCGCTTATCACCAGAAGCAGTTGCAGTCTTCATGGAGCTACCGTGATGCGGATGGAACGATGCTCGGCCAGCAGGTCACCCCGCTGGACCGCGTGGGGCTGTACGTGCCGGGCGGCAAGGCAGCTTATCCATCTTCCGTGCTGATGAATGCGCTGCCTGCAAAGGTGGCAGGCGTAGATGAGCTCATCATGGTAGTGCCGACCCCGGATGGCGCGAAAAACCAGCTGGTGCTGGCGGCGGCCTGCCTGTGCGGCGTGGATCGCGTGTTCACCGTCGGCGGCGCGCAGGCAGTGGCGGCGCTGGCTTACGGCACCGCCACCATTCCACGCGTGGACAAGATTGTCGGCCCCGGCAATGCCTATGTGGCATCGGCCAAGCGGCGCGTGTTTGGCGCCTGCGGCATAGACATGATCGCGGGGCCTTCGGAAATCCTGGTGATTTGTGACGGCAAGACCGATCCGGACTGGATTGCGATGGATTTGTTCTCGCAGGCCGAGCATGACGAATTGGCACAGGCTATTTTGCTGTCGCCGGACGTGAAATTTATTGAAGCCGTGGCGCAAAGTGCCGACAAGCTGCTGGAGCAGATGCCGCGCCGCGACATCATCAAGACCGCGCTGGAAAATCGCGGCGCACTGATTGCGGTGGCCGACATGGACGAGGCGTGCGCCATCAGTAACCGCATCGCACCCGAACATCTGGAATTGTCGGTGGACGATCCGCAGGCCTGGCTGCCCAAATTGAAACACGCCGGGGCGATATTCATGGGGCGCTACACTTCCGAGTCGCTCGGCGATTATTGCGCCGGACCCAACCACGTGCTGCCCACTTCCGGCACGGCGCGGTTTTCTTCGCCGCTAGGGGTATACGACTTCCAGAAGCGCAGCAGCCTGATCCAGGTCTCAGCACAAGGCGCACAAACGCTGGGCGCGATTGCGGCAGAACTGGCTTTCGGGGAAGGTTTGCAGGCACACGCGCAGTCTGCGCTGTTCCGGAAGAGAAATTGATCCAGAAAGTTTATTAATTCCGGGTTTGCCGATATAATGCGCCGCTTCGCGCAGGCTAGGCGGCTTGTATTGCACTGCAACCCGATGCGATCCTGACCAAGCCAGCACGCTGCAATATTCAAGATTGGCCCGGTAGCTCAATCGGTATAACCAGCGACTTAATGAGCGTAATTTGCTCATTTAGTCGAGTGGCTAGTAGTTTCATCAGAGCAGAGGACTGACAAGACGCTGCGAAGTAGCTTCTTGCGGTGGAGGCTAACTTGCATCGCAAGTTAAGCTTGGCGCAAGTCAAGCGGCCAAAACCAAAATCCTTGTGGTTGCTGCAAGAAGGAAGAAAGTAGTAGATGGCCCGGTAGCTCAGTCGGTAGAGCAGAGGACTGAAAATCCTTGTGTCGGTGGTTCGATTCCGCCCCGGGCCACCAGTAAAATAAAGGCTTGCAGCGATGCAGGCCTTTTTCACGCCTAGCGGATTTTGTTATGTGTAGGCGCAGTGTAGGATTTTCCGGGCTGTGCGATGCTGCAACTGGCGGGTGATTGTCTGCCGGGGGGGTAGTCATCGGCAGGCGGGGGTAGCGGCAGGGGAGCTAGTCCGCTATGTGCCCGTGCCCTTTGCCGGGGGGTGCATCCTTTCCGCCGGATGATGCCCCCCGGTTGTCGGAGGGTTCCCGCGCTCTTGCCCTTGCGTCCGTGGGGGGGAGGGGGGAAATCCACGCGCAGATCGTAGCGGGTAGCCCCCTTTTCCTCGCCACACCCTCCAAACCCAATAATGACAGTTGTAATGCCCCGGTGTGTTGCTCGCCCTCACCGCCGCTGTTGCCAGATACAGCGCGGCATCGCAGCCGTCCTCTTCAACGCAGTTAAGCGGCGGCGGACTACCGCTAGAACTTCTTGTCGGCTGGTTCAATCTTCTCGCATGTTCCGGACATCCGGAAGCTGGTTTTGCCGGTCGTCACTGTACCGGACATGGAGCCAGTCACTCTGTCAATTGAGTATTTCGAGAACCCGTCTTTACTTTTGGCGGCGAAGGAAATGGTTTCAGGCTGAATGTGGACTTCCGACGCGAAAGGGAATTTACTTTGGTTGTACAGCTCATGAAAATATTCATCAACATAGTACGTCGTCTGAGGCAGATCAACGCCTACCCCATCGGGAAGGAAAAATTTCAGGGAACAGGACAGCATGAACACTGGCTTAATCGCCAACAGCTCGGACTTGTGCGCAAAGGACAGCGCAGTAACCACCAATGGCCTATCATTATCGGTCTTCTTCTCGATCGTGGCACCGCTCATACATTTGACAACTATCCGGGTCTGACCAGTTTCCCACTGGGCAGCCCGCCGGACATTGGTCGCACTATTCCACTTATCACGGTGGTCAATAGATGCAGCAGGAGAGCCGAATCGCGCAGTCAGCCAAGACATGGCTTTGTCACATTTGTCTGTAGAAGAGCTCACCGTAAAAACGCTCAGTGACCAAGGTGTTTTTCCGGCACCCTCCCTGCGGCGCCTTATATCCGCCAGATATAAAGTGTCGAGCAATGGAATATTTTGATGATATTTTATTATGGTGACATCATCGAGCGCCTGCTCGCCTGTGTAGTCTACCCAGCCGCTTGCCGACCAGATTTTGGATGTCTCAAAGCGACTCCAGTCCAAGGTGTCCCATAGTTTCTTATCGCCCAGCATTTGAGCAAACGAATCCGTCTGGCTTTGCGCGTGCGCGATGCCGACAAGCGTCAAGGCTATCGCGAGAATCATCTTGGTCATGTGCTTGCCCCCTATTAGAAACAACCACGCGGCGGTTCTAGTCGGTTTGTACAAACGCCCAGCAGCGCGCGCATCTCTTCGTTCCTGTTGGGCTGGGACACGCATTCTGATTCATCGCATGACGATACCTTTCAGTATCGTCGCCAATGCGTGGGTTAAGGTAGTGCCCATACCGTTTGCATTGTTGACGCTCGAAGTAGTAGAGACCGAAAGTGGTGTTGTTTTGGATGAAGTACACACCCACAAACGACCAAACTATAACGGCGATGGGGATTATCATCCACAACTCATCGTGGTACACAAATAATTTCGCTGCAAACCACAGCAAACAGGATGTGACCAATAACCTCACCATCCATCTTTCCAGTCGCTTTCTGGCATTTTTGACCTGCGTCATTAGTTCTTGCTCGCTGGGCATCTCTACCTCCGCCCTACTGGTCAACTGATTGGATTTTGGTGGATCGTTGATTTTTCCCGTGTTTGCCGATAAGGCTGAATTTCTCTCGGCCCTGCGCCGCAATATCTCTTTTGCTGCCGCCATCCACTGCGCGACTCGCGGTTTCTCTTGCTCGTTCGTCTTGTCCATCAGGCACCGCCCTCAATGGTTTATTTGTGCCGCCGCCACTCCCACGGCGGCATTGGTTCCGCATCCGCCCACAGTCCGCGCCTCGCCACCTTCGCCTCATTCTCGACAGCGTAGAGTGGCGAAACCATCGGCGCATATTTCCGATACACCCAGGCCATGCCGCGCCGCACCTGTTCCGCATTCGCGTCAATGTCATCGCAATATACACGTGCCAGCGTTCGCCCGTAACGGTCTTTTCCTTTGACGTCCAGCGTCGCCATTCTGCCGAAGCACAAGTCGGATAGGGACTGCTTCGATCTGCTGCCAAATGCCTGCGCCTTCTCCGGCGCGTCGATCTCAACAAGCCGAATCTTCATCTGTTCCTGATCGCGTAGCACCGTGATGGTGTCGCCGTCGGCCACCGCCACCACCTTGCCGGTAATGTCGGCGTAGACGATGGGGGCAGGAATGAATGCTACGCTTGCCAGTATGCTCGCGTTTGCATGTCGCTTGCAGCAGTCCTTGATGATGGTTTGCCGTTTCATCGTGCGTAGCCCGCCCTCTGTATGGGTATCATATCCCGTAGCATCATATCCGTCATCTCGCCAACATTGGCGACATGGCGAAACCCAGCAAACAGGCAGACACAGCTCCCGCTTTGGCATCTTTCGGCCAGGCTGTGCGTGCTGCGCGGTTAGAACAGGGAATGTCTCAGGAAGCGTTGGCAGACCTTGCCGGCATTGACCGCTCATACATGGGCGGCATCGAGCGCGGCGAACACAACGTCGCGCTAATCAACATTCAGAAGATCGCCGCAGCCTTGGGCTTGAGCATTGCCGAGTTGATGGAACAGGCGGGTGTCTGATTAACGCAATGTCCGTTTGCCGGTGACCGGTGGAATATGGAATACTCGGATGGCCGTCTCTGCCCGCTCTACCCCTTCGCCGATTTTCTGCGCGCTGCCCGGTTACGGATGCGTTCGATCTTCGCTTCCAGGCGTGCCGTCAAGTCGTAGGGGGCAACTTCGTCGGCCTCGATGATCGGGAACACGGCTTCGGCCTCCGCTTGAAGCCGCTCGTATGTCGCCCAGCGCATCCACTTCGGCTTCCATGCTTTCCGGCCCGGCTCGGTCTTGCACTGCCGGAATATCTTCTCTGCGCGGCGGACGGCTCGGCGGGTGGGGCTTTCGCAGGTTGTCCGGTAGCGCGCGTCGGTGCAGCGGTTGCAGCAGAAACCGGTGGTGGTGGCGAACAGTACCTTGCAGGCGCGCAGGCATTTCGCGCATTGCAGGCGCGGCGCGGTCATGCAGCCGACGCGGACGATGATCTTCCAAGCGGTTGCGGTGCCCCCTTTCCACGATAGGCAAAGCAGC
>VIKH01000175.1 GCA_008080515.1 Gallionellaceae bacterium | reverse complement strand
TGCCCAACGCCGTTCAAGCGGGACGCCGCAAAAATGCGGCACCCCTTACCTCCACGTTGGGCACCTCAAAACGGAGCGCATGGTATTGACAAGGCGTAGCCGCACGGCTACAGTTGCGCTGTGATTGAAATTCGCAAAACCCCCGACTTCGCTCAGTGGCTCGACAGCCTGCATGACCTATAAGCAAGAGCGCGCGTCCAAACAAGGATCGAGCGGCTTGCTGCTGGAAACCCGGGAGATGTTGAACCGGTTGGTGAAGGTGTCTCGGAATTGCGAATCAACTATGGCCCCGGTTACCGGGTGTATTTCAAGAAGCGAGGGCGAGAGCTGGTCATTCTGCTGGCCGGCGGTGACAAGAGCACCCAAGCCAAGGACATCAAGGCCGCCCTACGCCTCGCGCGTAATCTTTCGGAGTAGCTACCATGACCAAGACAGTTACCACTCGCTATGACGTTGCCGAACACCTCAGAACCCCGGAGGAAATGGCTGCTTATCTTGAGGCTTGCCTTGAAGAAGCCGATGGGGATGCAGCATTCATTGCCAAAGCACTTGGTGATATTGCTCGCGCCAAGGGTATGTCACAGGTCGCGCGCGATGCAGGATTGTCCCGTGAAAGCCTTTACAAAGCGCTGTCCGGTGAGCGTAGTCCAGGCTTCGATACTATCCTCAAAGTTATCGGCGCGCTTGGGCTGAAGCTGCATGCCGAAGCCGGACACAATTGACAAGGCTGCCCAACCCGACATTCAACCCGGACTCCGCAAAAACGCGGAGCCGGTTAATTCCACGTTGGGCATCTAAAATCTGAGCCTCTTGCCGCATTGACTGTAGTTAGCATATTTGCTAACCTTCAAGCATGACATATTCCATCGAATACTTTCATGCAAAAGTGCAAGCCACTGTCGAGGCTTGGCCTGTGGATGTTGTCGCAGACTACGCAAGAATTGTCGAGCTACTTATCGAGCATGGCCCGAACTTGCGTTTACCTCACTCACGTGCCTTTGGTGGCGGGTTGTTCGAATTGCGCCCGCGCGGCAAATCTGGCATTGGAAGAGCGTTCTACTGCTTTTTTGTCGGGCAGCGCGTAGTGATACTGCACGCTTTCATCAAAAAATCACAGGAAACACCCGCGCAGGAAACCAAGCTTGCACGCAAGCGAATGAAGGAGATACAAAATGACTGACCTTAAATACGACCCTGTGCCGCACAATCAAAAAGCTTTTCTTGAAAAGGCATCGAAACGTCGCGGCTTTCGCAAAGCCTATGATGCCCTTGAAACCGAGTATGCACTCGCGCACGAAATGTTATCCGCGCGTACGCGCGCGGGACTCACTCAAGAAGCTGTGGCTGATCGCATGGGCACCACCAAGAGCGCCGTATCAAGGCTTGAAGGCGCAGGAAAACATGCGCCTTCCATGGCATCGCTCAAAAGGTATGCTGATGCGGTGGGCTGTATGCTCAAGATTGAGTTCATTCCACAGCCAGTAAAACGACGTGTCGCAGCCCAACCCAGCGTTCGAGCGGACGCGCCAAAAGCCGCGCGCCGCTCAACTTGAACAGTGGGCGTCAGCGCGGTTGATTATTACAGAGCATGGAATGATAATCACGCTCCCCATCCGTTTTGGAGTTCGCCATGAAAGTCTATTCAGCGGTAATTGAACGGTGCCCACAGACTGGCTTGTTCGTTGGTTTTGTTCCTGGCTTTCCCGGCGCTCACTCACAGGGAGAAACGCTGGACGAGGTCAACCACAACCTGCACGATGTAATTGCCATGCTTTTGGAAGACGGTGAACCGGTGCTGGAGTCAGAGTTTGTAGGGGTTCAAAACGTCGCAGTCGCTTGAGTCATGGGCAATATTCCCGCCCTCAAACCCAATGAGGTTATCGCCATTTTTATCAAGCTCGGCTTCACCGAAGTCCGCCAGCGCGGATCACATAAACAATTTCGCGACACCGTAGGCCGCTGCACAACAGTTCCATTCCATCAAGGCCGAGATATTTCTCCAATCTTGCTCCGTCAAATTGCCAAAGACATCGGTCTTGCACTTGATGAGTTTCTTAAGCATAGATAGCCCACAGACCATGGAAACTGAATACGATCTGTCAAAAATGAAATCCAAAAAAAATCCATATGCGGCCAAGCTCAAAAAATCCGTCACGATGCGGTTGAGCGAAGACGTTATTGGTTATTTCAAACAAATGGCTGATGAAAAGGGTGTCCCATATCAGAGCCTCATCAATCTTTACCTACGTGACTGTGTTTCGAGCCATAGAAAAATTAATATTTCATGGCAACCAGCACCCTAACCCACGCCCTTAAGCCGACAGTCAAATAGTTTTTGCAGTTTCCCCAATCGAGTTGTGCAGCGGCGAGCCACGGCGGTCACCGGACGCTGCGCGATAAAGCCGCGCAGCGCCCTTGAGCTTGGACGTTAGGGGGCAACATGCTATCGCTCGAAGACGGGGAGCTTGTCGTAATGCTACAGGCTGCATTTTTGCGGAGAACCAGATGAAAGCATCGCTGAAACCCGGCATCAGATACGAGCATAAATTTGTGGTGCCGTCGTCCAAAACTGTTCCGGCGCTTTATCCGGAGTCGGAAGAGTTCCTGGCGATGCCGGAAGTCTTCGCCACCGGCTTCATGGTGGGGTTTCTGGAATGGGCCTGCATCATGGCGGTCAAGCCGCATCTGGACTGGCCCGAGGAGCAGTCGGTCGGGACGCATATTGATGTGAGCCACGAAGCGGCAACCCCTCCCGGCCTGGAGGTCACGGCCACGGTCGAGCTGACCGGAGTCGAGGGGCGGCGGCTGATCTTTGCCGTGGAAGCACATGACGGGGTGGATTTGATTTCCAGGGGGCGGCACGAGCGGGTGGTGATCAACAAGGAAAAGTTTGATGCCAAGGTTGGCGGGAAGAAAAAGATGGCGGGCGGCAGCGCGGTAACCTGAACTATATGCCGACCAAGCAGATCATTCTGATCGTACTCCTTGCCACGGTTCTACCGTCATTCACGGCGGTCGGCTATGTTTATTCCCTGTCGTCCGCCGAACGCTGGCTGTTCATGATGAGGGCGGATGCCCAGCGCTATGCCGAGGCCATGCTGGCGGGCGATGCCGCAACGCAAGGCAGGTACGCGAAGGAATTCAAGGGGGAGGTGGTGGTTGCAAACCCGAAGACAAAGACCGTGCTGTTCGCGCCACGCGGCGATAGCGGGAAATTCACGCTCCTTTATGCCCCGAACGAAACTGCCGACTGGATCAGCTACGAGCAAACGGGCGCAAGGCGCATCCGGGAGAAGTGGTATGTGCTGGCGCAGTAGCCCAGAATAGAGCAGCAATTCCGTTCGGCCTGAGCTTGTCGAACGCCATGAATCCACTCATGTTTCGGCAAGCTGAACGTGTGCTGTTGGGGCGCATGCCCCGTACAGCCACGGCCTGCCGCTTGCTGGTGCAACACGAACGGATTTATCCTTAAAACCGCAATTCAAGCCACAGAGCACGCAGAGCACGCAGAGCACGCAGAGCACGCAGAGCACGCAGAGCACGCAGAG
>VIKH01000174.1 GCA_008080515.1 Gallionellaceae bacterium | reverse complement strand
AAAATTGCGGGAAGCTTTACGACGCGCAAGTGGTGGATGCGTGCCGGGCGTTATTCCGCGAGCAGGGTTACAGCCTGTAGGGCCGGATTTATCCGGCCATGGAAGCTGCGAGGTGAATTCGCCCACACGGATAGACGGATCATCGGGCAGGCAAAAAATGTAGGTGCGGATTCATCCGCGCGAAATGTGTAAAACGGGCGAGTGAATTCGCTCTACAGGATTCTTCAAATGAAACTCGACACCAAGGTAACGATATTTTCCCTTGTGCTCACCCTGGCCATGATCGCGGTCATTGTGGTGGTCAGTTTCTGGTCGTTCCGGCAATTCGCGATTTCATCCGAGCGCGAGCACATCCGTTCGGTTGCCGAAATTGTTCGGATCGGCTTGAGCGAATCACTGATCCACATTGAAAGGGAAAAGCGCGACGACTTTCTCGGCCACCTCGCCGTGGTGGAAGGCTTGCGTACAGCGAGAGTCGCCCGCTCCGACAGCGTTACCCGGCAATTCGGCAAAGGCTCCGAACTCGAACAGATCCAGGACGGGATCGAAGCCAGGGTGATACAAGATGGGCAGCCTTACTATCAGTTGACGGACGAAAGCGATGGCCCGGTTTTTCGCGGCACGCTCCCTTACGTGGCCACCCGCGCGGGGCATATCAATTGCCTGCAATGCCACTATGTGGCGGAAGGGACGGTGCTGGGCGCGCTCACGATTTCGATGTCCATGGGCGAGATGATGCGCAGCGCCTATACGGCATCCTCGATCATGGTGGCGGCGATTGTGCTGTTCATGCTGGTGATGCTGCTGTTCTTCCGCAGGCTGGTTAAACCCGTGATCGCCACGGCGCAGGATGTGCAGGTAACGGTCGAGCGCGCCATCCACGGCGACTTTCACGCAAATATCGAGAAACGCACCAGCGACGAGATCGGGCAGGTGGCCGCAAACCTGAACAGCCTGCTCAAGTTCATCCAGGACGGTTTGACTACCATCAGCTCGAGTGTCGCGCAACTTCTGCAACAATCCCCGGCGCACAAAAACGAGAATCTGCTCAACTCCACCATCAGCCGCGTGGAAGGGCTGATTGACGCGGCGCATTTCAAACAGGCCATCGAGGAGGACGAGACCAAGCCGGAAATATATCGGAGGCTGTCAGCGGTGCTGCAGGGGCGCTTCAATATCCGCAATTTTTCAATCTACGAGGCCGCACGAAATTCCGGCCACATGACCGCGCTGATGGTGGACGGCGAAGCGGATGCGCCCTGTCGCTGGTGTGACCCGCAAATCCTGGCGCATGCGGAAAGCTGCCGCGCACGGCGCACTGGCCATGCCATCAACTCGATAGAATCTCCCGGCATCTGCTACGCCTTCCAGCCGCCCGCAGGAGAGCAGGGCCGCTGCCATGTGTGCATTCCCGTCATCCAGTCCGGGTCGGTGGGCAGCGTGCTGCAATTGGTGGTGAAGCAGGAGGAGTCGGAGCGAATACAGAATCTTCTGCCTTACCTGTACGTGTATTTGCGCGAGGCGGCGCCGGTGATCGAGGCAAAACGCCTGATGGATACGCTGCGCGCATCCAACCTGACCGATGCCATGACCGGCCTGCACAACCGCCGCTTCCTGGAAGAGTTTGCCGAAATGCTGGCGTCTTCCAACCAGCGGCGCAAGAGCCATCTGTCCATCCTGATGCTCGACCTGGATTATTTCAAGATGGTCAACGATACCTACGGGCATGACGCGGGCGACCTCATACTTAAGGCGCTGGCCAACGTCCTGAAAGCATCGGTGCGCGCCTCCGACCTGGTGATACGTTACGGGGGCGAAGAGTTTCTTATCATCCTGCAGGATACGGCTAGCGGGAGCGCCGACAGTGTCGCTGAAAAAATACGCGCTTCCGTCGAGGGTATGAAGGTGCAATTGCCCGGAACGACGTTGCAGAAAACCATTTCCATCGGCATCGCCGAATTCCCGCACGACAGCGAAACCTTCTGGCAGGCGGTCAAATTTGCCGATGTGGCCTTGTACAACGCCAAGGAGTCAGGCAGGAACCGCGTGGTGCGGTTCCGCCCCGAGATGTGGAAAGATGAGGCGAAATACTGATGGGCGCTTCCAAAAATTCTAGTTATTTTCAACTAGCTGGACACCGGCTTTCGCCGGTGTGACGAATTTTTAGAAGCGCCCTGATATTTGTTGACGAAAGGCATTCCAAAGTTTCAATGGATTATGCCGGATGGTTATCCGCCAACTGCGGAACCCGGGATAACCGGGTTAGTCGCTGCCAAACAAATCCCTGCTGTAAACCTTGTCGGCCACATCCCGGATGTCGTCGGTGATGCGGTTGGCGACGATGACGTCGGATTCCCTCTTGAATTGCGCCAGGTCGTTTACCACTCTGGAGCGGAAAAACTCTGCCTCTTTCAGCGCCGGCTCGTAAACAATGACCTCGATACCCTTGGCTTTGATGCGTTTCATGATGCCCTGGATGCTGGAAGAGCGGAAGTTGTCGGAGCCGCTCTTCATGACCAGGCGGTGGATGCCCACCACCCTCGGGTTGAGCCTGACAATGCTTTCGGCCACAAAATCCTTGCGCGTGGTGTTGGATTCGACGATGGCGTGGATCAGGTTTTGCGGGACATCCTGATAGTTGGCGAGCAGTTGCTTGGTATCCTTGGGCAGGCAGTAGCCGCCGTAACCGAACGATGGATTGTTGTAGTGGTTCCCGATGCGCGGGTCGAGGCTCACCCCCTGGATGATCTGCCGGGTGTCGAGCCCGTGGGTAGCCGCGTAAGTGTCCAGCTCGTTGAAGTAGGCCACGCGCATGGCCAGATAGGTGTTGGCGAAGAGTTTGATCGCCTCGGCCTCGGTCGAGTCGGTAAACAGGGTGGGAATGTCCTGCTTGATCGCGCCCCGCTTGAGCAAATCGGCAAATATCTCGGCACGTTTGGAACGTTCGCCGACGACAATGCGCGAGGGGTGCAGGTTGTCGTACAGCGCGCGGCCTTCGCGCAGAAACTCCGGCGAAAAAATCAGGTTGCCGCAATTGAAGCTGGCTCTGGCCTTGGCGGTGTATCCGACGGGAATGGTGGATTTGATGACCATCACCGCCTGCGGGTTGATGCTCAAGACATCCTGAATAACCGACTCGATCGAGCGGGTGTTGAAGTAGTTGGTTTCCGGGTCATAGTCTGTCGGGGTGGCGATGATGACGTAATCCGCCCCGCTGTAGGCCTCCCGTTTATCGAGAGTGGCCTTGAGGTTGAGCGCCCGACCGCTCAAGTATTCTTCGATCTCGGCATCTTCGATGGGCGACTGCTTGCGGTTGAGCATCTCGACCTTTTCCGGGACGATGTCAACGGCGACCACTTCATTGTGCTGGGCCAGCAGAACAGCGTTGGAAAGGCCTACGTAGCCGGTACCGGCAATGGCGATTTTCATGGGTCGGGTTGGCGCATTAAAAATAAGGCGCGCATTATCCCGCAGATTGCAGAGTTGCTCCAGCGCCATTCATTTGCCGGTGGGAGCAGGCGCAACCTGCCCGGCGCGCTGGCCACTAGCAGTGCGTTCTCCAAAACCGCTACCGTTCGCGGTGAGCTTGTCGAACCGCCAAATGCCCGCTGATACTGGTCTCGAACCATGATCGGGTTAAATCTATAACAATCAATGGGTACCGCCAGCCCTTCGACAAGTTCAGGGCGAACGGATGATTTAATCTGCGTTTCCCTAGGCGTTAGCCAGCGCGCGCCCGACCATCTCGTCCGCCATGCCGGCCAGTTTTTCGAGGTTCGCATCGCCGAGTATCCGCATCATCGCGGTCGGCTTGACGAATTCCAGCGAAACCTTTCCCGGCGCGATCACCCGGATCACCGCATTGCACGGCAGCAAGCTCGACACGTCGCTGTTGGCGGTATAGGCCTCGTAAGCCAGATTCGGGTTGCACGCGCCGAGGATCACCGTGGGGATGATGTCCTTGCCGGTCTTTTCCTTAATCTTGCTGTGCATGTCTATGCGCGTGAGGATGCCGAAGCCTTCGGCGGCGAGCGCCTTGGTGGCGCGCTCGACGGCGCGATCGAGGGTGTCGGCGATTTCGCGCTTGAAGTTGATGTCGTTCATGATTAAATCTCCTGGTGCAAGGCCGGAATCCAGTATTTTCAATAGCCTGGACACCGGCTTTCGCCGGTGTGACGAATATTTAGAAGTGCCCATTAGAGTATTAGCGGATGCTAACACAGCCGCCAGCGGAGTCAAAGGACGCCTCACGCCGAGTTTGCCGGTGCCACCCCGGCGCCCTTGTCCGGCACGGGCAGGCGCAGCCAGCTCGCGTACAGCGCCGGCACGAACAAAATGGTCAGCAGCGTCGCCACCAGCAATCCGCCCATGATGGCGTAAGCCATCGGCCCCCACAGCACGCTGCGCGTCAGCGGGATCATCGCCAGGACCGCGGCGGCGGAGGTGAGCATGATCGGGCGGAAGCGCCGCACGGTGGATTCGCGGATCGCGTCCCAGGCGGGCAGGCCTGCCTCCCGGTCCTGGCGTATCTGGTCAACCAGTATCACCGTGTTGCGCATGATCATGCCGCCCAGCGCGATGGTGCCGAGCATGGCGACAAAGCCAAACGGCTTGCCGAACGCCAGCAGCGCGATGGCGACGCCGATGATGCCCAGAGGAGCGGTAAGCACCACCATGAAAGTGCGCGATAGCGATTTGAGCTGGATCATCAGGATGCCCAGCACGGTCGCCAGCATCAGCGGCATGCCCGCCATGATGGATTCCTGGGCGCCGGAGTTTTCGCCCATCTCGCCGCCGGGGTCGAGCCGGTAGCCGTCCGGCAATCTGGCGCGCAGCTCGCCGAACCTCTGGTCCAGGGCCATGCCGACATCGGTGGCCTGCACGCCTTCCACGACATCGGCGCGCACGCCAAGCGAAATGTCGCGGTTCTTGCGCCAGATGATGGGTTCCTCCAGCGCATATAAAACCTGCGCGACCTGTTGCAGCGGGATGCTGCCGCCGCGCGCGGAAGGGACTTCAGCCGCTTCAACCTGCTCCAGTTGCGCGCGCTCGCTGGCCGGGCCGCGCAGCAGGATGTCCACGAGCTGGTCGCCTTCGCGGAACTGCCCTACCGGCACGCCATCCACCACGCTGCGCAGGGTGCGGGCAACATCCGACGAGGTGACTC
>VIKH01000045.1 GCA_008080515.1 Gallionellaceae bacterium | reverse complement strand
AACTTATTGCTTGCCCTCTGTGATCTCTGTGTGCTCTGTGGCCAAGTAAGTTTTTCAGGATGAACCCTCCTCTTATACCCGCTGCTCCCGATTTTGATTCCGTAGTGCGGCGCGCAACGCAGTGCAGCCGCTACCTGCAACACCTGCTCGAAAGCGATGCCGACTTGTTGCCGTGGCTGCGCGGTCATTACCTGCAACCGTGCGGCGCGGAGGAGATGGCGGCGTGGCTGGACGCGATGCCCGCCGCCGACGAAGCGTCGCTGTCGCACGCGCTGCGGCAACTGCGCAAGCGCGTCATGCTCAAGCTGCTGGCGCGCGATCTGGGCGGGCTGGCCGATCTGGATGAAGTGGTGCGCTGCATGACCGCGCTGGCGGAACTGGCGATACAGCGGTCACAGGCTTTGCTGATGGGGTCGCTGGTGGCGCAATACGGCCAGCCGCTCGGGGCGGAGAGCGGCGCGCTGCAAACGCTGCTGGTGGTCGGCATGGGCAAGCTGGGCGGGCGCGAGCTGAACGTGTCTTCCGACATTGACCTGATCTTTCTCTATCCGGAAGACGGCGAATGCGACGGCGCGCGCGCGCTTTCCAACCACGAATTTTTCTCCAAGCTCGGGCGTCGTCTGATCGGCTTGGTCGGCGAACTGACCGACGAAGGCATGGTGTTCCGCGTGGATATGCGCCTGCGCCCTTACGGCGACAGCGGCCCGCTGGTGATGAGCTTCGCCGCGCTGGAAGAATATCTGGTGGAGCAGGGGCGCGAATGGGAGCGCTACGCCTGGATCAAAGCGCGCGTCGTTTCTTTTGCGGAGTGTCCGGCGGCGCACGAACTCATGCAACTTGCGCAGCCCTTCGTGTTCCGCAAATATCTCGACTTCGGCGCGTTCGCAAATCCGCCAGGAGGTGCAGCGGCGCGACCGCTACAACAACATCAAGCTCGGCCCCGGCGGCATCCGCGAAATCGAGTTTATCGCCCAGGTGTTCCAGCTGATACGCGGCGGGCGCGACAGCAGCTTGCGCATTCGCCCCACCTTGCAGGTGCTGCAACGCTTGAGCGAAATCGGGCAGCTTGTTCCCGAAGCCGTGGAGGGGTTGAGCACGGCTTATGTTTTCCTGCGCAACCTGGAGCACCGCCTGCAATATCTGGACGACCAGCAAACCCAGGACTTACCGGACAACCCGGATGACCAGGCGCTGCTGGCGGAAGGCATGGGCTTTCCCGGCTATCCAGCCATGCTGGCGCAACTGGAGCAGCACCGCGCGCTGGTCAGCGAGCAGTTCGCAAGAATCTTCAGCACCGGAGAAAGCGATGAGGCGGGCGGCGCGCAACTGGAAAGCCCGCTATGGCGCGAAAACATGCTGGCTGAAGAAGTGCGCGACACCCTCGGCGAGCAGGGCTACCGCGATGCCGCAGATCTGGCGGAGCGGCTGCTGCAAATCCGCAACAGCGCCCGCTACCGCCAGTTGCCGGAATCCAGCCGCCAGCGCATGGATAAATTGATCCCGCAGTTCATCCATCTGTGCGCCGGGAAAAACAACCGCGACCAGGCCTTGCCGCGCGTGCTCAACCTGCTGGAAAGCATCAGCCGCCGCGCTTCCTACCTGGCTTTTCTGGCGGAATACCCGCAGGTGCAACAGCCGCTGGCCAACATCGCCAGCGCCAGCGAATGGGCCTGCGACTACCTGATCCAGCACCCCATCCTGCTGGACGAACTGCTGGATGCGCGCGAAATTTATCTTGCGCCGGACTGGGCTGCGCTCGGTGCTGCCCTGCAACAGCAACTGGCGGAATGCGGTGCGGATACCGAGCGGCAAATGGAGGTGCTGCGCCAGTTCCAGCACAGCCAGATATTCCGCCTGCTGGCGATGGATTTGCAGGAGCTGCTGCCGCTGGAAAAGTTGAGCGACCACTTGAGCGATCTCGCCGACATGATTCTGCGCCGCGTGCTGGAGTTGTGCTGGCGCGACGCGCGCCAGAAACACCAGGAACGCGCGCAGTTCGCCAGTGTCAATTCCGCATCCAGCCCGCTGGATAGCGGATTGCCTGCCTTTGGTATCATCGCCTACGGCAAGCTGGGCGGGCGCGAACTGGGCTACGCTTCCGACCTCGATCTGATTTTTCTCTTCGACGACCCGCACCCGGATGCGGCAGAAATCTACGCCAAACTGGCCAAGCGCATCAACACGCTGTTGAGCAGCCACACGGCGGCGGGGCGGCTGTACGAGATTGATCTGCGCCTGCGCCCGAACGGCGCCAGCGGCCTGCTGGTCAGCACCATACCGGCGTTTGCGGAGTACCAGCACCAGCACGCCTGGGTGTGGGAGCATCAGGCGCTCACGCGCGCCCGCTTCTGTGCCGGGGACGCGGGCGTGGGCGAGCAGTTCGAGGCCATCCGCCGCGAAGTCCTGTGCAAGCCGCGCGATAAAGAAATGCTGCGCCGCGAAATTGTCGCGATGCGGCAGAAAATGTGCGACGAACACGCCAACAAGAGCAGCCTGTTCGACATCAAACACGACAGCGGCGGCATGGTGGACATCGAGTTCATGGTGCAATTTCTGGTGCTGGCCTATTCCGCCTCTCACCCGGAGCTGACCGCCAACAGCGGCAATCTGGCGCTGCTGAAGTGCGCGGGCGCGCTCGGCCTGATAGACGCGCGGCAGGCGGAAACGGTCTGCGTCATTTACCGCCGCCTGCGCGCGCTGCAACACAAGATGCGCCTGAACAACCAGTCGCCCTGCCGCATTGACCCGGAAGAAATGGACACCGCGCCGGTGCTGGCGCTGTGGGAAACCTTGCTGGGAGAAAAACTTGCGTAGGGTAAATTAAGCCCCCGCCAGGGGGCGCCGTGGTTGTCTCGAAGAGCTTGGTTTTGCAGAGTCGGCTGGTTATCTGGGCAAACGACGAATAAATCTGCGTTTCCCTTTCAGTTCCCGGTTTCATTCCATGGCGCGACCTTGAGTAGCAGCAGCATTCCCGGCAGCGCCAGCGCCGCGCACAACAAAAAAAATCCTGTCCAGCCCATCGTCTCTACCAGCCAACCGGTGGCCGCGTTGGCGAAAGTGCGCGGCACGGCGGTCAGGCTGGTGAACAGGGCGAATTGGGTGGCCGTGTAGGCGGGGTGGGTGGCGCGCGCGATGAAGGCGACGAAGGCGGCAGTACCCAGCCCGACTCCCAGCGCCTCGAGGCCGATCACGATGGCGAGTTGCGTAAGCTCCACGGCGGTGATTTCCGCATGGTGCCCCACCGAGGCCAGCCAGGCGAAGCCGAAGATGGACACCACCTGCACTACGCCGAACAGCCACAGCGCACGGTTGATGCCGATTTTCACCATCCACAGGCCGCCGAGCAGGCCGCCGATGACGGCGGGCCACAGCCCGGCGTTCTTGGCGACCAGCCCGATCTGGGTCTTGGAAAAACCCATATCGAGGTAGAACGGCGTGGCCAGCGCGGTACACATGCTGTCGCCAAGCTTGTAGAAAAACAGGAACGCCAGCACCAGCAGCGCGCTACGCCAACCCTGCCGCGTGATAAATTCGTGGAACGGCTCGGCCACCGCTTCGCGCAACGTCTTGGGTGGATTGGCGCGGTGTGGCTCCCGCACCAGCAGCGTCATCGCCATGCCGGGCAGCATAAACAGGGCGGTGGCGATGAACACCGTGCTCCACGGCAGGAAGTCGGCGAGGATCAGCGACAGCGAGCCGGGCACTAGCCCCGCGATACGGTAGGCGTTCACGTGTACCGCATTGCCCAGCCCCAGCTCGGTGTCGCTCAACAGCTCGCGGCGGTAGGCGTCCAGCACGATGTCCTGCGTGGCGCTGAGGAAGGCGAGGGCCGTTGCAATGTAAGCGATGAGGTGCAAGTCGCTCTGCGGCGAGAATGCGCCCATTGATGCGATCACCGCCAGCAGGCCGATCTGGGTCAGCAGCATCCAGCCGCGCCGCCGCCCGAGCAGCGGGACGACATAACGGTCCAGCAGCGGCGACCACAGGAATTTCCAGGTGTAGGGAAACTGGATCAGCGCGAACAGGCCGATGGTCTTGAGGTCAACCTGCTCGCTGCGCAGCCAGGCGGGCACGAGATTGAACAGCAGGTACAGCGGCAGGCCGGAAGAAAACCCGGTAAATACGCAGATCGCCATACGGCGGGTGAAAAGTTGCTGCCAGACGGACATATCCTGAATGCTCTTTCTAGACCGCTAGGCCCCGGTGTCGCAAGCCGGAAATAACGAAACATGGAACGGCGCTTTTTTTCGCCGCGCGGCGTTGCACCCCATCGCCGTATATCCAATACGGCTGCGAGCTTGCGCCTTGCCTGGCAAAAAAACCGCCGGTTTCATTGGTTCCCCTGTTTCAGGTTTGCGGCGCTGGTGTGGATAGCGCTGAAGGCCGGTAAATTAAGAATTTTCGTAATATCCCCGCCGCCTCCGATCCTGTCAATTCAAAAGCATCAACCTACTTTCACCCCAATCCAATCGCCGCGAATATCATGGTAGGCTAATCGTCGCGCAAAGCGTCATTTCATCGCCTCGCGCAACCCGCAAGCAATCGCCTTGATTTATTGATAACTATGGAAATTGTCAGAGTTTTGTTTGTCTGCATGGGCAACATCTGCCGCTCTCCTACCGCCGAAGCGGTATTCCGCGCACAAGTCGAGCAAGCTGCGCTGGGGAAGAAAATCCAGATTGATTCTGCGGGTACGCACGACTACCACATCGGCGATCCGCCGGACATGCGCGCGCAGCGAGCCGCGCTGCGGCGCGGCTACGATATGCGCACGTTGCGCGGGCGGCAGGTCGGCGCGGAGGATTTTGGCCGCTTCGATTATGTGCTGGCAATGGATTGCGCCAATCTGGAAGTCCTACAGCGGTTGCGCCCGCACGACACGAAATCTCATCTCGGGTTGTTCCTCGAATTTGCCCGGCACCATGAGGCGCGAGAAGTGCCCGACCCGTATTACGGCGGCATGGATGGGTTCGAGCGCGTGCTGGATATGGTGGAGGATGCGGCGGAGGGTTTGCTGGAGCACATCCGGACAACGCGGCTGTGACCCGGTCCGGCAGGCTGTAGCTGCTCCGGAGAACGCATGGCTACTTTGCAGAGCACCCGCATCGGCCATCCCGTGCCTGGATTATAATCAACCACGTTACGAGGGTATAACATGAACAAATTTCTCAAGTACGGGTTGATCGGTGCGGGCGCTGCCGCAACTGTTGTAGCGGGCGGTGCGGCCTATCTTGCCGCCACCTTTAACCCCAACGACTACAAGCCGCAGATCATCAAGGCCGTGAAAGACGAGAAGCAGCGCACCCTCAAGTTGGATGGCGATATCAAACTGACTTTTTTTCCGAGCATCGGCGCCAGCTTCGGCAAGGTATCCCTGTCCGAATTCAACAGCGAAAAAGAATTTGCCGCGCTAAATGACGCCCGCGTTTCATTGGCGCTGCTGCCGCTGTTTTCCGGGCAGGCGGTGGTGAACGAGGTAATGCTCAACGGGCTGAAAATTTCATTGGTGAAGCTCAAGAACGGCAAGACCAACATTGACGATTTGCTGGGCAAGGAAAAGGGGAAGAGCGAGAGCAAGACAGAAAGCAAACCGGAAGGCGCGCCAGTGAAATTCGATATCGCCTCGGTGCGCATAGAAAAGACCGAGCTGCGCTATCGTGACGAAAATACCGGCGCGCAGTATGCGCTGAAAGACATTAACCTGAAGACCGGTCGCATTGCCAGCGGCGTGCCGGTAAAAATTGATTTTACGGCGGCGCTGCAGGCTGGTCAGCCCAAGCTGGATATGGCAATACAACTGAAAACCTCGCTCGCTTTCGATCTGGAAAAACAGACCTACCGCCTGGAAGGGATGGATTTGCTGGCCAAAGGCGAGATGGATGGCGGCAATCTTGAGGCCGGTCTCTCTTTGCCCAAACTGGAAGGCAGCGCCAAATCGTTCAAGAGCGATGCGTTCGTGCTGGATGTGGAGGCGAGGCAAGCCGCGCAGTCGTTCAAAATGAAGCTCTCTTCATCCGCCTACGGCAATTTCGAGGTGCAGCAATTCAATCTTTCCGACCTCGTTGTGGCAGTCAACATCACGGGAGATAGCCTGCCCAACAAATCTGTCAGCAGCGAGATGAAAGGCGGTGTGCAGGTGGATGCCGGACGGCAAAGCGCGCAGATCAGCCTTGCCGGAGGTTTGCTGCAAAGCCAGATCAAGGCCAAGGTCGCGGTAAGCAATTTTTCCAACCCGGCTATCCGCTTCGATGTGGAGGTGGATCAGTTCGACGCCGACCCCTATATGCCGAAAAAAACCGAAGGCGATACCGGCAAGCCTGCGTCTGCCGCGCCGGAGCAACCGTTCGATTTGTCCGCGCTGAAGAAGCTCAACCTGGAAGGCGGCCTGCGTATCGGCGCGCTCAAGGCGGCCAACGTGAAAGCATCGCAGGTACGCCTGAACCTGAAAGCGCATAACGGTATCGCCAGTATCAACCCGCTGTCCGCCAATCTGTACGGGGGGAACATGGCGGGCAGCGTCACCGTGAATGCCGCGCAGGCCGTGCCGAGTTTTGCCATTGCCGAAAACCTTAGCGGCATCCATGTCGGGGCGCTGCTCAAGGATGCGGCAAATTTTGACATGCTGGAAGGCAAGGGCAGCGTGTCGGCCAACCTGAGCGCGCAGGGCAACACGGTCGGCGCGCTCAAGCGGTCGCTTGGCGGCAGTATGGCGCTTAACCTGGCGGACGGCGCGGTCAAGGGAATCAACGTCGCCAAAAAGCTGCGCGAATTCGGCAAGGGCGGCGCGTCGCAAACCATGGCGGCCAGCAAGGAAGAGAAAACCGACTTCAGCGAAATGAAAGCCAGCTTCAAGGTGAAGGATGGCGTGGCGCACAACGACGACCTGCTAATGAAATCGCCGCTGCTGCGTTTGAGCGGCAACGGCGACATCAACATCGGCGACGATAGCATCAATTATCTCGCCAAAGCCACGCTGGCCAGGACGCTGGAAGGTCAGGGCGGCAAAGATAGCGTCGGCGGCATCACCGTGCCGGTGCGGCTTTCCGGCCCGTTCGCCGATTTGAAATACACCCTTGATTTCGGCGCGATGGTTTCAGATGCCGCCAAGCAGAAAATTGAAGCCAAGAAGGAAGAGGTGAAGACCCGCTTGCAGGATGAACTCAAGGGCGGGTTGAAAGGTTTGTTCAAGTAACCATTGAACCTGAAAACGCATTTGACGGGCTTGCAGGTGCGAATTCACCTCGCAGAGGTTAGCTTTGCATAGCAGCCTGGTTAAACTGGCAAACAACGCCGGCAAGTCATCGGTTATTGCACTCTCCGGGTGTTCGCACACAACCGATTGCATGTGCGAATAAATTTGCACCTACAAAATATCCCTTGCCCTCATGTCTCCGCGCTTTTTTTTCTTTCTGTTGTTGTGCGCTGCCGCGCTGAGTTTGGGCTTCGGCCTGGTGAGCGGCTCGTTGCCGCTTGCGCCGGGCGAGGTGTGGAGCGCGCTGTTCGGTCGTGGCGACAGCGCGGCGGTAGAGGTGCTGTGGCAGTTGCGCCTGCCGCGCGTGCTCGCCGCATTCTGCTGTGGCGGGTTGCTGGCCCTGTCAGGCGTGCTGTTGCAGGCGCTGCTGCGCAACCCTTTGGCCGACCCATACATCCTCGGAATTTCCGGCGGCGCGTCGGCGGGTGCGCTGTCAGCCATGCTGCTCGGTGCGGGTCTGGCTGCCGTGCAACTGGCTTCGTTCGCGGGCGCGCTGCTGGCGATCGTCGCGGTATTTGGCCTGGGCTTCCGGCACGGCGAGCGGAATATCTACCGCCTGCTGCTCACCGGCGTGGTGCTGTCCGCCGGGTGCGGCGCGCTGGTCAGCCTGCTGCTGGCGCTGGCGCAGGGCGAGCAGGTGAAAGGCATGTTGTTCTGGCTGATGGGGGACTTGTCGCACCCGGAAGGGTTGCCGTTTGCCTGGATAGTGCTGCTGGTATTTGGGTTGTGTGCCACGCTGTATTCAGGAGGGCTGGACGTGCTGGCCGGCGGGCAGGGCAAGGCTGCCGCACTCGGCCTGGCGGTGGGCCGCTGGCAGGTGGCGCTGTATTTCGCCGCCGCCGCGCTGACCGTGGCGGCGCTCCAGCTTGGCGGGGCCATCGGTTTTGTCGGCCTGATGATGCCGCACGCAGTTCGCCTGCTCGGCATCAGCGCGCACCGCTGGTTGATCCCGCTGTCGGTGTTGTTGGGCGGCAGCTTTCTGGTGCTGGCCGATACTTTGGCGCGCACGCTGTGGTCGCCGCTGCAACTGCCGGTAGGCGTTTTCACCGCGCTGCTCGGCGTGCCGTTTCTGCTGTGGTTGTTGGGAAAACGCTGATGCTGCAAGCGCGCAACCTCAGCGTGGCGATCGGCGGCAAAGTGGTGTGCCGGGATCTGGATATGGCGATCCTTCCCGGCCAGTGCTGGGGCGTGCTGGGGCAGAACGGGGCGGGCAAGACTACCTTGCTGCGCACGCTGGCCGGTTTGCACCCGCCGCAGGCAGGCGCAGTGATCTGGTCCGGCCAGCCGCTGCAAACCATCGCGCGGCGTGATCTGGCGCGCCATCTTGGGGTGTTGCCGCAAAGCGAAGGCGGCGAATTCTGGGGCAGCGTGCTGGAATATGTGCTGCTGGGGCGCTTTCCCCATCGCGCCTCGTTGTTCGGCTACAGCGCCGGGGACGAGAGGATCGCGTGGCAGGCGCTGGCGCAAATGGAGCTGGCGGAACTGGCGCAGCGCCCGCTCGGCACGCTATCCGGCGGTGAGCGCCAGCGCGCAGCAATCGCCCAAACCCTGGCACAGCAGGTGCGATATTGCCTGCTGGATGAGCCGTTGCAACACCTCGATTTGCGCCACCAGATCCAGGTCATGCAAGTGTTGGGCAAGCTCAAGGAAGAGGGGGGAGCGTTGCTGATGGTGCTGCACGACATCCTGTGGGCGCAACGCTGCTGCGACCGCGTGCTGCTGCAATTCGCCGATGGCCGGGTGCTGCACGGCGCGGCAGAGGAGCTGCTGACGCGCGAAAATCTGGAAGCGCTGTACCAATGCCCGTTGCGGGAGATAGAGGTAGCCGGGGAACGCTGCCTGGTGCCGGGTGTATAATTCGCGGCTCTTGGTGCGTGAAGGAAAAACATTTGGCCACGGATGAACACGGATAGGCACGGATAAAACAAAATAATCTATTGGGGAAACACTGAATAAGTCCCATTTTGTCATTCCGGCGCAGGCCGGAATCCAGTATTTTCAATAGGCTTGACACCGGCTTTCGCCGGTGTGACGACTTTTTCAGTGTTTCCTTAACTGAAATATCCCCTCCCCCTAGCAGCGGGAAGGAGCTGGTTTGGTTCTAACTGAATTATCCGAGACAAACCAGGTTTTTCCGGCTTTCCGGTGATTTTCGCTGTCATTTGATCGCATCTTGCATCCGTGAGTATCCGTATCCATTCGTGGCTGATTTGCCGTTTTGCTCCAGCAAGGCCACGCCGGAGCGACGAAATTTTTGCAGGCTCTTGATGATAAAAAAACTACTCAAGCGAGTGTTCGGAAAAACCGCCCGCGCGCGGATCGAAGGCAAGTGCCACATCATCCCGTTTGAAGTGCATGGTGTCGGTCGCGACGGTATCAGCCCCGCCGCGCGCAAGGTGGCGGAAGGGCTGCATGCGGCTGGCTACAAGGCTTTCGTGGTCGGCGGCGCGGTGCGCGATCTGCTGCTCGGCAGGCATCCGAAGGATTTCGATATGGCCACCAACGCCACGCCGGAAGAAGTGCGCCGCGTGTTCCGCCGCTCGCGCATCATCGGGCGGCGCTTCCGGCTGGTGCATGTGATGTTCGGCGACGACATGGTGGAAACTTCCACCTTCCGCCGCCTGATCGAGGCGGAAGACGCGCAGACCGACGAGCACGGGCGCCTGTTACGCGACAACGAGTTCGGCGACCAGGAGCAGGATGCGGCGCGGCGCGACTTTACCGCCAATGCGCTGTACTACGATCCCGTCAGCCAGGAGATTTACGACTACCACGATGGCTACGCCGATATCCGCGCCAATACCCTGCGCATGATCGGTGACCCGGTGGTGCGCTACCGCGAGGACCCGGTGCGCATGCTGCGCGCGGTGCGCTTGTCGGCCAAGCTGGTGCGCATGCTGCGCGCGGTGCGCTTGTCGGCCAAGCTGGGCATGAAGCTGGATGCGGCCACCGCCGCGCCCATCGCGGGCATGAAAGAGCTGCTCGGCAACGTGCCGCAGGCGCGCCTATTGGACGAGATGCTCAAGCTGCTGATGTCCGGCCACGCGGTGGAATGCGTCAAGAAGCTGCGCGCGATGGAGCTGCACCACGGTCTGCTGCCGATGCTGGATATGATTCTGGAGCAGCCGCTGGGCGAGAAATTTGTGATGCTGGCGCTGCAAAATACCGATCAGCGCATCGCCGAAGACAAATCGGTGACGCCCGCCTTCCTGTTTGCCGCGCTGCTGTGGCACGAAGTGCTGGCGGCGTGGAAAGCGCGCTGCGATGCGGGCGAGCCGCCGGTGCTGGCGTTGCACACGGCGATGGATGAAGTGCTGGACCGGCAGCGGGAGAAGCTCGCCATCCCGCGCCGCTACGATGCGGTCATGAAAGAGCTGTGGCTGTTGCAGCCGCGCTTCGAGCAGCGCGGCGGCCAGCGCCCGTTGCGCCTGCTGGCTCAACCGCGCTTCCGCGCCGCTTATGATTTTCTGCTGTTGCGCTGCGAGAGCGGCGAAGTGGATGGTGAACTCGGCTCCTGGTGGGGTGAATTCCAGGATGCGACCGACGAGCGCCGCGCCGCGATGCTGCTGCCGGACAGGGAGCCAAAGAAACGCCGCCGCAGGAGAAAGCCGGATGCCAAGCCGCAGCCTGAAGCAGCGGCCCAGATGGCGCTGCCCATCGAGTGATGGCAGGCCATATCGCCTTTGTCGGCCTGGGCAGCAACCTCGCCGATCCGTGCCGGCAAGTGTCGCGGGCGTTGCGGGCGCTGGACGAGTTGCCGCACACCAAAGTGCTGGCCAGTTCCTCGCTGTACCGCAGCGCGCCGGTAGGATTTTTGCAACAACCGGATTTCATCAACGCGGTGGCAAAGTTGGAAACGGCGTTGACCCCGCGCGGCCTGCTCGATGCGCTGCTCGGGTTGGAGCGCGCGCGCGGGCGCACGCGCGAATTCCGCAACGCGCCGCGCACGCTGGATCTCGACATATTGTTGTACGATGATTTGCGCTACTCCGAACACGGGTTGACCCTCCCGCACCCGCAGATGCATTTGCGCGCGTTCGTGCTGCGCCCCCTGCTGGAAATCGCGCCGGACGGCGCGATCCCCGGTGTCGGTTCAGCGGAGGCGGCGCTGCAAGGTTGCGGCCAACAACAACTGGAGGTCGTGTCAAATGAATAATGGCATTACGCGCACCACGATCACTACCTTGCAGGCGATGCGCGAGCGGGGCGAGAAAATTGCCGTGCTGACCTGCTACGACGCCAGCTTCGCGGCACTGCTCGAAGACAGCGGCGTGGATGTGTTGCTGGTGGGCGATTCGCTCGGCATGGTGCTGCAAGGGCACGAAACCACTTTGCCGGTCACGCTCGATGAAATGGCTTACCACACCGTCTGCGTGGCGCGCGGCTCGAAGCGCGTGTTTGTCGTTGCCGACATGCCGTTCGGCACCTTTCAGGTCAGCCCGGAAAAAACCTTCGAGCATGCCGCACGCCTGATGGCAGCAGGCGCGCAGATGGTCAAGCTCGAAGGCGGCGAGATCATGGCAGAAACCATCGCTTTCCTGTGCGGGCGCGGCATCCCGGTATGCGCCCACATCGGCCTGACGCCGCAGTCGGTACACCGGATGGGGGGCTACCGCGTGCAGGGCAAGACCCCGGCAGACGCGCAACGCCTGCTGAACGATGCCGCTGCCGTATCGCAGGCGGGCGCGGGAATGCTGGTGCTGGAAACCATCCCCGCTTTGCTGGCCGCAGAAATCACCGCGCAACTGACCATCCCCACCATCGGCATCGGCGCCGGCGCGGGCTGCTCCGGCCAGGTGCTGGTGCTGCACGACATGCTGAACATCTATCCCGGCAAGAAACCGCGTTTCGTGAAGAACTACATGCAGGGCGCACAATCGGTTGCGGATGCCATTGCGCGCTACGTGCATGAAGTGAAAGAGGGCGCATTCCCCGGTGCGGAGCACAGCTTCTGATTGCCACGGAAAAACCTGCGGCGATATCCGGGGCCTGCGCTACCGGCCATAACCACCCGGCATATTGACTGGCGCGCTGTTGGTCCTGCGGTGTGTCGAATTGTGGTGGGTTGTCAAACAGCGTGCAAAAACTTTCGCGCGCCCAACGCCCAAGTTTACCCTGCCATTTTCGATAGCCGAGATAGTGGCTTGCCGAATGATCTGGCAAGAATCGTCGGGTTCCTGTTGCCGTGGCGCGACGAACTGAACCCGCACCAGATGAACACGTCGTTATTGTTCCTTCAACAGAGGATTCCTTCGAACCAAGCACATTGGATTTCGCGTTGAAGCACATCATCCCGGACGACGTTCATAATCGGCCCCCGGATTTCAACCGCACACGATCCCACCGCCATATAGCAACCTCCCAAAGCTTGATGATGCAGCCCAACGTGAAATTAACCGGCTCCGCGCTTTTGTGGAGTCCGGGTTGAATGTCGGGTTAGACTTGACGGCAACTCTACAAGTCGTCCTGATACAAACTTGTGAAGCACACTGGCGATCAATGTTTGGTATGGCATGCCTTCTTCAAGCGCTCGGGCTTGAATATCCATCAGGTCGGGCGAGGAGAGGCGAATATTGACCCGCTTTTCCTTGAGGAAGGTAGCTGTTGCAGCGGCCTTGAATTTTGCCAGTTTTGCTTTTGACGGAGAGGTGGATTTAAGCTCGCCTTTCTCGTAGGCGGCCAGCAAGTCTTTTTCAAACGTATCAAGTTTTTTCATCTCGGTTACTCCTTAAGCAAATAGTCACGGGTGGCCCTTCTGCTTGGAATCACCGTCTTCAAGAAATAGTGATCCGGCTCTTCAACGTAAGGCACCAGATAAACATAGCCATCAAATGCCACAACAAGAACGGACTGGTTTGGATATTTTTCCGCGTTTGGGTGGCGCAACTCATCAAGCAAACCATCCGCCTCAATCGCAAGCGCTATCACCTCAAAGGAAATGTCACGTTCAACTTTCAGCGTCTCGTTTTTTTCAGGGTTCCAGCGAAATGGCTTCATGCGGCGAGTCTACTGCAATGTGTGCCTATTGTCACCTTTAGGCATGAGAGGTCTGCCGTTTAAGTTCAGCCGACCGCGGAAGCGGGCGAAGCCCGCTGTAGCCGGTCGGCCGGAGCGCTTGGTTGGGCGCTAGCATGGTTAAGGAAAAACGGGGGACAAAAAACGGGCAAAAAACGGGGGACAAAAAACGGGCAAAAAACGGGGGACAAAAAACGGGGGACAGACCACGGTTTCCCGTAAACTTCACATCAACCTTCCCTGATTCGTGTTTTTCTGCTCATCCTTGCGTGGCCGGCCGGATTGCCCCCTGCTCGCACGCCGCCCCAATGCTGCCTCTATCTCACGCTGAAAGCGCTCGCCGCCTAGCGCATAGTTGCCGTTGGTGGCGCCGCGTATCTGCCCAATTACCTCTTCATCCAGATGCGCCTTGAACAGGGCGCAGTAAGCTTCCTGCCGCTCTGCTGCATCCCGCCCCAGCCGGAAATATTCTTCGTGCGGCACGATAAGGCTGCTGGCCTTGCCCAGGGCATTGGCATGGTAGCTCGACCAGCGGTAATCCTGCGGCCGGATCACCATTCCGGCGCGCACCGGGTTCAGCTCGATGTAGCGGTAGCACGCCAGCACATAGTCTTCGGTCTGCGTCAGGCAGGAGCGGAACCGCCCCTCCCACAGAGTGCCGCTGCGGCGGTAGGTGTGATTGGCGTATTGGACATAGCGCTGCCCGAGATTCTTCATCAACAAGGCCGCGCTGTCGGCGCGTTGCGGCGTCAGCAGCAGATGGACATGATTGGTCATCAGCACATAGGCGTGTACCGCGCAGCCCAACTTGGCGGAAAACTCCTCGAGATAATGCAGGTAGAGCCGGTAATCTTCCTCGGCGTGGAAGCAGACCGAGCGATTGTTGCCGCGCTGGATGATGTGCCACGGAATGCCGGGGATGGAGAGGCGGGCGCGGCGAGGCATGGGCTACCTCAATCATGAATTGGCTGCATGTTAGCAGAAAACCGTGGTCTGTCCCCTATTATTTTTGCTATTATTTTTGTCCCCTATTATTTTTGCTTCTGTGGTGGTTGAAACTGCGTAAAGGGCTAACGTCTGAATTCACCGGCTGGCCGCGCTTTTCGGCCAGTCCGGTGGAATGATGGGTTCGGTGTCATAGCATTAGAGCGACGGGCCGGTTTCACGGCTCGCATGCCAGAAGGCGACAACATCAAGAAACTTTCCGCGAACGCGGTAGTAGACAAAGTACTGAACTCGGATCAAGTACAGTCTGCGAACAATGTCGGGGCGCTTTGTTTCAACTCGGGTGCCGATGCCCGGTTCTTCAACGAGCAAGACCAAGGCGGCCTCTAAATCTTTACGAATTGCACCGGGGGCGGCTGGCCGATTTTCGGCCCACCATTCAGCCGCTCGTTCAATTTCCCGTTGCGCGCGGGGCTTGATTTGGGCAACGAGCGCCAAGATCAGCCAAATCGTCTTAGCCGGGCGAACAGCTCCTCGGCAGAAATGCCTTCCTCGCGGTCAGCCTCATCAAGCGCATCAATTAGCTGCGCTTCCTGTTGGGGCTGGAGCCTTACAGCCACCTCATCACCCCGCGCAAGGACGGTCACAGTCGTTCCCTCCGGAAGAGAGAGACCATCCACGACGACCTTGCCGCCAACTATGGTTCCTGAAGCGATTTGCATGGTGTGATACTACTCCACTGCAAGAGGAAGGTGCAACCAGAAGTCCAGATGCCGACACCAGACGCCGAACGTAGAGCTAAGCCGACCGCTGGAGCGTAGCGGAAGCGGGTCGGCTTGAGCGCCATGTTAGCCGTTAATGCATGGGTTGACGGATGACGGTTTTCCATTTCTTGGGGTCTGCTCGGCGAATATCGCTCAAATAAATTTCATGATGTTTTCCGGTTATTCCAGTGCGAGCATCAATAAATTCGTGAACGCGCTGAATTGTTGGCCCTTCTTCCGAGAAGGGGCCAATGTGCAGAATTTGCGCACAGCGGCCTTCCGAAAAAGTTTCAAGGCGCAGCTTGGAAATTGCCGGAAGATTTTTCTTTTTCCGAACTTCGGCAATGGCTGATGCAATCACTCTGCTTGCTACGAAGGAAGGCTGCATAATCATCATCGCCCATTTCCACTTTGCCTTGTTATTAGCTACGAACGCGGACATGTCATCCGCCCACCAAAGCCCTTCGAGCGGCATGACCGCGTAATCGAGTTTCTGCTCCCCTTTTTTGACCATGAATTTCACTGTGTAGGACACGGAGAACAAAGCTTCCACGGCCTCGGCATACGCTGGCGAGGTGTTAGGGTCACCTTCACCATCAACCATCAGGAAGTTAAACGTTGGCACTTCAACCTGAACAACTTCCTTGGCTGATGGTTGGTACAGATGTTTTAGTTCCTCTTTAAGGTCAATTTTTTCCACGGTCACTCCTGATGACGGCTAACGTAAAGGTGAGGGGCGCGGAGCGAGCGGCAGCGCCGCTTGCGGAGCGTCCCTCTCGACCGCCATGTTAGCCGTGCGCATAGCTACTGGGCAATTTCATGGGTACGAAGGCAACGCCTTTTTCCTCAACAAGTGTTCCCTGGATTTGGAACCCGAACCGTTCGTAAACAGGCACCGCAAACGGTGTGGAATTGACTGTAAAACCCTCGGTATTTCCACTTTTGAGTACCCTGGCTTTAGCGTGTGCCCACAAAGCCGAACCGATACCACAGCGGTGAAACTTGGATGCGACGAACAAGTGGTAAAGGTGCTTCCCATCTCGGATTGCCACTGCTCCCGCCAACTCTTCACCGACGAAGCCAAGTAGATAAATGAAGTTCGGATTTGTAATGTAACCTGCGATGGCTTCCGGCGTGATGGTGGAAAAGAAATGCTCCGCACCCTCCCCGGAGGGATTGGCCGTGCAGTAACGAGCCTCACCCTGAATAAGGGTGCTGATGTTTTCTGCATCGACAGGCAATGCGTCACGAATGGTGATGTGCGGACTCATAACGGCTAACGTTAAGTAGCCATCCTATTTGACGCAAAACATTGCATCAAACATTTGCCTATTTGTTTATAAAAAATCATAATCACAATGACTCCAGTCGGTTAGGCAATTTTAGTGCGGCCTAATATTATTAGGCCCACCATGACTCAGCTAATTAACTTGTCGTAGTCAGCGTGGCTACCGATCCAGAACCACTGCACACCTTGGTCAACTGGAACGCCAAGTGCGCGATAACCCAGGCTTACACGAACGCTGCGCAACGCACCGTTTTTAACTGGTTTGAATTGCAATGATGGGTGCGTCGGATTTTGTTTGAGCAGCGCGTAGCTGTCACGCGCGAGTTGCTGAATGTTGGCTGGCAGCACATCAAAACGCTGCCAGAATTTTGTGGATGCAAAATGTTTCAAAGCTCGCGTGCTTTGCCGGTGCGGTACTCTGCCACCGCTTCGGCGGCAAGCGCATCCAGCTTGCCTGCGGCAGCGTCGGCTTCTATCTGCGCATCCCAGGCCGCTTCGTCAAACTTGGCAAACCAGCGGCGAAACTCGGCTAAATCCTGGGCCGGTAATTGTTGAATAGCTTGCTCTATCGCTTGAATGGTGGTCATCAGTCACTCCGAATAGGAAACTTTGACTTGGGTATAACCTGATCCTATGCAGGATTCTACACAAAAACCGGAACCGAAACTGCTCGATCAAGTGCGCGGGAAGATTCGCCTCAAGCACTACAGTATTCGCACCGAGCAGGCTTATGTGGATTGGATTAAACGTTTTGTGCTGCATTTTGGCAAGCGCCATCCGCGCGACTTGGGTGCTGCGGAGGTGGAGCAATTTTTAACGCATTTGGCGGTGCATGGCAAAGTGGCTGCGTCTACCCAGATTGGTTTCGGCCGTGCTGCGCACTTAACATTCGCAAGCTCATGTTAGCCTCCGCCGCAACAAGCTTCGCGTGTTGTCAAGCCAAGTCTGCGTTGTTATTTCTTTACAAGGAGGTGTTGGCGCTGGAGCTGCCCTGGCTGGATAACGTCGAGCAGGCAAAAGCCCCCAAGCGTTTGCCGGTGGTGTTGAATCGTGATGAGGTGCAGGCGGTGTTGTCGCGACTTTCCGGTACGCATTGGCTGATCGCGAGCCTGCTGTATGGCTCGGGGATGCGCATTATGGAGTGTTTGCGGCTACGGGTGAAGGATGTTGATTTCAAGCGCCGCGAGATTTTAATCAGGGATGGCAAAGGTTTTAAAGATCGGGTGACGATGTTGCCGGGCTCGTTGGCCGTGTCGCTGGAAGCTCACTTGGTCAAGGTGCGGGGGCTGCATGAAACGGATTTGCAGCAGGGGTATGGCGCGGTGTATTTGCCTGATGCTCTGGAACGTAAATATCCCAATGCGGCAAGGGAATGGGGATGGCAATATGTGTTTCCGTCCGCAAAGTTGTCGGTTGATCCGCGCAGCAATGAGATACGCCGACACCATGTGCAAGATCAATCCGTGCAGCGTGCAGTCAAGCAAGCCGTGCGCGATGCGGAGTTGACCAAGCCCGCAACGCCGCATACTTTTCGGCATTCCTTCGCCACGCATTTGCTGGAGGGTGGCTACGACATCCGCACCGTGCAGGAACTGCTCGGCCACTCGGATGTTTCCACCACGATGATCTACACCCACGTGCTGAACAAGGGCGGCAAGGGCGTGATCAGCCCGCTGGACTGGTGAGGCACGAAAAACGATGAGCCAGCACCGATGGTGCTATGGCACCAGAGAAATTGATCTTTGAAAGTTACTCGAACCTGAATGTGAAAAAACTGATTTCAAATCGGCACCAGAATATTTGTTCTGTAACCCGCGCCAATACAGGGTGTTGCGTTGTCGGTACCCAATTTAACCGGACACCAGTGATTTAGCGGGGTCGATAACCCATGCCGCGCACCATCCAGTTTTTTCTGACGCAGGGCAGGGCCGCGCTGGAATCCGCGCTGTCGCTGGGTTCAGCTACTGCGCGCACCGAGGTGCTGATGCTGTTGCAACAGGCGCTGAACGTTACGCGCACGCACCTGCTGGCGCGCCCCGAGCAGGTGCTGGACGGGGCGCAGGCTGCGGCCTACCGCGCGCTGTTGCAGCGCCGCCTGGCGGGCGAGCCCATCGCTTATATCGTCGGCGAACGCGAGTTTTACGGGCTGATGTTCAAGGTCACAGCCGCCACCCTCATTCCCAGGCCGGAAACCGAATTGCTGGTGGAGTTGGCATTGCAGCGCATTCCCCCCTTTTCTCCCGGCCCGGCGGCCACCCTCTCCCGCGAGCGGGGTTGCGGGAGAGGGTTCCGCGTGCTGGATCTGGGTGCGGGCTGTGGCGCGCTCGCGCTCGCCATTGCCCATGCGCGACCGGATGTGGAGGGCGTGGCAGTGGACGCCTCGATTGAGGCGCTGGCAGTGGCGCGGGAAAATGCGCGGCGGCTGAATATCGAAAATGTTAGCCTGCTGCAAAGCGACTGGTTTTCCGCTTTTGATGGGCAGCGCTTCGATCTCATCGTTTCCAACCCTCCTTACATCGCCGAGGGCGATCCGCACCTCGCGCAAGGCGACTTGCGCTTCGAGCCGCGCGCCGCGCTGGCTTCCGGCGCTGACGGGCTAGCCGACATCCGCCGTATCGTGGCGCAGGCAAAAGCGCATCTTGACCCCGGCGGATGGTTGCTGTTCGAGCACGGCTACGATCAGGCCGCGCCGGCGCGCGAGCTATTGCGGCAGGCGGGGTATGGCGAAGTATTTTCGGCGCGCGATCTGGCCGGGATAGAGCGGGCCAGCGGCGGGCGCGGCTGACGCCGGTCATCCGCGCAATTTGCCGGAACATAGCTGACGGCTGTCAACGCAATTCCGGCAGGGGCGTTGTAGCATTAACAGCGTCAGGTTTGCGGTTGCAGGCTTGGCGGTGTTGAACAAAATACCTTTCGGGTAGCCAACACCCGGATTCTCACTCACTTGCAAACAGGACGGAATATATGAAATCTATCATCGTAAGCATGGTTGCGGCAGCAGGTCTGGTCGTTGCGGGTTCCGCGCTGGCGGCGGATATGCCGCCGGAAGGCAAAGCAAAATGCGGCGCCTGCCACGCCGTGGACAAGAAAGTGGTCGGCCCATCGTTCAACGATATCGCCGCGAAGTACAAGGGTGACAAGGAAGCTGCCAGCAAGATTGCCGCCAGCGTGACCAAGGGCGGCGCATTCGGCTGGAAACTGGGGACGATGCCACCCAAAGGGCTGGGCGCGACCGAGGCGGAAATTAAGAGCCTGTCGGCATTTATCGCTGGCCTGGCCAAATAACAGCCAGGGCGCATTCGAGCAAAGCCGGCGCAAGCCGGCTTTGTTTTTTTTGGGTGCTTCGGGGTTGTGATCTGCGGTACAATCCTGCGGTATGAGAGGGAACCTATTCATTGTCAGCGCGCCTTCCGGCGCGGGTAAAACCAGCTTGGTAAACGCCCTGCTATCCAGAAACTGCGGGATAGATCTGTCGGTTTCTTACACGTCACGCGCCCCGCGCCCCGGCGAAACCGATGGCAAAGATTACCATTTCGTCAGCCGCGAAACTTTCCTGTCCATGGCTAAGCACGGAGATTTTCTGGAAAGTGCGGAGGTGTACGGCAACCTGTATGGCACCTCGCAATCCTGGATTGCCGCCGAAATTGCGGCAGGGCGCGATATCCTGCTCGAAATTGATTGGCAGGGCGCGGCGCAGGTGCGCAGCAAATTCCCGGACTGCATCGGCATTTTCATCCTGCCGCCTTCGTTTCAGGCGCTGGAATCGAGGCTGAAAGGGCGCGCCCAGGATAGCGCGGAAGTGATCGCGCGGCGCATTGGCGCGGCGCGGGAAGACATCGCGCATGTGGCCGAATTCGACTATGTTATTATCAACGACAAGCTGGACGAGGCATTACAGCAATTCGAAGCTGTCGTTGTTGCCGCAGGTTTGCGGTGCGACCGGCAGCTCG
>VIKH01000044.1 GCA_008080515.1 Gallionellaceae bacterium | reverse complement strand
CATACGGCGGCACGCCTTGTTCGCGGGCGAGTTCGAGGCGCTTGGCTTTGAGCGCCTGCCATAGCGGATCTTCGTTGGCTCCGGCAAATGGCTGGCGGCGGCGTGCATCGCGTTCGGCTTTGGTGGCTCTGCCGCGTTTTATCGGAGAACTATCGCGCCGCAGGCATACCGACTGTTCGCCGCGCAGCACCGGGCGCGCGGCTTCGGTCAGCTTCAACCCGCCGTAAGCTTCCATGTCCACGTTGAGCAATCCGGCGGCAACAAGCTGGCGATAGACGCTGCTCCATTGCTGCTGTGCCAATTCCTTGCCGATGCCGAAAGTGCTCAGTTGCCGGTGGCTGAATTGTTCGACCTTTGCAGTCTCCTTGCCCAGCAGCACGTCTATCAGGTGGGCGACGCCGAAGCGCTGGCCGGTGCGATAGACGCAGGACAGCGCCATCTGCGCGGCTTCTGTGGCGTCCCAGGTAGCCACCGGTTCGAGGCAGTTGTCGCACTGTTTGCAGTCGCCGGAGTGTTCCTCTCCGAAGTAGCGCAACAGGGTCTGGCGGCGGCAGGCGGTGGATTCGCAGAAACCGAGCAACGCATCGAGCTTTTGCAGCTCGACGCGCTTGCGCTCTTCCGGCGCATCGCCGGAAAGCAGCATCTGGCGCATGGAGACCACATCGCCCAGGCCGTATGCCATCCACGCATTCGCGGGCAGGCCATCGCGCCCGGCGCGGCCGGTTTCCTGGTAATAGCCTTCCATGCTCTTGGGCAGGTCGAGGTGTGCGACGAAGCGCACGTTGGGCTTGTCTATGCCCATGCCGAACGCGACGGTGGCGACCACGATGACACCCTCCTCGCGCAAAAATTTTTTCTGGTTGGCGCTGCGCGTGGTGGCGTCGAGCCCGGCGTGATAAGGCAAGGCATCCCAGCCCTGTTCCTTGAGCCAGGCGGCAGTTTCCTCAACTTTCCTGCGCGACAGGCAGTAGACAATGCCCGCGTCATTGGGATGCTCGGCTTCCAGAAATGCCTGCAACTGTTGCCGCGCATTGTTTTTCTGCGTCACGCGGTAGCGGATGTTGGGGCGATCGAAGCTGGAGACGAATTGGCTGGCCTGCTCCAGCGCCAGCCGCTCGACGATCTCGCGCCGCGTCGGCGCGTCCGCCGTGGCCGTCAGCGCGATGCGCGGCAGGCCGGGGAAACGCTCGTGCAGCACGGTCAGCGCGCGGTATTCCGGGCGGAAGTCGTGCCCCCATTGCGACACGCAATGGGCTTCGTCTATGGCAAAGAGAGCCAGCCCTCCGTTATCCTGCAATTTTTCCAGCAATCCCAGAAAACTCTCCGTCATCAGCCGTTCCGGCGCGACATACAACAGCTTCAGCTCGCCGCGCAGCAAACGCGCCGCCACCTCGCGCGCCGCATCGGCATCCAGGCTGGAGTTCAGGAAAGCGGCCTGCACGCCGAGCTGTTTGAGCGCGTCCACCTGATCCTGCATCAGCGCGATCAGCGGCGACACCACGATGCCGACGCCGGGGCGCAGCAATGCCGGGATCTGGTAGCACAGCGACTTGCCGCCGCCGGTCGGCATCAGCACCAGCGCATCGCCACCCGCTGCGACATGGGCGATGATGGCCTGTTGCGCGCCGCGAAAGGTTTCGTAGCCGAAGACCTTGCGTAATAGTTGTTGGGGCGTATTCACGCAGGGAAGGTATCACACACCGGGCCATCGCGCCCCCGACAGATTGGTAGCTTGCGGTCGCGGTTCGCGCGCGCAATTGCATGTTGCAGTGATATGATGTGCTTGAAAATAATTCATCCAGTGAGGGCCTGTAAATGAGCATCCGCACCGTTCCCACCCAACCCTTTACCGACCAGAAACCCGGCACCTCCGGCCTGCGCAAGAAAGTCACGGTGTTCCAGGGGCCGCATTATCTGGAAAATTTCGTGCAATCCATTTTCGACAGCATCGCCGCGCCGCAGGGCGCGACGCTGGCGCTGGGCGGCGACGGGCGCTACTACAACCGCGAGGCGATCCAGGTCATTCTGAAAATGGCGGCAGCCAACGGTTTCGGCAAAGTGCTGGTGGGCCGGGGCGGCATTCTTTCCACCCCGGCTGCATCCTGCGTGATCCGCAAATACCAGACTTTCGGCGGCATCATCCTCTCCGCCAGCCACAACCCCGGCGGGCCGGACGGCGACTTCGGCATCAAGTTCAACAGCAGCAACGGCGGCCCGGCCACCGAAACCGTGACCGAGGCGATTTTTGCCAGGAGCAAGGCCGTCAGCGAATACCGCATCCTCGATGCGCCCGATGTGGCGCTGGATGCCCTCGGCGAAACGACGCTCGGCGTTATGCGCGTGCAAGTGATAGACCCGGTACGCGACTATGCGGACTTGATGGAATCGCTGTTCGATTTCGCGGCGATCCGCAATTTGCTGGCAGGCGGATTCCGCCTCAAGTTCGACGCTATGCACGCGGTGACCGGGCCTTACGCGCGGGAGATTTTCATCAACCGGCTCGGCGCCCCTGCGGGCGACGTGATCAAAGCCGTGCCGCTCCCGGATTTCGGCGGCGGCCACCCCGACCCCAACCTGACTTACGCGCACGACCTGGTAGAGGTCTTGTATGGCGACAATGCGCCGGATTTTGGCGCGGCCTCCGACGGCGACGGCGACCGCAACATGATTCTGGGCAGAAAATTTTTTGTCACGCCTTCCGACAGCCTCGCCGTCATCGCGGCCAACGCGACGCTGGCGCCAGGGTACAAAAAGGGAATAGCCGGCATCGCGCGTTCGATGCCGACCAGCGCGGCAGCAGACCGTGTGGCGCAGGCGCTGAACATCCCCTGCTTTGAAACCCCGACCGGCTGGAAGTTTTTCGGCAATCTGATGGATGCGGGCAAGGTCACGCTGTGCGGCGAGGAGAGTTTCGGCACCGGCTCGGATCATGTGCGCGAAAAGGACGGCCTGTGGGCGGTGCTGTTTTGGCTCAACATTCTCGCCGTTCGCAGACAGCCGGTGGAAAACATCGTGCGCGAACACTGGGCGAAATATGGCCGCAACGTGTATTCCCGCCACGACTACGAGGGACTGCCCACCGAAGCGGCGCAGGGCGTGATGCGGCATCTCAAAAGCTGCTTCGACGACCTGGCCGGGGCGCGTATCGAGAAATACACGGTGAAATGCTGCGACGATTTCAGCTACACCGACCCGGTGGATGGCAGCGTGAGCAAGGGACAGGGCATACGCATCTTTTTTACGGATGGCTCGCGCATCGTGTTCCGCCTCTCCGGCACCGGCACCGAAGGTGCCACCCTGCGCATCTACCTGGAAGCCTACGAAGCGGACAGCTCGCGCCACCACCTCGACGCACAGGTGGCGCTGGCCGATCTGATCCGGATCGCGTTGCAGGTTTCCGAGCTGGAGCTGCGCGTGATGCGCGACAAGCCGACCGTGATTACCTGACAGCATGCCGGGCTTGCAAAACGGCACCCCGCAGCTTGCAGGGTCGGCGGGGGCGGCATCAGCGGCCCGGAGGTTCGGATAAGGTGTGGCGCCGTTCAAAAATGTTATAGGCGGACTCCAGCGAATTTTTCAGCGCCGCGCGAAGTAGGCCGGCCCCCTTGCTTCCGGGTGCGGCTTCCAGCAGGGAGCGGTATAGCCCGCTGTAGAAGTGATCCGGCTCCACCCGCACTCGCACGATGATGGCCAGCGCATCCGGATGGCGCGGGACGAGATACTCCAGCACCGCGCGCGCGCCGGGCGCAAGGCGCGTGTCGGCCAACTCTGCCGACAGGTCGGCGGCCACGTGCCGGGCGACGGTTATTTCCCGCAACGTCCCTTCGGCGAGTTGCCCGCCCGCCGTTTCCTGATATATCTGCACGGTCACTCTGGGCGTGATGTATGTCGGGAAATAATGCCCCGTCCCGCTATTGGTCAAGACCAACCGCGCGGATATGTTCCCGCCAGTTACGACCGGCGGGATCGCCTCTACCGTCACCCCTTTCCGCGTCATTTCCGGGTCATGGATGCCGCGCCACAAATGGCGACGCTCCGGCATATGGCAACTCTGGCATTGCATTCCTTGCTTGGCATATCGCGATGCCTGCCACTCCGCGTAAGTATTCTCCAGAGGCTTGCCGTTCAGCGCATAGCCATCCTGGTCGAACTGATGGCAGATCGCGCAAAATCGCCCGTCTTCGAATGCCGGCGCGACGACGAAACCATTGTGCGGGAATTTGCCATCAGATTTTGGCGTCATCGGTGGCGGGCCGTAACGAACATTTTCCCGGACGTGGCAAGCCGCGCAAACCAGCCCCTGCTGGTGCAGGGTGCCGCCGCTTTTCTTTCCGCGCAACTGTTTCTTGAGGCTGGCTTCCTGTTCGGCCAGCGGCGCGTGACAGCGCGTGCAATCGCGCAAAGAGGATGTATCCGTGGGATGTACTTCAACGAGTTGCCCCATGACGCCCGGCCCCATGGCATGGGCATGCAGGCTGGTTTTCCAGTCTTCCCATTGACGCTGGTGGCAAGTTCCGCAGGCAGACGGATCCAGCGATGCCTCCAACTTGGAGAATGATTTTTGTGGCTTGCCCTGCGGCGCGATAGGCTGCACCCAGAAGCGACTCAAAAAGGTATCCATGCTACCCGGTGCCGCGCGTAGCGATGACATCGGCAGCAATAGAGTAGCGGTAAAAAACAGGAGCATGGCCGCCATGCTCCTGCAGATTTTATGTCCGCTTTGGTCAGCAAGAACCGTCATCGGTTATTTCTTGGCAGCACAGGGATTCGCCGCGCAAGGATTGGATTTCATCGCACACGGATTCCCTTTCATCGCACACGGATTTTTCATCACGCCACAGGGGTTTTTGGGCTTCTTGGCAGAACCGCCGGGCTTGAAGGTTTTCTGGACTTCTGCGGTATAGGCGGTCAAGGCGGCCAACTCGCGCGAATCCCACGGGAACGGCTTGGCTGCCATCGGCGCCAGCATGCAGAATTGCACCATCTCGTCGAGATGCACTTCTCCCTTGATCCCCGCGCGCGCTTTCAGCATGGATACCTTGTGCGGATAGGGTTTGGCGAAACTTGCGCTGAAGGCGTTGTTGTTCTGGTGGCAGGTGTTGCAGGACATGCCGTTGCTGCTCAATTTGGCATCGTTCCACAGCGCCTCTCCTTCCTTGACCAGTTCGTCATGCTTGCCTTTTGCAAGGTGCGTTCCTGCAGGACGTTTAACGGCTGCCGGATCAATGCGGTCGTTCTTTGCGGCACAAGGGTTTTTAGCCGCGCAGGGGTTGGTCTTCATTGCACACGGATTTTGCGCGGCACAGGGATTGCCTTTGGCCGCGCAAGGATTCATGTCCGCCGCGCTCGCTACTCCGACCAAGAACAGGCACAACATGCCCAGCAACGACTGAGTAAATTCATTTGATGGTTTCATTATTGCTCTCCTCTTTTCGATATAACGTATTGAATTGATGCCATTGCCAGGGATACCCAGAAAACCTGGGTAACCGTTTATATGTGATCACTTCATATAAAAAACTATTCCGGCAATCACGGCCAGCATCATCTTCTCGTGGTTGCTCATTCCGTGTTTTTGCTTGCAGCCTTCCATTGGGCACATTAGTGACATGATCTTCTCCTTATTAATTGGCGAGATGTTAAAGCGGCGAGCCTGTTTATCGGGCGAGCCATGATGCGAAAGCCAGCCTTTGAGTAATAATTAACTACCCAAACAAGGAAGCGTTTTCTGCCTTCCTGTCCGTTAGTCGCGCTTGAATAAAATTCCTTACACCCTTTTTGAAGATTGCTATGATTCATTCTTGGAAAAAGCGGCGGGGTCAAACAACATGCCAAACCCGGATGGTTCCATTGATGAACTGGCTTCGCTACGCAGCGATATGTTTAGATTCGCTAGGTTACAACTACGCGATGACGCCTCAGCCGAAGATGCGGTACAGGAAGCCTTGGCGGCAGCATTGTCCGGCCAGAAACAATTCAACAACCGCGCCCAACTAAAAACTTGGGTATTCGCCATCCTCAAAAACAAGATTATCGACACCATTCGCGAGCGAATCCGCTCACCCGGTACCGCTATAGCCGTTGATGAAATCCCAGAAGACGCCTATGACGATCTGTTCAACGAGAAAGGCTTCTGGCAAGAGGACGCACGCCCATCAAGCTGGGGCGACCCGGAGAGCAGCTTTTCCAGCCGGCAGTTCTGGCAGGTATTTGAAATCTGCCTGACCCGTCTGCCGGAAAACACGGCACGGGTTTTCATGATGCGCGAGATGCTGGGTTTCGAGACGGAAGAAATCTGTAAGGAATTGGCGATCAGCCCGACTAATTGCTGGGTGGTGCTGCACCGCGCCAGGATGGGGTTGCGGCTATGCCTTGATGAGCGGTGGTTTGATTCGGAGAACCGGGATGCTTAATTGTAAACAGGCAGCCATGCTGATGTCGCAGGGTATGGACAGGGAGCTTGGCATGATGCAGAAAATGGGGCTGCGCTTTCACCTGCTGATGTGCGGGGGATGCCGCAACTTCGGCAAGCAGGTGGAATTCCTGCGCCAAAGTTGCCGGAAGTTCACGCAGCAGGACAATTAGCCGCCCAGACATGAAAAACAATCCGTGCTGACCTGCCCGCATTGCAGGCTTGCCAAAACGGAGACCATGCCAGTTCTTCTACGAGTGCACGAACTGTGAGGCAGTGTTGCGGCCCAAGCCCGGCGATTGCTGTGTTTTTTGTTCTTGCGGTTCGGTTAAATTCCCGTCAATCCAGGCTCGACAAGGTGCTGAAACATGAATGAACTCGAACATCTGCTGAACAGCCTCTTCATCATGGCCTCGATGGTTGAAGCGCGCGACCCCTATACCGGAGGGCACTTGTGGCGCGTATCGCAGTTCTGCCGCGTGCTTGCAGAGCGCGGCGGACTGTCGCCCAATCAGGTGGCGCGCATCTCGCTGGGCGGTTTCCTGCATGATCTGGGCAAGATCGCCGTGCCGGATGCCATTCTCAACAAGGCTGACCGGCTGACCGATGGTGAATACGAAATCATCAAGACCCACCCGGATGTCGGGCGCCGTTTACTGATTGATCACCCTCTGGCAACATTGGCGGAATCCGCCGTGTTTGCCCATCACGAACGCCCGGATGGCACGGGTTATCCGCGACAGTTGCCACTTGATCAGATTTCCGTTGATGCGCGCATCGTCAGCATCTGCGATGCCTTCGATGCCATGACCAGCACCCGCCCCTACCGCAAGGGTATGCAGATTGAGCGGGCACTAGACATCATCCGCGACTATCTCGGTACGCAATTTGACACCGAGTGGGGCAAACTTTTTTTGGAGCTGGGCAAGGCAGGCAAGCTGGATCACATCGTCGGCCATAGCGAGCCGGGTATCCCCCTGCATGATTGTCCGATGTGCGGCGCATCTATTGTCATTCGCCGGCATCAACATAAAGGGGATCACGTCTATTGCCGGGCTTGCGGCGCGGAAGCCAAAATACGTTTGGTTGAAGGGGATGCCGCCATCGAGGCAACCGGGCAGCGCGGAACACCGGCACAGTTGGAACCGGAGGTTGATACCGATCTTGTTCGTGAGCTGGTTAAGGAATCTGCCGCCCTCTTGAATCTCGGGAAGGCCTGAATAAATCTCTCGCTGCCTGGCTCCGGCTTGCCGACGGGATTGGTCGGCAGGCTTTAAACACCGGTGATCTGTTTCAGATCGAACCCCCATCTGGCGGGATCTTCGATATTGGCGATCGCATCCTGCGATTGGCTGAGGTCTACCACTTGCGGGGTGAACGGCTCGTTCGACTTTAGGGAGTAAAACGCCTTGACGATGGGCGTCAGCAAGCCCTTGTCGGTCTGTTCGACGACTACGGCCAGATGCCCGGATTTCAGCTTGACCAGGGTGCCGGTCGGATAGATGCCGACGGCTCTGACGAAGGCGTGGAATACCCTTTCATCGAAATGCCCCTGCCGCCATTCCGCCATCTTGCGCAGCGCCTCCGCAGGTTCCCAGCCCTTTTTGTAGCAGCGATCCGATGTCAGCGCGTCATACACGTCGCACACCGCGCCCATGCGCGCGAACAGGGTCAGCTCGTCGCCGGATATTTTTTCCGGATAGCCTCTGCCATCCACCCGTTCATGGTGGTGCAGGCATACGTCCAGCGCGATTTCGTTGGTGCCTTCCGAGACGTTCAGGATTTCCCACCCTTTGCGCGGATGCCCCTTGATGACCGTAAATTCTTCGTCGGTAAGCTTGCCGGGTTTGTTCAATACGTCGTCCGGGATCAGAGCTTTGCCGACGTCGTGCATCAGGCCGGCGACCCCGGCGCTTCTCAGGGTGGACCCGCTTAACCCGAGTTGTTTGCCCAGCGCGATCATCAGGCCGCACACCGCCACCGAGTGCAAATAGGTGTAGTTGTCGGCGTTCTTCAGGCGCGCCAGATTGAGAAACGCCTCCGGGTTGCGCGAGATGGAATTGCTGATTTCGTCCACCAGCGGCCCCGCATCGCTGATCTTGAGCGCGTTGCCCATACGCACTTCGCCGAACATCGAGACTACTGCCGCTTTGCCCTGCTCCAGCGCGGCGCGCGCGCGCAATATTTCCTGCTGGAGTGAAACTCGCTGCACCGGCTCGGGTTCGTTTTGCACGGCCAGTTGCAACTCTTGCTCGATGTGCTGTTCTTCTTCCGGCGCGGTGACGACCGCCTCCCCTTCGACATCCAGCCCTTTGCCGGTGTCTATCCACACATCGCGGATGCCGCAGGTTTTCAGGGTGCGCAGGTCGCCTTCCGAGGTGAGGTCGAACGATTTTTTCCAGAACGGGTGTTCCATCCAGCTCCCGCAGATTTCCTGGACGTACATCCCGAGGCGCAGGTCGCGTACCTGGATTTTCTTGAGCATGGGTTAGACCGTGTCGAGGAGCGATTCCGAGTGGCATTATAACGGGCAAAAAGTGCTGGTAGAAGCCCCCAAGGAATGCCGCTTGTGCCGACAGCGAGTGCCGACAGCGAGTTGACAAAAGAACGATCGTTCCATATTGTATCGCCATGGAAAACGACGCCGACTATCTTGCCAGACTTCGGGACTACTACGCCGACCATGGCGTATTGCCGCCCTATTCCACCATCATGTCCTTGGTGGGGTTCAAGTCCAAATCCCCGGTGGCCGCACTGGTGGCCAGGCTCAAGCTGCAAGGCTTTCTGGAGTCCACCCCTGACAAACGCCTCAAGCCCGGCAGGCGGTTTTTCGAGCGGCCCCTCTGCGACAGCGTGCGCGCGGGTTTCCCCAGCCCGGCAGCGGATACGCACCACGATACGCTCACCATAGACGAATACCTGGTCAGCCACCCTTCGCGCACCGTGCTGGTGACGGTGAAAGGCGATTCCATGAACGGTGCAGGCATCCTGCCAGGCGATACCGTTGTCGTGGAAAAACGTGCGACGGCAAATGCGGGCGACATGGTCATCGCCATCGTGGATAACGAATTCACCCTCAAGACCCTCGGCAGGGAAAAGGGGAAGTTTGTCCTGATTCCTTCCAACCCCGCTTACCCGGTTATCCGCCCGAGCAGCGACCTGGAGATTTTCGGGGTTGTCGTCGGCCAGTTCCGCAAGTACAAATAGGCTTCTGTTCCCATGTCGGCCCCCGGCTGGCCCAACGCCATCGCGCACGTGGATGCGGACTGTTTCTACGCCTCGTGCGAGCTGCTGCGCCGCCCCGACCTGAAAGGCGTGCCGATCTGCGTGATGTCCAGCCAGGACGCCTGCATCGTCGCCAAAACCTATGACGCCAAAGCGGCGGGCATCACCACCGGCATGCCGGTGTGGGAGGCCAGAAAGCGGATGCCAGAGGCTGTTTTTCTGCCCGCCGATTTCCGCTATTACGGCCAGATTTCCGGCAAGCTGTTTGCCGTTCTCAACAGCTTCAGCCCGGCGGTCGAGGAATACTCCATAGACGAAGGCTTCATGGACGTGCAAGATGGCGTCGGAATACAACAAACCCAACGGCACCACCATCGTGGCCGGCAGGCGTATCCGGGAATTTCTCCAGCACGTCCGCGCGCGCGACATCCCGGGAATAGGCGCCAACCGCGCAACGCTGCTCGACAAAGCCGGTATCCGCAGCGGCGCCGACTTTGCAGGTGCCGACCAACACCTGCTCGAGCGGCTGCTCGGCAGGGCCGGAACCGAGCTGTGGCACGAGCTCAACGGCACGCCGATCTATCGCGTGGAACCGGGTGCCGGATTGCCCAAGAGCGTGGCGCGCACCGCTTCCATGGGGCAAGTGACCGGGGATAAGGCCACCGTTCACGCCCACCTCGCCAACCACGCCATGCGCTTGTCCGGAGCGCTGATGGAGAAGCGCGTCACCGCAAAATACCTCTCTGTTTTCCTGACGCTGAAGTCTTTCGAGAAACAAGATCTCACCTCCGAACTTCCTTACTCGACGGCGGATTATTTCCTGCTGGCGCGACAGGCCGGGGCAGCCCTGGATGCACTGTTTGACCCGGCCCGGCAATATCGCGCCTGCGGCCTTATCGCCACGGGTATCGCCGCCCGCCAGACCGGAGACTTCGACCTGTTCCAGCAGGTGGAACGGCAGCGGGAAGAAAAACATCTGAAATTGCTGGAAACGCTGCACGGCGTGAACCGGAAGTTCGGCAACAACACGATGACCGTTTGCGCGCTGTTACATCCGGGCGAGAAAGGGGATCGCGCGAGGTTCGGCTACCCGGTACTGGAGTGCGAATAGGGGTGTGCAACACATTGGCGGGGTCGCCCTTCGCAGCTTTGTAGTGCTCCCCGCAGAAAGGGCACCGGGCCGTGCTGCCCTGCACCGAGATAATGCGGATGGTGATGACCAGGTAGCGCTTGCGCGTCAGGATGCGGGATGCTTGCGCCATACCCTGCGCCGAGACACACGCTTCGGTTTCGGCCTCGCCACCCCCCACCCCCTTCCCGGATGGCGGCCTTCATAGCGGTTCGAAGTCGGCGCGTATACCGGCGATGGCCTTGTCTTCAAGGCCTGCCTCGCGGGCGAATTTCGGCCAATCGGCGACAGCATCCATGACCTTGTCGATGATCTTCGGCGCGGGGCCGATGGCGAACCGGTCGGCGACGCGCAGCAGGTCGTCGCGCGTGATGCCGCCGAACTTGCCATTCACGCCCATCAGGTGCTGATAGGTCCATTCGCCTTGCGGGTTGTGGGCATGGGTGACGTCGTAGGCCGGGGCAAGGCACCATTGCCGCTGTTCGTGCGGCAGCAGAAAGCTGTAGTTTTTGCTGTGGTCGTCGCAGTTGGCGCTCGCGACATTGAACACCATGCGGCGGAAGGCTTCGGCCAGCGCGCCGTGACCGAGCTTCAGGCTCTGGATGGTCAGCAGCAGTTGTGCGTAGTCGTGCGTGGCCTTCTGCTTGTAGTCGAGATGCGCCATCGCGCAGAGGCTCTGCATGTGGTGCTTGACCGTCCCGCCCCCGGCATCGGTGTCGCGGTCGAAACGGCGCGTCATGAAGTGGGCGCGACCGCCTTCTTCCAACAGCCGACAGGGCCCCATGTCGATGCCGGCGGTGCGGGCCATCAGCGAATAGGCGTATTCGATGCGACCGTAGTCCTGCGAGGGGCCGAGCTCGCGGTCGGCGCCCATGCCATCGAACTTGAGCAGCCAGTGCTCGAAGCCGGGATCGGCGTCGAACTGTCCGGCGCGAATTTCATGGGTCTGCGGATTCCAGAGGATGGCGGCCTTGGCGCGCGCGCCGCCGGCGCTGGTGCCGACCTGGATGATCTGCGCCAATGCGGCCTGCGCGTGCGGATCGGTGTCGAGCTGGCCTTGCACCGCGCGGCGCGCGCTTTCGACCAGGCGCCCCAGCTTGATGGCCGTGTGGCTGGCGACATTCGGGCCGCGCACCGGACGGAATTCGAGCGCGCCCATGCCGCGCTTGCCCATGTAGGCCAGCCGGTCGAGCGGAGTGATGGCGCTCCTGGCAACGCCTTTGGCCGCCATCCACATGTCGATCAGGGCGTTGCCGAAATCATCTGGCAGGGCATCGGCGAGCATGGCAGGAAGACGTTTGTAGGTCAGCGCGGGCAGATCGCTGAAGACGAAGGGCTCGCCCGCCTGCGCCAGTGGCATGGCGAGGGGTGCGACCTCGATGCCCTGCCTGACGAAATCCGGGGCGTACTCGAAGGCGTAGAAACCGAGGCGCGGATCGAGCGCGACGGCGCCGAGGCGCCGGTTCCACAGGCGAACCTCGACGGCGGAGACCGGTTTATGCATCGCCGGAACTCTTCCCGGCACGACGGCGCGAAGCGCGCCTGCGCACCGGCTTGGCCTTGAGCATCTGAAGTGGGCTGATGCTGACTGGCGGCGCGAGGCTTGAGAGCCAATCCGCGCGATCGAGCACGCGCAACATTTTGATCAGCGTCTTGAGGGTTGCGCCCTTGCCGGATTCGACGTTCTTGACGGCGGTCAAGCCGATTCCGGCACGCTCGGCCAAGCTGATCTGGTCAAGGTTGGCGCGCAGGCGCATGGCGCGCATTTGCTCACCCAGATCAGATTCCCACTCCTCGACTGTCTTTGCTGTCTTCATCTTTAGATGTAATTAAATCTATATCGTCAATAATACACAATTACAGATGTTTTTACATCCTTTATACCTGTACTTATCCATTTGGTAGCTTTTCCATGGTCGCCGTGCGCGCTTCGGCCAGCCAGGCCTCGAGATCGGCTTCATCACGCAGAATGCGGTGCAGCGTGGCGACCGGTTGCATCTTGGGTTCGAGCTTCTGCGCGGCGAGAGTGAGGGCGCGGGCAATCTGGCGTCCCAGAGCATCACGCTTCTCGGTTCAGCGCCATAGCGAGGAAATGTTCAGCGAGTCGAGCAACTCGGCCAGGGTGCCGGGCTTGAGTGTCAGACAAAACCCCGAGGAAACCCCAAGGGTGAGATTACGGCGAGGGCGGCAAGGTTACAGCAGGGGGAATATGGCCGCTGACGCTAGAGATAGCCCGGCGATTTTTTATTGGAATATGGAGGTGATGTAAAAAACGTGGTTACAAACTGGTTACATTAACCAGGAACTGCTGGGTGTAAAAAAAGCCTGCATCGCTGCAAGCCTTATGTATATTGGTGCCCCGGATACGAATCGAACGTACGACCTACCCCTTAGGAGGGGGTCGCTCTATCCACTGAGCTACCGGGGCGCGCCCGGCATTCTAACGTAAAATCCCGACATCGCAGCAAAACCGGCAAGGTGCCGGGGGTAGCATGGGTGTGGCCGGAAGGATGGTTCCCCACCGCTAATCGCGGGGCGGCGAATTGGAACATGCCGTAGAATATGCCCTATAATCCACCCATGTGCGCATACTGATAACAGACGCATGACTGAAATTACTCCAACGAATGCCGCGCAGGACAGGGCGGTATTGTTTGCCGATATCAGCGGCAGCACGCGCTTGTACGAAATTCTGGGCGATGCGCGTGCGCTCGCCACCATCAACGGGTGTCTCGACATCCTCCAGAGCCTGACGCAAGAGCACCATGGCCGGGTAGTGAAAACTATCGGTGACGAGATCATGGCGATCTTCCCCGACGCCGACACGGCGGTGCAGACCGCCTGCGAAATGCAGCTTGCGGTAACCAACATGCCGCCGGTTGATAAGATTCATGTCGCGATCCGTATCGGCTTCCATTGCGGGCCGGTAATTGAGAACAAAGAAGACGGGGATGTGTTCGGCGATACGGTGAATACCGCCGCGCGTATGGCGAACATCGCCAAGGGCGGGCAGATCATCACCTCCGCAATGTCGGTGAACAGGCTGCCGCGCGTCATGCGCGCCAGCGCCCGTTCGCTGGATGCTCTGACCGTGAAAGGAAAAGCGGAAGACATCGAAGTGTTCGAGATCATCTGGCAGGAAAGTTCGGAGATGACCATGATGTCCGGGCGCACCCAATCGTTACCTGCCGTCCATGCGGCCTTGCGCCTGGTTCACGGTGCGGACGAATTCATCCTGGATGCGGAGCGGCCCTTCGTCATGATAGGCCGGGATGCCCAGGCGGATATCGTGATCCAGGACCGCATGGCCTCGCGCGCGCACGCAAAAATCGAACGCCGCCGAGACAAGTTCGTATTTATTGATCAGAGCACCAACGGCAGCTACATCACCATCAACGGCGAAAACGAAATCCAGTTGCGCCGCGAAGAGCTGCTGCTGCGCGGCAGCGGTCGCGTCAGCTTCGGCCACAGCTACAGCAAGGATCCGAGCGAAATTCTGGAGTTTTATTGCGGATACTGAAGGTGCCGGGGCGCGGCACCCGGGCGGGCGAAAAATGTACGGGCTGATCAACCGCGTTGCGGGTTGCCGTACGCCCGCAAATAGGCGCTCTCCATCCACTTCTTGATGCGGTTCGCATCGCCGATACGGGTGCGGTTTCCCCACGAATCCAGCAGCACGATCACCACCGGGCGCTGGTTGATCCTGGCCTGCATCACCAGGCAACGTCCCGCTTCGCTGATGTAGCCGGTCTTGCTGACGCCGATATCCCAGGATGCGTTCTTCACCAGCGGGTTGGTGTTGCCAAACCGCATCGGCCTGCCGCGCCCGATCGGTTTCACCGTATAAGACGAGGTAGTGGAGTACTGCTGGATGAGGTCGTAGCGTTGCGCTGCCCGGACCATTTTCACCAGATCCTGCGCGGTGGAAACGTTGCCGCTGTTCAACCCGGTAGGATCCATAAAGCGCGAATCCCTCATACCCAACTCCAGCGCTTTGATATTCATCATCGCCACGGCGGCGGCTGCCCCTCCCGGATAGGTGCGCGCCAGAGCGGCGGCGGCGCGGTTCTCGGAAGACATCAAGGCCAGCCGCAGCAGTTCGCCGCGCGTCAGCTTCAGGCCCGGGTTCATGCGCGAACTGGTGCCCTTAAGCTTGTCCATGTCCTCCCTGCTGATGCTTATTTCATCGTCCAGCGGCAACTGCGCATCCAGCACCACCATCGCAGTCATCAGCTTGGTAATGGAAGCGATGGGTGTGACCGTATCCGCGTTCTTGGCATATAAGGGGTTCTGTCCCTGCTCGTCATAAATCAGGGCAATCGCCGAGCGCAGCTTGGGTGCGGAAGTAAAGCTCAACACCGCGCTGGCCAGTTCGTCATCCCGTATCCGGGTCGCCGTATCGCCGTTCGCCGCCTGCGCCGCCAGCGCATAACCCAGTAAAAACAGCGTTAAAATTATGTTGCGCACATCGTCTCCCGTACACGAATTCTTCTGATTGTCGGCAAGAATACCAAAATCTTTAAAAAAATCAAAGCGTATCAGTATTTCCTCAACGTTTTTCATGTTGCTGCAAAGCCCACATCTGCGCATATACCCCTTGGCGGGCCAGCAAATCGCGGTGCGCGCCACGCTCGACGATGCGCCCCTTATCCATCACCAGAATCTCGTGCGCGTCCACCACGGTGGAGAGACGGTGCGCGATAACCAAGGTGGTGCGGTCGCGCGCAACATTGCGCAGTTCGCCCTGAATCGCCTTTTCGGATTTAGAATCCAGCGCCGAGGTGGCTTCGTCGAAAATCAGGATGGCGGGGTTTTTCAGGATGGCGCGTGCGATTGCCACGCGCTGCTTTTCGCCGCCGGAAAGTTTGAGCCCGCGTTCGCCCACCAGCGTTTCATAGCCCTGCGGCAGCGACTCGATGAAGGCGTGGATGTGCGCCAACCGCGCGGCCTCCAGCACTTCCTCTCGGGTTGCGCCGGGCCTGCCGTAGGCGATGTTGTAATAGATGCTGTCGTTGAACAGCACGGTATCCTGCGGCACGATGCCGATGGCCGCGCGCAGGCTGGCCTGGGTCACCTGGCGGATATCCTGCCCGTCAACCAGGATGCGCCCCGCACCTGCATCGTAAAAACGGAACAACAGCCGCGACAGCGTGGACTTGCCCGCCCCGCTCGCCCCCACCACGGCGACGGTGTGCCCTGCCGGAATGTCGAAACCGACATCGAAGAGTATCTGTCGTTCCGGGTCGTAGGAAAAGCTCACCCCTTCAAAGCGGACCGCCGCCTGCGCCAGTTTCAGCGGCGCGGCACCCGGCGCGTCCTCGATTTCGCGGTGCTCGCCGAGCAGGCGGAACATTTTTTCCATGTCGGCCAGCGCGTGCTTGATCTCGCGGTAAACGAAGCCGAGAAAATGCAGCGGCATGGAGAGCTGCAACATGAACACGTTGACCAGCACCAGATCGCCCAGGGTCATCGTCCCCTTCGCCACGCCGTCGGCCGCCAGCAGCATCAGCGCGGTGATGCCGGCGGCGATGATCGTGCTCTGCCCGGCGTTCAGCGCGACCAGCGAAGTCTGGTTGCGCACCGCCGCCGTTTCCCATTTGGCGAGATGCGCGTCGTAGTGGCCGGCCTCGTAACCCTCGTTGCCGAAGTATTTCACCGTCTCGTAGTTGAGCAGGCTGTCTATGGCGCGGGTGTTGGCCTTGGAATCCATGTCGTTCATGGTGCGGCGGAACACCATGCGCCATTCCGTGACCAGCAGGGTGAAGGCGGCATACACCGCCAGCGTGATGAAGGTGATGGCGGCGAACCACGGGTTGTATTTGCCCAGCAGGATGACGGCGACCAGCGTGATCTCCAGCAGCGTGGGCAGGATGTTGAACAGCATGAAGTTGAGCAGGAAGCCGATACCCCGCGTGCCGCGCTCGATGTCGCGCGAAACGCCGCCGGTCTGCCGCTCCAGATGAAAACGCAGGCTCAAGCTGTGCAGGTGGGCGAACACCTTGAGCGCCACGCGCCGGATGGCGCGCTGCGTCACCTTGGCGAACACCGCGTCACGCAGCTCGCCGAACAGGGTGCTGCACAGCCGCATCAAGCCATAGCCGACCACCAGGAACACCGGCACCGCCAGCACCGCCTGCGGCCTGTCCATCGCATCCACGATCTCCTTGAGCACCAGCGGCACCGCCACGTTGGCCAGTTTGGCCAGCACCAGCAGCGCCAGCGCCAGCGCCACCCTACCCTTAAATTCCAGCAAGTAGGGCAGCAGCGAACGGACGGTGCTCCAATCGCCGCGCGTCGAGTGCTCCGGTGAGTGGGGAAGAGAACGCATCAGGCTCGTGAAGAAACGGGTAAGGCCATTATAGCCGCGCCAGCAGCCACCCGATATTTGCAAACATTTCTTGTTGTGGCGTCTTGCCGGGTGCTAGAATGCGCGCCTTTCCGGAGCGAGGCAATATACGCGGGCAGGCAGTTGGAGACGCGCGAACCTTGTCACGAAATGGTTGTTTACGGTATGATCCGCTCTCGCTGAATTTCTGTTGCAAATGTCAGTGGTGCGGTTCAGCCCAACGCCCGCCAGGGCGTTCAGATTATGGAGTGGTAGTTCAGTTTTAGAATACCGGCCTGTCACGCCGGGGGTCGCGGGTTCGAGTCCCGTCCACTCCGCCAGATTGAGGCGAACGCAAGTTCGCCTTTTTTCATATTTGAGTTGTCATTCCGTCGGGTAGGCTGCCATGTTCGACTTTGTGCATGAGAACAAAAAGTGGGTGCAGATTGTTCTGGCGCTCATCATTCTTCCTTTCGCATTCTGGGGCATAGATTCGTACCGCACCGGCGGGGGTGGCGAGCCGCTCGCCAGCGTTAACGGCGAAAAAATCGGCCCGCAGGAATTCGAAAACGCTTTGCGCCAGCAGCAAAACAGGATGCGCGAAGCGATGGGCGACAAATATGATCAGGCGCTGTTCGACGAGCCCGAAACCAAACATTCGATCCTGGAAAACCTGGTGGACCAGCGCTTGTTGGCATCGCAGGCGCAGTCCGTCGGGTTGACGGTGAGCGAAGCGCAGTTGGCGCAGGCGATCGCCGGTATCGAGGCGTTCCAGAACAACGGGAAGTTCGACAAACAAAGCTACGCGACGGCGTTGAACCGGCAGAACATGACGCCGCTGATGTTTGAGGCGCGCATGCGGCAGGATCTGGGTATGCGCCAGTTGGTCAACGCTTACACCTTGAGCGGTTACGCTTCGGGTGCCGTGGCGGAGAACCTGATCCGCCTGAACGAACAGCAGCGCGCGATCAGCACCTCGGAAATTGCGCTGGAGCCGTTCCTCAAGCAGGTGTCGATAGATGATGCGGCGGTCAAGAGCTATTACGAAAAGAACGCGGGAGAATTTCAGGCGCAGGAACAGATACGCGTGGAATATGTCACCTTTTCCGCCGAGACGTTGCTGCCGCAGATGTCGGCAGACGAAGCCGAAATAAAGAAATATTACGAGGAGCATCAATCCGAATTCGGGGCGCAGGAGCAGCGGCAGGCAGCGCACATTCTGATTGCCGTGGCGGCCCAGGCGCCCGAGGCCGATAAACAGGCCGCGAAAACCAGGGCCGAACAACTGTTGCAGCAAGCCAAACAGTCACCGGCCAAATTCTCCGAACTGGCCAAGCAGCATTCGCAGGATCCGGGTTCTGCAATAAATGGCGGCGACCTCGGCATGTTCGGGCGCGGCATCATGGACAAATCGTTTGAAGAAGCTGCGTTCCAGCTCAAACCCGGCGAAATCAGCGGCCTGGTGCAATCCGATTTCGGTTTTCACATCATCAAGCTGATCGCGGTGAACCCGTCAAAGATACTTCCTTTCGAGGAGGCGAAAGGCAATATTGCGCATAAGCTGAAACTGCAAAAAGCGAGCGACAAATTTGCCGAGCTGGCAGAAAAATTCAACAACACCGTGTACGAGCAGAGCGACACTCTCAAACCGGCGGCCGAACTGGTAAAGGCAGAGATACAGCAAAGCGCGTGGCTGACCAGGAAGGCGAGCGGGACCCCTCCCTGGACGGACAAGGCGCTGCAAGCGGTGTTTGCCAAGGAGGTGGTGCAGGACAAACGCAACAGCGCCGCCACCGAAGTGGCGCCCAACACCTTGTTCGCGGCGCGGGCGCTGGAATACAAGCCCGCTGCCGCGCGCCCCTTGCCGGAAGTGAGCGAAGCCATCCGCCAGAAGCTGCGCCGCCAGCAGGCGCGCGAGATGCTGCTGAAACAGGGCGCCGCCGCGCTGGCCCAACTTCAGCGAGGCGAGAAATCGGACGCGGTATGGAAAACCGCACCGACAATCACGCGCGAGCAGCATACCGGGTTGGAGCGGGAGCTGGTGCGCCAGGTATTCCAGGCTGATGTTTCCAAACTGCCCGCCTATGCTGGCGCAGAGAACGCGCAAGGGAATTTCGTGCTGGCCCGGGTGGAATCAGTCAAGGAAGCCGCCGCGATTGACGACGCCAAGCGCGCTACCTACATGCAGCAAATGCGCCAGCTTACCGGCGACGAGATGTTCCGGGCCTATCTCGCAGACGCGAAAAAACACGCCGATATCAGCATGAAAAACTTTGCCGCGAGCGAGAAAAAATAAGCAATAGTGCGGCAAAACGAAAACGCCACCTCCAAGGTGGCGTTTTCGTTTTG
>VIKH01000173.1:2207-3111 GCA_008080515.1 Gallionellaceae bacterium | reverse complement strand
CGTCGGCGGCGCCGGTTTGCAACCGCCGGAAACGGCCACCACCCTGCGGCTGCGCGACGGTCAACGCCGGGTGCAAGACGGCCCGTTCGCTGACGTCAAAGAGCAACTCGGCGGGTTTTTTATCATCGAGGCGCCGAATCTCGATGCCGCCCTCGAGTGGGCGGCGCGCTTTCCGCAGCGGCCCGGCCAAGCGGTGGAAGTCCGGCCGAACCTGCAACCCGATTGATGACGGCAGAACTTAAGACACGCCGGACCCTCGAGCGGGCAGCGCGCGATTCCTGCCGGCGGCTCATCGCGTTTCTCGCCGTGCGTTCGCAGGATGTGGCGCTCGCCGAGGATGCTCTCGCCGATGCATTTGTCGCGGCGCTAGAAAGCTGGCCACGCACCGGTATTCCCCAAAAGCCAGAGGCCTGGCTGCTGACCGTGGCGCGCTGCCGGATGACTGATGCTGCCCGACACGCACGGGTGCGCGCCGGCGCATTGCCGCTGCTGCTCAGCGCGGCGGACGCTGCCTTGGAACTGACGGATACTACTCAGGAGTTTCCGGACGAACGACTCAAGTTGCTGTTCGTTTGTACCCATCCGGCAATCGACGCCGCGGCCCGCACGCCGTTGATGCTGCAAACGGTGCTGGGGCTGGACGCCGCGCGTATCGCCGCGGTGTTTCTGGTCAAGCCCGCGGCGATGGGGCAACGGCTCAGCCGTGCCAAGGCCAAGATTCGCGATGCCCGTATCCCCTATGAAATTCCTGAAACCAAGGACTTGCCGGAACGGCTCGACGCCGTGCTCGAGGCGATATACGCCGCCTACGGCAGCGGCTGGGACGATGTCGCGGGTGCCGATGCGCACCGCCGGGGCTTGCACGATGAGGCGCTCGATCTGGGACGGTTATTACACCGGCTGC
>VIKH01000173.1:0-2188 GCA_008080515.1 Gallionellaceae bacterium | reverse complement strand
AGGCGCTCGATCTGGGACGGTTATTACACCGGCTGCTGCCAGCCGAGCCCGAGGTGCAAGGTTTGCTGGCGTTGATGCTGCACTGCGAGGGGCGGCGCACGGCACGGCGCGCGGCGGATTCCACCTACGTGCCACTCTCCGCGCAGGACACGGCCCAGTGGTCCAATGCGCTGCTTGAAGAAGCGGACCGGTTATTGGCGAGCGCCGCGAGCGCCGGACGCATGGGCCGTTTCCAGCTTGAAGCGGCGATACAATCCGCCCACGCTCGCCGCCGGCTGACCGGCCATACCGATTGGGAAGCGGTGGCGCTGCTCTATGAAGGACTGGTGCGCATCGCTCCCACTCTCGGCGCCCTGCTCGGCCGGGCCGCTGCCCTTGCCGCAGCACGCGGTGCCGCGGATGCTTGGGCGTCGCTCAGTGCCCTGCCGCCGGAAGCGATCCAAAACTATCAACCCTACTGGGCATTGGCCGCGCACTTGCTCAAGTGCCTGGGGCGCTTCGATGAGGCCAATGCCGCGTACGGCCGCGCCATCGGTTTGTGCATGGATCCCGCGGTGCGCGCGTTTCTGGCGCAACAGGCCGCTGAGCTGCAGCCATCGGTTGAGTAAAGCGAATCTCGATAGGAGACCGACGATGCAAAAAACGCCGCCGAAAAAAACCACCCAATCCGCCGCACCCGCAGCGGACGGCGACACATCAAGTTTCCAACCCATCGTTAAGGCATTTGCCGCGAACAAAAATGTCACGCTCGGCGGGCGCTTTGGTTCCGTGAGTTTAAAAATCCAAGACAAGGTATTCGCCATGCTGGTCAAGGGAAAGTTTGTCGTCAAACTCCCCAAAGATCGCGTCGCGGAACTGGTAGCGACGGCGGGCGCCGAGTATTTCGATCCCGGCCATGGCCGCTTGATGAAGGAATGGGTGGCACTCGCCGATCAGCAGGAACCATGGCTAGCGCTGGCGAAAGAGGCGTGCGACTTTGTCGGCGCGGCGGGCACGCCGCGCAAGAAGCCGTCGAAACGGAAATGAGTTTTCACGCGCTGTGTTTCTGATCCTTTATGAACTACTACGACACCTTCGTCCACGTGGCACCCGACTGTCCGGTTCAAGCGGCAGTTATCCCGCGCGCGAAAGGCCGGAACAAATCGATGCCCGTATTAGAATATGAGTTGCTCTGCGGCCAAGCCTATTTTTACACGCAGGAAGAGTTGTTGTTTACGGTGCATGTGCAGCGCGCGGGTATTGCGCCCAGTGAGTTGAAGTTGCACCATGATCGCTTATGGACTGAGTTTTTCGCTCAGCCACGCGCTTGTTTGCGTGCTTCGGCGCTGCCGAAAAAATACGGCTGGGGTATTCATTTCGACGCCCAGGGCAAGGCGGCGATCTATCGGATGGAAAGCGTGGCGTACCGGCAATTCACGAAAAATAAAAACATCACCCAGCTTTTGGCATTGCGCAGCAAGCGCGCGTGAGGATAGCTCGACCGGCCGAACGGCGGCGGTCAACACCCGACACGAGACTCCAAGAGGAGGATGACGCAGTGGCGAAAACCGGAAAAAACCCAAGCAGGAAAAACTCCGCGCGAAAATCATCCGGCGATACCAGTGGCTACGCGAGCTCCTTGGCTTGACGCCCAAGCTTGATTGTTACAACGACTGCAAATTGGGCTGGGAATACATTATCGCCCGCCTGGACAACGGCCAAGGCACGCCATTCGGAGCATAAAAAGGGCGCATATCGACAATGATCTTATTGCGTTAAACCCGGAGGGCTTATGAACTCGAAATACAAACACTGCCAAAGCTGCGGCATGCCGCTGAAGCGCGACGAACACGGCGGTGGCACCAACGCAGACGGATCGAAGAGCGCCATGTATTGCAGTCATTGCTACCAAGCTGGCGTATTTGTCTTGCCGGAAATCACGCCGGAACAGATGCAGGCGCGGGTGCGCGCCAAACTCATCGAAGTAGGGATTCCCGCATTTCTGACTGGCTTTTTCACCCGTGGCATTCCTCGCTTGGAACGCTGGAAGACGTAATTCAAGCTCGGTTGTTTTCACCGTGAAGAAAGGTAAAATCGCGCGTATCCGCCAGATCCGCGATACCGTCGCGCTACGGGCGATGGGCTTTGCAGAGTAACCGTTCATTCCAAGACGTCATTGACCCTATCATAAAGATCCGAACGCAACGGG
>VIKH01000043.1 GCA_008080515.1 Gallionellaceae bacterium | reverse complement strand
TTTCGGAAACGTTGCGGATGATGCCCTGCAGGCCGCCCATCAGCAGGTTGAACGCCTCCCCGGCCTGGGCGATCTCGTCCTTGCCGGAAATTGCGGCGCGCTGCGTCAGGTCGTTGCTGCTCTGGACCAGAGCGATGGTCTGGTGCAGGCCGCGTATCGGGGCGATGATGCTTTTGACGATCCACAACCCCAACAGCACCGTCGCCAGGATGCCCGCAACGCTGAAACCCAGATAGAGGGCCAACGCGGTGCGCGCCCCGGTTGCCATGCCGGCGGAAGCTTCCAGGATATTCGCGGCGACCAGGTTTTCCACATCTTTCATGGCGTTGATGCGGGCGGTGGTGGCGGCGAACCACCGGGTCGGCTCGACGCCGAACCCGCCGGCTTCCGCCACCTTGTTGTTCACCACCTTGCGCAGCACTTCCACTTCGTTGGTCACGGCTTTGCGCATGGCCTCCACGTCATCTTTGACCGGGCCGGACAGCTTGCTGTCGTAAAACGCTTTCTCGTCCGGAGTGGCGAGGTCAACGAAAATCTCCAGATGCTCTTTTTGCGCGCCGACCAGATCCAGAAAATGCCGGTACTGCTCCGGTTCGATCCTGTCGGCGGTAAATACCGGCACCATCAGCGCGCGCTCCCGCCCGGCGTGCTCCTTGGCGTCGAGAAACATCTGGTAGGCCTGCATGCGTTTGGCGACAAGCGTGCTGGATTGCGCGGCGATTTCCGGCACCGCTTCGAGCAGGGCGGCGATGGCACCAGTGTAGTAAGCGGCGGCTTCCGGCGCGGTGATCTTGAACCCCGAGGCCGAATCGCGGTTGTCCTTGAGGCCGTTCAGCTTGCCGGCTATCGGTTCGATATGCGCGCGGAAAGTGTCGGACCGGACTGTCACGGCGATCTGGTCGAGGCCTTCTTTGAGCAGCGTCACGTTCCTGTCGGTTTCGGCGCGGTAGCCAGGCAGTTCACCGGCGAATCTGATGCCTTTTGATGCTACGAAACCCGCCGTGGCACCCCGCTCGATCTGCAAATAGTGTGCGAGGTTGCCGACGGTGGTGGCGAACTTCATCAGCGATTCTGTTTGCGCCAAGATTTTCCATTGCTGGTAGCTTTGCCAGGCACCGATCGCCGAAAAAATAATCATTCCGGCCAGCGGCAGGGACAGCAGCAGAATTAACTGCTTTGTGACTGAAATATTTTTCATGGTTTGGCGGCATTCCCGGAAGCAACGGTCATAACCAAGCAATTTGGAAAGGTATTGCCAGCCCTTCCCGCAAGCCATCGTTTTTTTCGTTATCGGCAGCAATGCTCTTACCTTTAATCCAGTATTGGGTGGCTTCTTTATTTCTGGGTCTCCGCATTTTGGAATGCGGGGTGGGCGGTTTTGATCATGGGGGGAGGTCGTGCTGGTGACGGTGGTAAAATTCCAGAATAGACAGTTCGCCACCATGATCAACCCCGCCTTCATCCATCTGCGCCTGCACAGCGAATATTCCATCGCCGACGGCATCGTGCGCATCCCGGATGCGGTGGCCGCCGCGAAGTGTGACGGCATGCCCGCACTGGCACTCACCGATCTCAATAATCTCTTCGGCCTGGTCAAGTTCTACAACGCGGCGCGCGCTGGCGGCATCAAACCGGTTATCGGCTGCGACGTGATGATCGGTAACGAAGCCGAACGCGAGCAGCCGCACCGGCTGTTATTGTTGTGCCAGTCCCATGTCGGATATCTGCGCCTGTGCGGCTTGCTGACGCGGGCTTATCTGGAAAACCAGCGCCGCGGCCACCCCGAACTGCACAAGCAGTGGCTACGCGGCGGCACGGACGGGTTGATCGCCTTGTCGGGAGCGCATTTCGGCGATGTCGGCGCGGCGCTGCTGAACGGCAACCGGGCGTCTGCCCACCAGCTTGCGCTGGAATGGGCGGCGCTGTTTCCCGGCCGCTATTATCTGGAAGTGCAGCGCACCGGGTTCGCGCGCGAGGAAGCGCACCTGCGCGAGACGACGCAGCTTGCTGCAGAACTGGCGCTGCCGGTGGTGGCCACGCATCCGGTGCAATTCCTCAGCGTGGACGATTACAAGGCGCACGAGGCGCGGGTGTGCATCGCAGAAGGCTACGTGTTGAACGACAAGCGGCGCACCAGGCAATTCACCGCCCAGCAGTATTTCAAGACCCAGGCGGAGATGGCGGCATTGTTCGCCGACCTGCCGGAGGCGTTGCAGAACAGCGTAGAAATCGCCAAACGCTGCAACCTGACATTGAAACTCGGCAAGGCGCACCTGCCGGATTTTCCCACGCCGAACGGCGCGAGCCTGGATGACTTTCTGCGCGCGGAAGCCGGGGGCGGCTTGCAGTCGCGCATGGCGCAGCTCTATCCGGACGAGGGCGAGCGCGCGGAAAAAATGCCGGAATACGGCGCACGCCTGGCGTTCGAGATCGAAACCATCATCAAGATGGGTTTTCCCGGCTATTTTTTGATCGTGGCCGATTTTATCCGCTGGGCCAAATCGTACCGCGACACAAATTTCCCGAGCGGCGTGCCGGTCGGGCCGGGGCGCGGCTCCGGGGCGGGTTCGCTGGTGGCCTACGCGCTCGGCATTACCGACCTTGACCCGCTGCGCTACGGCCTGCTGTTCGAGCGCTTTCTCAACCCGGAGCGCGTCTCCATGCCCGACTTCGATGTGGACTTTTGCCAGGATGGCCGCGAGCTGGTGATCGAATATGTCAAGCAGAAATACGGCAAGGAATGCGTGTCGCAGATCGCCACTTTCGGCACCATGGCTTCCAAGGCGGTGATCCGCGATGTCGGCCGCGTGCTGGATTTCCCCTACGGCGTGTGCGACCGCCTGTCCAAGCTGGTGCCGCTGGATGGCGTGAAGCCGGTTTCGTTGAGGAAAGCGCGCGAATTGGAGCCGGAATTCAACGCCGTCATCAACAGCGAAGAGGGCGTGGAAGAGCTGCTCGAGCTCGGCGAACGGCTGGAAGATCTGACGCGCAATGTCGGCATGCACGCAGGCGGCGTGCTGATCGCACCGGGTCGGCTCACCGATTTTTGTCCGCTGTATTGCGCCGAAGGCAGCGACAGCGTGGTGAGCCAGCTCGACAAGGACGATGTGGAAGCGGTTGGCCTGGTGAAATTCGACTTCCTCGGCTTGCGCACGCTCACCATCATTGACTGGGCGGTGAGGTATGTCAATGCATTGGGGAAGGGAGGAGAGGGAAGGGAGAAGGGTGAAGCCGTTGCATGGCTTGAGAAGGGAGAAGGGAACGCATCTTCGGTGCTCAAGGGAGAAGGGGAAAAACCCTCTGCTCCGCCGTTACCCTTCCCCTTTCCCCCTTCCCCCTTCTCCATAGAGGCCATCCCGTTCGACGATAAGGAAACCTACGAACGTATTTTCAAGACCGCGAACACCACGGCGGTGTTCCAGTTCGAGTCGCGCGGCATGAAGGACAGCCTGGTGAAGGCAAAACCGGATTGCCTGGATGATCTGATCGCGCTGAACGCGCTTTACCGCCCCGGACCGATGGATTTCATCCCGAATTTCATCGCCCGCAAGCATGGCCGCGAAACCGTGCTTTACCCTCACCCGAGCCTGGAGAAATTGCTCGGCAGCACCTACGGTATCATGGTGTATCAGGAACAGGTGATGCAGACGGCCCAGCTGGTGGCGGGCTACAGCCTGGGTGGCGCGGATATTTTGCGCCGCGCGATGGGCAAGAAAAAACCTGAAGAGATGGCGCAGCAGCGGGAGATTTTCGTCGCCGGAGCCGCGGATAATGGCATTGCCGCGAGCCAGGCAAACGAAATTTTCGATACGATGGAAAAATTTGCCGGCTACGGTTTCAACAAATCGCACGCCGCCGCCTATTCGGTCGTCGCCTACCAGACCGCGTACCTCAAATGCCACTATCCCGCCGCTTTCATGGCGGCCACGCTGTCCTCGGAAATGGACAACACCGACAAGGTCAGTTTTTTTTATCAGGATACGCTGCAACAGGGCGTGCGCATTATGCCGCCGGACATCAATTTGTCCGGCTACCGCTTCGCCCCGGCAGGCGAAAAAAATATCGCTTACGGCCTCGGTGCGATCAAGGGTACCGGCGAAGCTGCCATCGCCAACATTGTCGAGGCGCGCAGCAGCGGCGCTTTCCGGGATCTGTTCGATTTTTGCCGACGCGCCGACAAGCGCATTGTCAACCGCCGCGCCATCGAGGCGCTGATCCGTGGCGGCGCATTCGACACCATTTCCGATCATCGCCACCAATTGCTGGCGTCGCTCGATGCCGCGCTGGGCAGCGCCGAGCAGCAGGCGCGTGCGGCCAATCAGAACAATCTGTTCGGCGATGACGCGAGCGCGGCAATGCCGGTGATGCTGGCCAATGTGGAACGCTGGACGCTGCGCGAACAACTGCAGAACGAAAAACTCGCGCTCGGTTTTTACCTCGGCGGCCATCCTTACCAGGAATATGCGGAAGAGCTATCGCAGTTTATCAAGCTGAAACTGGCCGACGTCACCCCGCAGCTTGCCGGGCAAGGCGGCAACGACAGCGGTGGCGGGCGCCGCAACAGTGGGGTGCAGGTGGTGCTGGCCGGTATCGTTTCAGGCGTGCGCATCCAGCAGACGCGGCGCGGCCGCATGGGCGTGGTGACGCTGGATGACGGCAGCGCGCAGCTGGAAATGACGGTGTTCAACGAAACTTTCGAGGCCAGCCGCCCGTGGATACGCGAAGACGAGTTGCTGGTGGTGCAGGGCCGCGCCAGCTTGGACGAATTTTCCGGCAACATGCGCGTGAGCGCGGATGAGCTGTTTGATTTGGCCTCGGCGCGCTCCACCTTCGCCAAACGGTTGGAATTGTCGGTCAACGCAGAGAGCGGGCTGCGCGTGGCGCAGTTGAAGGAGTTGCTCGCCCCCTACCGCGAAGGCAAATGCCCGGTGCTGATCGCATACCGCAGCGGCGACGGTTGCGCCCAATTGCGCCTGGGTGAAAATTGGCGCATCTCGCTGCATGATGACCTGCTGGGCGGTTTGCGCAAGATGCTTGGGGAAGGGGCGGTGCGGATCGTGTACGGCTGACGGGATGCTATTTGCCTGCCGTGTTTCCCTCGGCCAGTTTGTCCATGCTCAACAGAATGGTGTTGACCATATCTTCTTCGACATCGAATACCTTCTTCTGCTGGTTGGTTCTGGCGAAATACGCCCGCTTCGCCCTATCCTTGTCGCCGACGGCAAGGATGGAGGGAGTCTCTTTCTGTTCCAGGTGCACCGTCAGTTGCAGCATCGGTAAAGGCAGGCCGTAGGGCGACAGATCGGTCGGGTTCTCGTCGGCAAAGGCCTTGATTTCCGCATTCTTGATCGCGTAGAGCAGCTCCAGCACCTTGGCCATGGAAGCTCTCTCTCTAGTCGGTTCCAGCAGGTTCCATTTACCCAAGTCCTGCTCGACGACCACTCGGCGCCCATCTCTTGTCGCGATTTCGAGCCGTCGCATCTTGACCGGATCAAAATCGAGAATGGTCTTGTCCCGCAGCGCGTAGGCATCCTTGCCCGCTTCACTCTTGAGATCGGAATGCACGCGATAGACCTCGGGCCTTCCCTTGAACATGATGTAGGCGATGTTGTGGGTGGGCCCTTTTTCACCGAAAACGATAACGGTTTCCTGTCCTCCGGCTTTCAGGCCCATCTCCAGTTCGGGCGTGGCCAGGCCCAGTTCGGCCAGCTTGGCCGGTTCGATCTTGTCAAACAGCACCGCGTCTTTTCTGGCGGTAACGATGTTGGTCAGGAATTTTTCAATCGCCTTGGCGTCCCCTTTTGCGCTTAAGGGCTCCGTCAGTTGCCATCCGTCTTTCCCTCGAACCACGCCGATCTTGGAATTGTCCTTGAGGTTGGTGATCCGGAATTCGCTGACCTCCTTGACGGTAAACGGCAGGAGCTTCAGGTTTGCTTCCTCGACCTGTTTGACTTCCTCCTGCTTTCTGTCGAAAAGGAAGAACACGCCACTCAGCGCGATCAGCATGATTACCCAGAACAGCGTTTTCTTGGTGAAGTTCACGCGCTACGCTTTCTTCTGGCCGCCACGCCGACTCCCACCGCCAGCAGTAACGACGGGACAATCACGACAGAGAGCCAGAAAACGATCTTGCCCTGAACGGCGGACAGCATGAGCGGGGTCTGGCCGGCCTCTTTTTTTCGGATGGAGATCAGGACGTTTTCCTCGGCCAGCCAGTTGAGCGCGTTCAAGGCAAAATCGCGGTTGCCTGCGGTCTTGAGAAACTTGTTGCTGGTAAAATCCGAATCGCCGACCACCAGAATCTTGCCCCAGGTCTTGATATCCTCTGGCCCTTCTTTGGCGCTTCCCCCCCCGATATTCACTTCCACGGCGGTGACCGCCGCCATGCTGATCGGCCCGCGCTTGTGTTTGTCCGGGTTGAATTCCTCGTCGTCTTTGGTGAGCTTTCCCGATACCGCCCAGCTCTTGTCGCTGGTCTTGGCGAGGTCGTAGCTGCCCTTGCTCGGATCTTCCTTGATATGGACCGAGCCGGCGATGGGGAAGAATGTGGCCAGATCAAACTCGCTGGTAAGGGGGTGGTTCTTGTAATACCAGCCCACCACGGGCATCAGAAAGTTTGCGCCATAGACCTGGCTCATCTTGTCAATAATGTATTCACCGGAGATTTCAAACCCGAAACCGCCCAGGTATTTTGCCAATCCCGGCGCGCCGCCCGGATCGAGCATGAATAGCATCCGCCCACCCTTTTTGACAAAGGCCGTTATCTTGTCCAGCTCGCCAGGCAAGTAGTCGGTTTCCGGACCGCTTATCACCAGCACCGCCGCATCGTCCGGCACTTTTTCCGCGCTGAGCAGCATCAGGTCGCGCACCTGGTGATTTTCCTTTTCGATGGCCTCCTTGAACTGCGTGTAGCCGTTCTCCGCTTCGCTTTCAATGTTCTTCTCGCCGTGTCCCTTGACGAAATAGATGACTTTCACATCTTTGTTGATCAGCTTGATGATGGAATTGGTCAGCTTGTTTTCGGACTCGGTGCCGACGATTTCCTGCTTGTTGCCGTATTTCAGCAGCGTGGTGCGGTAGGAGGTGATGCCGTACTTCACCGCTTCGGAAGGATCCCGGTCCGGATCCACAAAATGGAAACTGAATTTGGGCGAATGGTAGGAATACTCGCTCAACAGGTCGAACATTGCCTGCCGGGTTCTCTCGTCGCTGCGGTAGAAGGCGATGGCTTCCACATCCTCCTTGAGAGATTTCAGTATCTTGATGGTCTGCGAGGAAAGGGTGTAGCGGTGGTTTTCCGTCAGGTCTATCCGCGTCTTGTATTTGATGGACATCACCCCGATCAGCAGGATGATCAGGAAAAACACCGCGCTCATGATTGCCGTGTTAAAGGCGTATTTAGTGGAGCGCTTGGTGATGAACTCGCGGATTTCAGGGAAATAAATATAGAAAAACAGTAGCAGCCCCAGCAGGCCGACCCAGATCAGGGAAACCGGCAGGTTGCCCATTTCGCCGGTGATCGCGAATGTGATCCCCCCTGCCGCAACCAGCAATACCGACAGGATGCCCAGCGGCACAAACCAGCTTTTGCTTTTCATTATCGCCACCTCTTCGTTTCCAGGCTTCTCAAGGTGAGGAAAAGAAACAGCACAATGAAGCACAGGTAATAAATAATATCTTCCGAATCCACGACGCCCTTTGACAAGCTCGCGATATGCTCGTTGATCGAGAGATAGCCGAGAACTTGGCCCAGACCGGCGGAAACGAGCGGAACGGAGTAGCTGATCAGCCAGAAGAAAAACAGCATACCGAAGGATATCGAAGCGGAAACAATCTGGTTTTCCGTCAGGGAGGAGGTAAATATCCCCAGCGCGATGGCCGCAGCACCGATCAGCACCAGCCCCAGATAGCCGGTGATAATGGGTACCACTTCCGGCTCGCCAAGCGCGATCAGCAGAATCGGGTAGGTGGCCGTCAGTGCGACCATGGTCAGCAGCACGACGATGCACGCCAGATATTTGCCCAGCACCACGTCCACGTCATTGATCGGAAAGGTCAGGAGCAGTTCGATCGTGCCGGTTTTCTTTTCTTCGGCAAAGAGGCGCATGGTCAGGAGCGGCGTCATCAGCAGCAGGATGATGCTGATGCTGCCGAACAGCGGCCTGATAACCGTTTCGTTGATGTTCAGGAGCTGGTATTGCTTGGCCAGCATGGGGTCGGTTTGCGCCTGGAAGCTGACGATCGAGAAAGTGGCGAGAAGGTTATAGAAGAAGTAACCCGTCATCAGGAGAAACATCAGGATCACCACATAAACGGTCAGCGAACTGAAATAAGATTTCAATTCCCGATTGAGGATAAGGCTGACATTCCTGATATTCATGCCTCCTCCTTCGTGACCAGTTTGATGAAAATATCTTCCAAGCTTGTTTCCAGAGGGCGCATTTCCAGGAGATCCCAATTGTTCTTCTCGATCATGGACTGAATGCCCTGCCTTCCCCTTTTTTCATCATCAAACACGACGACAAATCCGCAGGCATCACCCGCGACTTGTTCTTTTTCGAAGCTCGAGATGCCGCCTGTTGCGGCCAGCTCCCGTTCGATCATCTGCGCGTTGCCGCTGATGCGCAGGAACATTTTCTTGGTGTTTTCCGACGCAAGATTTTCTGGTTTGTCCACCGCCACCAGCTTGCCCTTGTTGATAATGATTACCCTGCCGCACAGGATGCTGACTTCCGGAAGGATGTGGGTGCTGAGAATAACGGTGTGCCTGCCGGCCAGTTCCTTGATCAGGCTCCGGATCTCTTTGATCTGCTTGGGGTCCAGCCCTACTGTCGGCTCGTCGAGAATCAGCACCTCGGGATCGTTGACCAGTGCCTGGGCGATGCCGACCCTTTGTTTGTATCCCCCGGAAATCGTGCTGATCAACTTGTGGGAAACATCGGAGAGGCCGCAGTCATCCATGACCTTGGCGGTTTTCCGGTTGACTTCTTTGGCGGGCGTTCCCTTGACGGCCGCCACAAAACGAAGGTAGTCATGCACTTTCATGTCTTCGTAGAGTGGGACTTTCTGCGGGAGATAGCCTATCCTCTTGCGCACATTGAGCGAATCCTCGAAGCAGTTGAAACCCGCTACGATGGCCTTGCCGGAGGTGGGCGGGAAAAAGCAGGTCAATATGCGCATGACGGTGGTTTTCCCCGCCCCATTTGGCCCCAGGAAACCTAAAATTTCGCCTTTGCCGACCGTGAAATTGATATTGTCTATGGCGCGGAACTCGCCATATTCTTTGACTAAATTCTCGACTTCGATCATTAGAATTGCATTTAGATAAGTTAGTCTTTGATGATAACCGTATTAGCCTTTGCCCCGCAACGCTGTTTGTCAACGCCCCCATACCAAGCCCGTGCCACCCCGAACGGCCCCCGTCCGGCATCGTTGCCAAACGTCAGTGCGGTAGTGTTTCCGCGCCCTTCAACCCAGCCTCGAAAAATTTGCTCGAATCCGACGACGCCAGGCAAAGCCATCACACCGATCTCGCGGCCAGATGAAAAATATTGCAAATAAACAAAAAACTGCTTGCATATTTTTTAATGGATGCACTAGAATTAGCTAAAATTAGCTCGCGGGACACTATATGTAGTGTTTTCGATGCTACCGGGCCAAGCCAGCCCCGACCCGCCAGAGGGAGTTGCATGCAACTTGAAATAGTTAGCGCTTCACCTTTTCCCGTGTCCATACGCGACGTTTTTGACCCTTCTTCTTCCCCAAATATCCTGTTTAACCCGCGTAGTGCGGCCAGCGGTGGTCGCGCAGCCGCGTTCAAGCTTGTGTGTTTGCTGTTGCCCCTCGCTCGGTTGCTGTGCGGCATTGCCTTGGCTCGGGGATGGCAAACCGGATTGCTTGCCGTACCGGGAGTACGTGGCGTACGCCAGCGAGAGGCGGGAATCGAACCTGGGGGTGCAGGTGCCCAAAATTATTTTGCCTGACGCAGTGCTGCCTCGGGTTAACGGGCTTCAGCCGTGCCGCATAGCGGTATGTTGAAGATGAAGTAGATGGGTATTGTCGTTTAATTCATGACTATCAAAGGAGGTTGAAATGGCAGAAACAAAGAAAGCAAAACCCGCAGCCAAAAAAGCGGCTCCCGCTAAAAAGGCGGCCCCGGCCAAAAAAGTAGCGGC
>VIKH01000042.1:8427-24784 GCA_008080515.1 Gallionellaceae bacterium | reverse complement strand
CAGCCCGCGTAGCGGGCGTGTCGAAGGGATGAACACCTGCCAACTGAGGTTTCTAGGTTTATTGCTTTCCCTCTGTGATCTCTGTGCGCTCTGTGGCCAAGTAAGTCTTTCAGGATAAATCTGCGTTTCCCTAAGCCGGACGAGCCGGAACCAAAAAAGTAGGGTGGATAAAGCGCGTAGCGCGTATCCACCGATCCGTCGAAACAATCCATTGGTGGAAACGCTATGCTTTTTCCACCCTACAGCAACCTAATTTTGAATCACTTTGAAAGCCGCGCCAATGTTTGATTTACGCTAAATTTTTGTCATAAGTTGCGATGAGTTAACCGATAAGAGACTAAAAATTCAGAGTTCGCCCAAATGCAAGGCGCAGAAAAAATTTCCCGCATCTGGGTGATATGTCAGCAAGAAATTTTTTCTGCAACACAGCAGTTGGGATGAAGTGTGAATTTTTAGAGGCGCCCTATACGCTGAACCCCCCCCACAGGGTTTGCAGCGCCGCGATGCCCGCTATCGCCGCCGTTTCGGTGCGCAGCACCCGCTTGCCCATGCGGATCAGGGTAAACCCGGCGAAACGCGCCATTTCGATTTCCTCCTCGCCGAACCCGCCTTCCGGCCCGATCAGCAGGGTGACGCCGTCTTGCGGAGGAGGCTGTTTGTGCAGCGCTGCGACCCCGTCGGGATGCAGGGCCAGCCTGGCGCCCGGCGCGGTGCGTATTTCTGCCAGCCAGGCACCGAAGTCCTGCGGTGCGCGTATGCGGGGCAGCACATTGCGCCCGCATTGCTCGCAGGCGGCGGTGGCGATGCTGTGCCAGTGCAGCAACCGCTTGTCGGCGCGGTCGGCAGAGAGCTTTGCCACGCTGCGCTGCGTCTGCACTGGACAGATTTCCGCAACGCCCAGCTCGGTGGCCTTTTGCACGACCCAGTCCATTTTCTCGCTGCCGCACATCGCCTGGGCCAGCGTGATGCGTAGCGGGGATTCGACTTCGGCCATGCGCGCCTGCAATTCGCGCAGCACCACGCGCTTGCCGCCGATTTCATCAATCCTGGCGTCAAACGCGTTCCCCTCGCCATCAAAAATCTGTACCGGGTCGTTAACGCGCAGGCGCAATACGCGGTGGGCATGGTGGGCGGCGGCGCGCGGCAGTTCGAAACGGGTGCCGACAGGTAGCGGCGGCGGGCAGTAGAAGCGCGGTGCGGACATGGCCGGGGTTATAGAAGCGATGGGCTTGCATGATAATATAGCGGCCCCGACAAAAGGAGCAACCCATCTTGGTCAGTTTGCAGCCACCGGTATGCGATTTCGGCTGGAAGGCCGGCGATTTCGACCTGGCGGGTGTGGATGGCAGACAACACACGCTGCAAAGCGCGCGGGGCAGGAACGGCCTGCTGGTGATGTTCATCTGCAACCATTGCCCTTATGTGAAATCGGTGCGCGACCGCATCGTGCGCGATGCCCGAGAACTGCTGCAACACGGCATCAACAGCATCGCCATCATGTCCAACGACCCCGCCGAATATGCGGAAGATTCGTTCGACAACATGCGGCAAGTGGCCCAGGAATTCGCATTCCCGTTCCCTTACGTGCTGGACGAGACCCAGCAAATCGCCCGTGTTTATGGCGCGGTATGCACGCCGGATTTCTTTGGTTTCAACGCCGGCCTGGAATTGCAGTATCGCGGTCGCCTGGATGCGTCACGCAAGGAAGCGGTACCGGATGCGCCGCGCGAGCTGTTCGACGCCATGGTGCAGATCGCGCGAACCGGCAAAGGCCCGCTGGAGCAGATCGCCAGCATCGGCTGCTCAATTAAGTGGAAAAACGAAACATAAAGCGGTAAACGGAAGTGAACCTTGATTAAACCAGTGGAAAAGCGCGGCCCGCCGCGCGCCAAAACCATGAGCGCCATGCTGAAGGCGGCATCGGCGGCAGTCAAGCTGGTGGCGGCAGAGGAAATCATGCCGCGCTACATGAAGGTGGCGCACCAGCACAAGAGCGATGGCAGCCTGTGCACCGAAGCCGACACTGCCGCGCAGGAAGCGCTGACGCGCAAGCTGCAAAACATCCTGAACGTGCCGGTGATCGGCGAAGAAATGGCCGAAGCCGAGCAGGCCAAATCCTGGGCGGACGGCAAGGATGGCGTCTGGTGCATAGACCCGATTGATGGCACTTCCAACTTCGTGCGCGGCCTGGGATATTTCGCGGTTTCCGTCGCGCTGGTGCGCGATGGCCGCAGCGTGCTGGGGGTGGTGCATGATCCGGTAGCGGACGAAACATTTGCGGCGGAGCTGGAGCGCGGCTCCTTCCTGAACGGGGAGAAGTTGGTGAGCCGCACCGTCGCGACGTCCCTGTCCGGCGCGCTGGCCAACGTGGACATGAAGCGTCTCGGCAGCAAGCTGGTTGCGGAACTGGCCGCCGCTCCGCCGTACAGCTCGCAACGCAACTTTGGCGCCAGCACCCTGGATTGGTGCTATACCGCAGCGGGCCGCTATGACCTGTATTTGCATGGCGGCCAGAAGCTGTGGGATTATGCGGCCGGCTCGCTGGTGCTGCACGAGACCGGTGGCCGGGCCTGCTGCCTGGAATGCGACGAGTTTGACCAGGGGGGCGTGTGGCAGCGCTCGGTCATTGCCGCGCCGAATCCGGCTTTGTTTGAAGAATGGAAAAACTGGATACGGGCGCACCTGTGAAATCCGGTCTGCTGCCGTTTTCGGGCAGCTTTCGTAAAATCTTCGGCATGGTGCCGCAAGCATGAAAATTCTGATACTCGGGGCGGGGCAAGTCGGCTCGACGGTGGCGGAGAACCTGGTCAGCGAAGCCAACGACATCACCGTGGTGGACCTTGACGCGGACAAGCTGCGCCTGCTGCAGGACCGCTTCGACCTGCGCACCCTGACCGGGAGCGCCTCCCACCCTTCCATCCTCGAACAGGCCGGCATCGCCGATGCCGACCTGCTGCTGGCGGTGACGCAGAGCGACGAAGTCAACCTGGTGGCCTGCAAGCTGGCCGCCAGCCTGCATAACACGCCGACCAAAATCGCGCGCATCCGCTCCAGCGATTATCTGGAACACCCCGCCATTTTCGACGCAGAAAATTTCTGTGTGGATTTTTCCATTTGCCCGGAACAGATCCTGACCGACTACATCAGCAAGCTGATCGAGTTTCCGGAGGCGTTACAGGTGCTGGAATTCGCCGACGGCCTGGTGTCGCTGGTGGCGGTGCGGGCGGTCGCGGGCGGGCCGCTGGTGGGCCACCCGTTGCGCCACATGCGGGGGCGCATGCCGCAGATAGACGCGCGCGTCGCGGCCATTTTCCGGCAGGACCGCCCGATCATCCCCGAGGGTGACACGGTGGTCGAGGCGGGCGACGAAGTGTTCTTTATCGCGGCGACCGAGCATATCCGCACCATCCTGAAAGAGTTGCGGCGCATGGACAAACCGGCCAGGCGCGTGATGATCGTGGGCGGCGGCAACATCGGCTTCCGCCTCGCGCTTTCGCTGGAAAAGGATTACCAGGTCAAGCTGATTGACCACAACAAAAAATCCTGCGAGCGGCTGGCCGGCGAGCTGGCGCACACGCTGGTGCTGAACGGCGACGGCACCGACGAAAAGTTGCTGGCTGCCGAGCACATCGCGGAAACGGACGTGTTCTGCGCGCTGACCAACGATGACGAAAACAACATCATGTCCGCGCTGCTGGCCAAGCGGGCGGGCGCGCGCAAGGTGGTCGCGCTGATCAACCGCAACGCTTACGTCGAGCTGGTGCAATCCGGCCAGATAGACATCGCGCTTTCGCCCGCGCATGTCACCATCGGCTCGCTGCTGGCCTACGTGCGCCAGGGCGATGTGGCGGTAGTGCATTCGTTGCGGCGCGGTGCGGCGGAAGCGCTGGAACTGGTGGCGCACGGCGACCGGGAGTCGTCCAAGGTGGTGGGGCGGCGCCTGGATGAAGTCGAGCTGCCCAAAGGTGCCACCATCGGCGCGATCGTGCGCGGCGACCAGGTCATCATGGGGCATCACGACGTTATGATTGAACCCGACGACCACGTGATCGTGTTCGTGATCAACAAGCAGATGATCCGCAAAGTCGAAAAACTGTTTCAGGTTGGGGTGAGTTTCTTTTGACCACCTGCCCGCCAGATCGCAAATGAACCGACGGCGGTTTGATACCGGTTTGCCATGCTGCGCGCGCTGACCGTCATCCACGCATTGGGCCTGATGCTGGTCGTGTTCAGCCTCGCCTACGCCCTGCCCATCCTCACCTCGCTGATTTACGACGACGGCACGCTGGCCGATTTTCTGGCCGCGATGGCGTGGACTCTGCTCACCGGCGCGCTGATGTGGGCGCTGACGCGCCGTTTCCGGGGCGAGCTCTCGGTGCGCCACGGCTACCTGCTGGTGGTGGCGATGTGGACCGCGATGCCGGCGGTGGCGACCTTGCCGCTGCTGCTGGTGATGCCCGGCCTGTCGTTCACCGACGCCTACTTTGAAACCATGTCCGGCATCACCACCACCGGGGCGACCGTGCTGGTCGGGCTGGACAACCTGCCGCCCGCCATCAACCTGTGGCGGCACGAGCTGAACTGGCTGGGCGGCATGGGCATCATCGTGCTGGCGGTGGCGATCCTGCCGCTGCTCGGCATCGGCGGCAGGCAATTATTCAAGGCGGAAACATCGGGGCCGGTGAAAGATGCCGCGCTGACGCCGCGCATCGCCGAGACGGCGCGCAGCCTGTGGATAATTTATGTCGCGATCACGCTGGCCTGCATCGCCTCGCTGAAGCTGTCAGGGATGAGCTGGCTGGATGCGGTCTGCCACGCCTTTTCGGCGATGGGGCTGGGGGGGTTCTCCACGCACGACGCCAGTATCGGCTATTTCGATTCTCCGCTGATCGAATTCGTGCTGATCGGGTTCATGCTGGTGGCATCCATCAATTTTGCCACCCATTTTTTGATGCTGCGGCGGCGCAGCCTGAAAGCCTATTGGGATGACGTGGAGGGCGTGGCCACGATCTCCGTTATCCTGGCGGGCTGTCTGGTAGTGGCGGTTTTCCTGTGGTGGCGCGGGGTATACCCGGATTTTCTGCAAGCGTTGCGCTACGCCAGTTTCAATCTGGTATCCATTGCCAGCAGTTCCGGATATGCCAATGCGGACTTCAACCTGTGGCCGATATTTGCGCCGATGCTGATGATGTTTCTAGCCTGTGTCGCCCCGAGTTCCGGCTCGACCGGCGGCGGCATCAAGATGATCCGCACCCTGGTGCTGGTCAAGCAGGCCGGGCGCGAATTCCTCCGGCTGCTGCACCCGGCAGCGGTAGACCCTCTGAAAATTGGCGGCCAGGTGATCCCCAACAATATCGTGTTTTCGGTGCTGGGCTTCATTTTTCTGTATTTCATGAGCATCACCGTGCTGGTATTTATTTTGTTGTTGAGCGGTATGGATTTCATCAGCGGTTTTTCTGCGGTGATCGCCTGCATCAACAACTTTGGCCCCGGCTTGGGTGTGGTTGGCCCGGCCGGCAACTACCAAGTGCTGACCGATTTCCAGACCTGGGTCTGCACCCTGGCCATGCTGGTCGGGCGGCTGGAAATTTTCACCCTGCTGATCATCTTTACGCCGCGCTTCTGGCAAAGATAAGCGGCGGCCCGATGCTGCCGGACGACAACCCGGCCTCGCACAGCAGAGGGTCCCCCGTTCAGCGAAAGCATCCCACTTGTCGGGAGTTCAAGGCATGACCAGCTATCCTTTGCACCCTGTCGGCCTCAAGGCGCAGGCGCTCAACTTTCGGGCGCTGCCGCCGCTGTCGCTGTATATCCACATACCGTGGTGCGTGCGCAAATGCCCGTATTGCGATTTCAATTCGCACGAGGCGCGAAACGGCCTGTTGGAGCAGGAATATGTGGCGGCGCTCACCCGCGATCTGGAGCAGGCGCTGCCGCAAATCTGGGGGCGCAAGGTTTACACCGTGTTCATCGGCGGCGGCACGCCCAGCTTGCTTTCGGCGCGGGCCGTCGAGGAGTTGCTGGCAGCGGTGCGCATGCTGCTGCCGCTGGACGTGAACGCGGAAATCACCCTGGAGGCCAATCCCGGCACGGTTGAGGCGGAGCGCTTCGCCGGGTATCGCCGCGCCGGAGTGAACCGGCTGTCGCTGGGTATCCAGAGCAAGGCGCTGGGGCGCATCCACGATGCGGCTGAGGCGCGCCGCGCCGCCGGGATCGCGCGGCAGCATTTCGACAACATCAACCTGGATTTGATGTATGGGCTGCCGCAGCAAACGCTGGAAGAAGCCGAACAGGACATGCGCGCTGCGTTGGAATTTGTGCCGCAGCACGTGTCCTGCTACCAGCTGACGCTGGAGCCGAACACGCCGTTTCACCGCCATCCGCCTGCCCTGCCAGGCGAGGATGCGAGTGGCGAGATGGGGCGGCAACTTGAGGAATTTCTGGTTAACTGCGGCTACCGGCATTATGAAACCTCGGCTTTCGCGCAGCCCGGCAAGCAATCGCGGCACAACCTGAACTACTGGCAGTTCGGCGATTATCTGGGCATCGGTGCCGGGGCGCACAGCAAATTGAGTTTCCCGGACAGGGTGGTGCGCCAGGCGCGCCACAAGCAGCCGCAAGCCTATCTCGATGCGGTGGCGCGCGGATCGCCGGTGCAGGAGGAGCGCGAGGTCGGGTGCCGCGATCTGGCGTTCGAGTTCATGATGAATGCGCTGCGCTTGAATGGGGGGTTCGATGAAACGCTGTTTGCGGAGCGCACCAGCCTGCCGTTGCTGATGCTGCGGCGCGAACTGGAAGAAGCCGGGCGGCGCGGGCTGTTGTTACGCGACCTGAACCGGATCGCCCCGACCGGCCTGGGGCAGCGCTTCCTGAATGACTTGCTACAGATTTTCCTTCCGCCGGAACACTAAATCCCACACTTCGTGCCCCAGCCGCAAACCGCGCTGCTCGAATTTGGTGAGCGGGCGATAGGCGGGGCGGGGCGCGTAAGCGGCGGCGGTATTTTCCAGCAGCGGCTCGGCAGCAAATACGGCGAGCATCTGTTCGGCGTAATCCTGCCAGTCGGTAGCGGCGTGCAGATAGCCGCCGGGCTTGAGCTTGCCTGCCAGCAACGATACGAAAGGCGGCTGAATCAGGCGCCGCTTGTTGTGGCGGGCTTTGTGCCAGGGGTCGGGGAAAAAAATATGCGCGCCATCCAGCGAATTGTCGCCCAGCATGTCGCGCAGCACCTCCACGGCATCGTGCTGGATGATGCGCACGTTGCCGAGCCGCTTTTCTTCGATCAGCTTGAGCAGGCTGCCGACCCCCGGCGTATGCACTTCCAGCGCCAGATAGTCGTTGCCGGGGTTGGCTTCAGCAATCTGGGCGGTAGTTTCGCCCATGCCGAAACCGATTTCGAGAATTTTTGGGGCGGTCCTGCCGAAGGCGGCATCCAGGTTCAGCGATTGCGCGGCGTAGGGGAGGCCGAAGCGCGGCAGCAGGGTGTCGAGCGCGCGCTGCTGCGCATTCGACACGCGCCCCTGGCGCAGCACGTAGCTGCGGATGTGCGTGCTGCGATGCTGCATTTAAGGTTTATTGCCGATCAGTCCCGCTGTTGGCGAACTCGGCGTGGCGCTGTAAAGTTTCCTCGGCATGCGCCCGGCGAGAAAGGCTTCGCGCCCGGCTTCCACCGCTTTTTTCATCGCCCCGGCCATCAGCACGGGGTTTTTCGCGGCGGCGATGGCCGTGTTCATCAGCACGCCATCGCAGCCCAGTTCCATGGCGATGGCGGCATCCGAAGCGGTGCCCACACCGGCATCCACCAGCACCGGCACCTGCACGCGCTCCATGATGAGTTGCAGGTTCCACGGGTTGAGGATGCCCATGCCGGAGCCGATCAGCGAGGCCAGCGGCATGATCGCCACGCAGCCGATGTCTTCCAGTTGTTTGGCGATGATGGGGTCGTCCGAGGTATAGACCATCACCTGAAAGCCTTCCGCCACCAGCGTCTTTGCGGCTGCGAGCGTTTCCACCACATTGGGGTAGAGCGATTGCGGGTCGCCCAGCACTTCCAGCTTGACCAGAGTGTGGCCGTCCAACAATTCGCGCGCCAGGCGCAGGGTGCGCACCGCGTCTTCGGCGGTGTAACACCCGGCGGTGTTGGGGAGGTAGGTGAATTGGGTGGGCGGCACCGCATCGAGCAGGCTGGGTTCGTTGGCGTTCTGGCCGAGGTTGGTGCGGCGGATCGCCACCGTGACGATCTCCGCGCCGCTGGCGTCAAGCGCCGCGCGCGTCTCGGCGAAGTCCTGGTATTTGCCCGTGCCGACCAGCAGCCGGGAAGAATAGCTTTTGTTTGCGATGATGAGTTTGTCGTTCATTTCAGGATTCCTGCTCGATTAAGGTTGTTGCAAAATTTGCGATGCACGAACCGCCATTTTTGCAGGCGGAAGTCCTTCTTAAACAATAGCGGAATTGCCAGGCCGAATTCCTGCTGCGGGAATGGCGGAATTTAGCCGCCGCCGACGGCAACGACGATTTCCATCCTGTCGCCATCTTCCAGTTGTTGGGTGGCGAACTGGCTGCGCGGCACGATTTCACCGTTGCGCTCCAGAGCGATGCGCCTGCCGGTCAAACCCATCTCTTCGATCAGCTCGAAGACGCGCATGTTGCGCGGGAACTGGCGCGGTGCGCCGTTGATAATCAGGGTGCTCACTTTGCTTTGCTGCCCGTGTTAGAATCCGCGCAGCATTCTACGCGCGGGTGTAGTTCAATGGTAGAACGGCAGCTTCCCAAGCTGCATACGACGGTTCGATCCCGTTCACCCGCTCCACCTCCTGCAATTCAGCGTTTTCCCGACAACAGTGCGGCAAGCTGCTTTTTGGGTTTGTCCTTGTGCAAGGAGGGTGGATCCTCGGGTTTTGCGACGACCGGCGAGGGTTCGTAAGGCTTCAAAAACCAGTCATCCGCAGCTGCGGTTTTCTTTCCGCTGACTGCGGCGGCGGGACGGTGGCGCGGAGCAGCGCGCGGTGCAGTTGGGCGCGCGACCGGTTCGCGGGGCAATTCGCGATTGAGCAGTTTCTCGATGTCCTTCAGGTAACGGTCTTCTTTGCTGTCAACCAGAGAAACGGCTTCACCACTGGCGCCCGCTCGTCCGGTGCGACCGATGCGGTGGACGTAATCTTCGGCGGTGTGCGGCAGTTCGTAGTTGACCACCAGCGGCAACTGGTCTATGTCCAGCCCGCGCGCCGCAACGTCGGTTGCCACCAGCACGGTGATTTTTCCTTCCTTGAAGGCATCCAGAGCCTTGATCCGCTCCGGCTGGGTTTTGTCGCCGTGAATGGCGTCGGAAGGGATGCCGCAGCGATCCAGAGCACGCGCCAGCCGCGCCGCCGTCAGTTTGGTCCGGGTAAACACCAGTACCTGGTTGACGCCGCGCGCACGAATCAGGTCGGCCAGAACATCCTGTTTGTCGTCATGGTCGGCCAGGATGACCGATTGTTTGACGCTTTCAGCAGCCGTGTTGCGCCGTGCCGCCTCCACCGTGACCGGGTTGACGAGGAAATCGTGCGCGAGCTTCCTGATGTCGTCGGAAAAAGTTGCGGAAAACAGCAAGGTCTGGCGTTGCTTCGGCAATAGCGCAAGAATGCGCTTGAGGTCGGGCATAAACCCCATGTCCAGCATGCGATCCGCTTCGTCGAGGATCAGCACCTGCACGCTGTTGAGCATCAGGTTGCGGCTTTCGACGTGATCCAGCAGGCGACCGGGGGTAGCTACCAGAATTTCCACACCCTTCAACAGCGCGGGTTTTTGCAGCTTGATGTCAACACCGCCAAAAACGACAGTGGAGCGCAGCAGCACATGTTTGGAATAGGTTTCCACGCTTTTTTCGACCTGGATCGCCAGTTCGCGGGTCGGAACCAGTATCAGTGCCCTGATCGGGTGGCGCGCCGGAGAGGCGCTGGTGTTGGCGTGCGGCAACAGGCGCTGCAACAAGGGCAGGGTAAACGCCGCTGTTTTTCCGGTGCCGGTCTGCGCCATTGCCATCAGGTCGCGGCCCGCCAGTACGTGCGGGATAGCCAGCGCCTGGATCGGCGTGGGTTCGCTGTAGCCTTCTTCCCCGACAGCACGCAGAATTTGCGGGTCCAGGTTAAGGGATGAAAACGAGATTTTTGATGCTGCGGGGTCTGCCATAATTTCGGGCATTATACCGAAACGGCTGGGAACTTGGCCGGATTTGGTCTGAATGGGGGCATTCTTAATTGCCCCAGAGTAATTGTTTTTGAACGGATGGCCTTTTTTGGAGTGTCGGCGCTTGCGCGTTATCCGGAAAGCCGACGCTGCCATAACTGATCTCGGTGTTGCATTTGAAGCTGAGCGCACGCGCAATCTGGTTGCCGGATCCCGTCTCTTCAATTTTTAATATATGGGAGACAAAATGTTTTTGCGTTTCGCAGATTTCGTCGGCTTGGTCATAGCAAGACCTCAATGTTTGGTTGCTCCCGTTGCATCTGACGGTATGTCCAGGGTTGGTTCTGGGCAATATTGTGGATGCTGCTGTTGAGCTTGTTGAAGGCGGTGTCGCCCCCTGTGGCGATGGGGTTGCTGGCGTGGAAACCGGGGCTTCTTTTGTAGGGGATGAGCGGTCAGATGAGGTTATGAGCGGAGCATCCGAGCACCCGGCGCTCAATAGCAGCGAAAAAATGAGGGGTGTCGGTAATTTCATTTTTTTGTACTGTGTTGCCGAAAGCTCAAATACATCCGAGGTTACACCGATAAGGTAATTACGCATTGCCAGTAACTTTTGGCCCGATAGGCTGAGTAGAGTTCAAGGAGCTATGCACATAACCCTGGGCACCGCCCAACCAGCCAATGTACGGTGGATTCTGCTTGAAGCAGGATAAACTATCAATCAAGGTTGGATGCGCGGCCTGACGCCGCACATCGCTGCAAAGCGCCAAAACAGGATTCGGGTATCCGGGATATGGCAGAATCAAGCGGCAGATACTGCAAATTTGAAGGCGGCATTTGAAATGCTACATTCGATTTACCACTTTAAAACACTGGCTTAAGCCGCTGTCTGTAAACGCTATCCGAAATAAATTTATATCCACTTCTTGATGTAAGTCAATCGTGCAGTGCATGAGTAGTGTAATTATCCAATCCAAGGTGCGTCAAACTGTCGCATGGGGGTAGGCGCTAGATAGTGCGGGGTGTTGCCGCGCTGGTGGTTGGCTTGGCGAGTCCTGCAAAGAACGTTGGGTTGCGGGCGGGGCGAGTGCAAGACGGTTTAGTGGCCGCACGCATACTCGCAACCAGTGAATTTAATTGTGTATGTGCATTAGATGAGCAGTGGCGGTATCTGATTTGATCTGGGTTGAAGGGTAGCGAAGGCAATCGCTACCCCTAAAATTTTAAGTAGCAGCGTACAGGGGAGGTAATAATGCAAGGCAAATATAAGTTTCTTATGATAGGCGCTCTTTCGGCGGGCTGTTTAGCGATGGGTGCTGCCAACGCCGCAGATAAAGAGGTGATCCCGGGGTGGCAGAATGCGGATCATTCGCCCAAGGATACGCCGCTGCACGACCCGATGATTCTTTACTCGTCGGGCGGGGTGGACGGCAAACTGGCGGTCATCGGCATTCCCAGCTTTAAAACCTATCGCCACATTGATTGCGGTGTGGATACGCACGAAGTGGTGTTTAGCGGCTTGCCAGCAGGTAACAAGAACGGAACGCCGGATGGCAAATACGCCTACCTCAACGACAAGGGCGCCAACACCATCTGCGAAATCAATTTGCAGACCGGTTATCTGGAAAGAATCATCGCCTTGCCGTTCCCGTTCGGGGTTCACCATATCGCGTTGAGCAAAGATGGCAAAACCCTGTTTGGAACGGGCGAGTACACCGGCAAGATGTCCAAGACCGACATCGCTACCGGTAAAACTGAAGTGATTGACTGGGGCCCTTCGCCTAGCGCCCCGGACTACATTGATGCCGGCAAGGACGGGAAGTATGTGTTCTCCAATAACTATTACCACTCGACTGTAGGCGTGTTTTCCACCAGCCCTTTCAAGCTGGTCAAGGAAATTCCGGTGGGCAAGAACCCGCACGGCACGGACGTGATTCCGGAAGGCACCCTGGTAATCGTGAGCGACAAGCTGTCGGCGACCATGACTGTCATTGATGCGGAAAAACTGGCGGTGAAGAAAGTCATCCCGACCTGCGCTGGCCCGCTCCACTCGGTGATGGACGTGTACAACAAGGATGGTGGCTCATATAGGGCGGGGATAGACAAGCCGGAGGGATTGACTTCCAAGTACGCTTACGAGAGCTGCTTCGTGGCAGATGCCAACGTAAAGATAGACCTTAAAAAACTGGAGGTGGTGGACGAGATTCCTACCCACTACCGCACCGGTCATATCTCCATCAGCGCGGACAACTCCTACGTGATGGCGCTGAACAAGTTCTCGACCGGCCTGTTCAGCCCGACTGGCATCGTCTATCCGGTTAACTTTGAAATGTGGGATGCGCGGGAGAAAAGCCCGACCTACGGCAAGACCCTGAAGATCATGCCAGTGGACGGCGAGCCGCATAACGCCAAGAGCCTGATGTCCTACCTGATCAAGGATTGGACTAAAGGCGAAGCGGAAAGAGGCGGATTGCTGAAGGCGGGCATGATGACTCCCTTGCTGGATCCGGCGCACCGCGCAAAATCGAAGAGATTCTTCATTCCCAAGGAAGATACCGCGCCTGGCATCAAGGTGGTTGACGGTGTGAAGGAAATCCACGTCAAAGCTTTCAGCTACGGCTACATTCCCCGTCAGATGAGGGTGAACAAGGGCGACAAGGTAAGAATATTTGCCACCAATATTGACAAGGCGGCAGGTATCACCAAGAACCCGGACGTCACCATGGGCTTGACCATCTACGGGCCTTATGGCTTGAGAACCAACATGGACCTTCCGCGCGGCGTGACTGCGGTGCATGAGTTTGTTGCCGATATAGCGGGCGAATATGAAATATTCTGCACCCACTTCTGTGGCCCGTTGCACTTGGAAATGAGAGCGACATTCTTTGTTGACGATCCCAAGAAGGGGAATTCCAACCTTCTTACCGGTGAATACGCTGAAGCGCAAAAGCTTCCTGGCTTGGTAGAAGAAGGCCAGGTCACGATCGCGGAACAGGTGAAGGGTCTGTAATTTACCCTCCACGCACAGTGTGAAAATAACCAGTTCTCCCCCTGCTGGGGGAGACAAACAGGGAGATTCAAAATGGAGAATGGCAAATTGAAGACATGCCTGATCGCAATTACCGGTCTGGGCATGATGTGGGCGAGTTCGTCGGCGGTGGCCGCAGTGGAAAAGCGTTGCAAAGCCGGTGGGGTGAAAGTGGAGTGTCCCACCCAGAGCGATGCAGAAGTGAAGAAGGCGGCAGAAGCATATGGTAGGGAAGCCGAGGATTTCTCGGAAGGCAAAGGGGGCAGCACCTACGGTATCGCCCCGTTTGACTACCTGACCGGTGTGGGTAAGCGCGCCAACTCTGACGCCAAGACTTACAAAACTGACAGCGGTTACGGCGAAGCCAAAGGCTCCTACAAAACCGAGTTGTGGGATCGCGTGAAGAAGCCGGGCGCCACCAACGAGGAAACATACAACCAGTGGACGAACAACTGGTCACCCAAATTTGATTCGACGCTGGTTGCGGGTGCCGATCCCACGCAGGGAAAACAGTGGTACTACTCCTATTGCATCGCGTGCCACGGTTGGTTGTTGCATGGTGACGGCCCCAGCGCTGCCGAGTTGAACCCGAGGCCAAGAACCTTGACCAGAGGCGACTACATGCAGAAGAAGACCAACCTCGAACTGTTTACGATTATAAAGGGCGGCGGTGAGGCGGTCTCACTTTCCTCCTCCATGCCGGGTTGGGGTAATTTGTTGATGGATCAGGATATCTGGAACGTAGTCGCCTTCATCCGGGCGATGCAGGATGTTCCGCCGCCGAAGAGCGTGGCAGAGTATCTTGCTCCCAAGTCAACCTTCAAGCCCATCAAGGGGGATGTGGATGCGCTCAATGCGGCCAAGAACAAAGACTTTCAGGAAGCAAACGAGCTGATGGAGTCGGATATGGCTGGTCGCGGTGGCCCGTCTCTCGTGGGCGGGGGATTTGTTGAAGGCGGCAGCAGGAAGCAAGCCAGCGACGTTACTCTGAAAGTGGGTCATTAACAGGCCGTATCGCATTAAGCTGGCCTGACAGTGCAGGCCAGCGGCAACAAGTAGTTCGAGCGAGGTATGTCCAGCGGACGCGAGTCCATGGATATACCTCTCTCGCTTTACGGTCATTGAAAACGTCGCGCTTGTGCTAATCTACTGACCGCCGCTAACGCTGGATTTCTCGCTGTCCGGCTTTCAGCACCAAGAAACCTGAAAATTTAAGAGATCGCACCATGACACCCAACGCTATTCGGGCGGTTGCCACGGAAACGCCCGCGCCCAGCCTTGATGCCCGCTTGCATCGCCGAATTCTGCTCGCGCTGGATTCTTCGGATCACGCCAATACCGCCACGGAAATTGCCGCAAATTTGGCTGGGCTGGTGGAGGGTGCGGTAATAACCGGTTCTCACGTTTATGCGGCCAAGCTGCACGACATGCGTTTTCGCCAGATGGAAGGGGGGTTGCCCGAGCAATTCCGGCAGGAACAGGAACTGGAGCGTCAGCGGGATGTGCATGACGACCTGATTACCCGTGGCTTATCTATTATTACGGATTCCTATCTAGACCGGGCTGAAGCCGAATGCGGTCGGCTCGGAATCGCGTTCAGCCGCTCTTCGCTTGAAGGCAAGAATTACCGGGAACTGGTGCGGGAAGCAAATTCGGGCGCGCACGACCTGCTCATCATGGGCGCCCTGGGTTTGGGGGCCATACAAGGGAGCAGGCTGGGAACGGTTTGCAAGCGCGTGGCGCGGCGTTCGGCGATTGATACGCTGGTCATCAAAGAGCCCGGTCGCTCACTGAAGGACGGGCCGATAGTGGTGGCGGTAGATGGCTCGGCCAAATCCTACGGGGGGCTGCTCACCGCCCTGGCTTTGGCCACGCGCTGGCAGGTTCCGGTCAAGGTCGTCGCCGCCTTTGACCCCTATTATCACTATGTGGCTTTCAACCGCATCGCAGGCGTGTTATCGGAAGAAGCCGGCAAGGTGTTCAAGTTCAAGGAACAGGAAAAGCTGCACGAAGAAATCATTGATTCCGGCCTTGCCAGGATCTACGACGGTCATCTGGCGGTTGCCCGTTCCATCGCACAGGATTTTGGAATCGAGATAGAAACCGAACTGCTGGATGGCAAACCGCACGATGCCATCGAAAAGTACGTCAGAAAGGTGCAACCGACACTCCTGATCGTCGGCAAGCTGGGCATCCACGCCGATGACGAGCTCGACATCGGCGGCAACAGCGAGCACCTGTTGCACAACGTGGACTGCGCCATTCTGCTCAGCGCGCGCGAATACCAACCGGAAATAGATGTTGTTTCCGAAGTGACCACCTCCTGGACTCACGAAGCCGAAGCAAAAATGGAGCGGGTGCCTTCCTTTGTCCGCAGCATGGCGCGCATGGCCATATTGCGCTATGCGCAGGAGCACGGCCACACCGTTATCACCCAGCGCATCGTGGAAGAAGCCACCGCCCAGCTCATGCCGAGCCACGCGGAACAGGCCATGGGAGAAATTGTTGCCGCCTACGATGCGGGCGAATTGAAGCACAAGCCGTCGGCGGAAGACGCCATGCGCTGGACCGCCGAGGCAAGCGCGCTGTTGCGTACCGTCAGCGACCTTTCGGTGCGCGGCAACCTCAGCATGCGCGCCGAGAAGAAAGCCCGCCAGGAAAAAAGCGCCCAAGTGGAGGTCGGGCACGTCAAAGCGTTTCTCGATAGCGGAGCGGCGGACGCAGAAGCGGGGCGGCAACCTTCCGGCAAGGCGGCGGAACTGCACTGGCAGGCCGCAGCACTGGCCCGCCTGATGCGGGTTCCAGAGGGGTTCATGCGCGACAACTGCAAGAAACTTATCGAGGATCACGCGCGGCAGAACAGTTGCCCCGAGGTTACGCTGGAGGTGGCGGAAGCGGGCCTCAAGCTGGCGCGCGCCGAGATGGAAAATAAAATGAAGGGTAGCGCGGCGACGCCCAAACCCGCACAAGGTGGTTGCCCGTTCGGTTTTGGAAAGAAACCGTGAGTTGGCAGAAACAAAGTCAACCTTGAAACGATAATGGATGCACCCCGCACAGAACAGCCCGGCACCAGGGATTTATTTCTGCTCGCTGTCAACCTGACCAAGCGCTGCAATCTCGCCTGCGCCCATTGCTATATGGATGCGGAAACCCTGAAGCACG
>VIKH01000042.1:0-8334 GCA_008080515.1 Gallionellaceae bacterium | reverse complement strand
GTCCCGATCTCGAAGAAATGCTGGCGCACGGCACAAAGCTCGGGCTTTCCATGGTAGTGGGCACCAACGGTATCGCGCTGACCGACAGACGAGTCCAATCGTTGAAGGCTGCGGGCGCGATGGGGATGGGCATCAGCGTGGACTCGCTGGATCCGCAAAAGCATGACGCATTTCGCGGGCTTCCCGGCGCTTGGGAGAAAACCCTGGATGGCATTGAGGCCTGCAAGCGCCACGACCTCGCGTTCCAGATCCATTTCTCTGTCACCGAATCCAATGCCGACGAAATCCCCGCCATGATAGATTTTGCCCGCGCCGCCGGGGCGCGGGTGCTGAACGTTTTTTTCCTGATCTGCACCGGGCGCGGCGAATCCATGTCGGATATCAGCCCCGTCACTTACGAGCGGGTGCTGAACCAGTTGGTGGAGGCGCAGGAACACAGCCAGGATATGCTCATTCGCGCGCGCTGCGCGCCACATTACAAGCGCATCGCCTACCAGCGCAACCCCGCCTCGACGCTGACGCGCGCCGCCGGTTACGAAGGCGGCGGTTGCCTGGCGGGAATCCACTATTGCCGCATCACCCCGCAGGGCGGCGTCACGGCCTGCCCCTACATCCCCGATGAGGGGGGCAGCATCCGCTCAACAAAATTCTGGGACATCTGGGATCGCTCACCCGCCTTTCAATCGCTGCGTGCTCCCGAGTTGCAAGGCAAATGCGGCAATTGCGAGTTTCAGAAATTATGCGGCGGCTGCCGGGCGCGCCCGCTCGCCATGGGCGGCAGCCTGATGGATACCGATCCCTGGTGCGTCCATATACCCGATGGGTCTGCCATCATCCAACCGCTGGTCGAGCAGCCCAAAAAACTCATCTGGAACAAGGAAGCGGAAAAGCGCCTGTCGCGGGTGCCTTCCTTCCTGCGCAAAATGGTCAGGAGCCGCGCAGAAAGCTACGTGCAGGAACTGGGCATGCACGTGGTAACCGAAGAGCATCTGGCGGTTCTGGCGGCAAAACGTTTTGGCAGCAACGTCCCGCCACGACCGGAAGCGCGGTCAGAGAACGCGGTGCAACACGCGGTGCCGGATGCCGCTGCCGCGTTGCCGTGGAGCGAAGAAGCGCGGGAACGGCTGGCAGCCATGCCGCCCTTTTTGCAGGAGGGTGTGCGGGCGATCGCGGAAGATGTCGCGCGCTCCGAAGGCCGTCTGGAAGTCAACATCAAGCTGCTGGACAGGCTGGAAGCGGAACACCAGCCAGGCCGCAGCTTGAATTGGAGCGGGGAGGCGGAAGATCTTCTGGCCGGATTCCTGGCCGACAAACCGCCTCAAGCGCTGATGTTCGTGGCACCGGCACTGGAAAATACTGCGGAACAATTTGCCGGAAAGCGGCGCGCCACGATAGTGGAGCGCGCCGATGCCGAAGCGGCTATCGCCCAATTGACCGGGGGCGTGGAATGGGATGATGATGCCCTGGCGCGGGTGCTGTCCGCGCCCGAATTCAACCGGGCAGGCATCAAGAAGGCCGCCGAATTCAATGCGCGCAGGGAAGGGCTGAAGCGCATCACATCCACCGATCTGACGCGCTTCCGCAACAAGGCCATGATGCGCGCGGTGCAGCGCATGAAAGGCTTCGGCATGACAGAGCTGAGCTTCGATGCCTACCAGATTGCGCGCGAGCGCGTGCCGCGCCTGCATGACAACCCCGAAGCTGACAAGCGTTTTGAAACCATCCGCAGCTTTGTCGCAGCAAGGGAAAATCCCGGCGATCTGCTGGGCCGCGACTTGCTCGACCAAATGAAAGCGCAGCTCGAAGCCAACAAGCCGGGCGCTGAACACCAGCCAACCCAAGTCAAGACCGACGGTGTAGCGTGATGGAAACAAAGGACGTGCTCATCATCGGCGGCGGCATCACCGGGCTGGCTTCGGCCTGGTGGCTGGCCCGCAGCGGCCTGTCGGTCGAGGTTTGGGAAGCGGGCGAGCGACCGGGCGGAAAAATCATGAGCACTCGCCAGGATGGCTATCTCACCGAGCGCGCGGCGTCCATGGTGCTGAATTTTCGCCCCGAGGTGGTAGAGCTGGTGCGCGAGGCCGGGCTGGAGTCGGCCAAGACCGCCCGTCTGCCCGCCGCCGAAGCGCAGCGCTACCTGCTGCACAAAAACTGCCTGAAGGCGCTGCCCATGCGCATGGGCGCGATGATGGCGTCCCCGCTGTGGAGCCTGCGCGGCAAGCTGCGCCTGCTGGCGGAACCCTTCATCTTTTCCGGCGGGCGGCCCGACGAAACGGTCAGCGAATTCATCACCCGCCGCCTCGGGCGGGAAGTGCTGGAAAAAGCCATCGAGCCGTTCATCGCCGGCACGCTGGCGGCCGACCCGGACGTGACCTCCGCCGCTGCCGCACTGCCGCGCCTGACCGCGCTGGAACAGCGCTACGGCAGCCTCGCTGCCGGAGTGGTGGCCAATCGTATCCTGCGCCGCCGCACGGCCTGCACCACCGATACCTTTTCGTTCCGCAACGGCATGGCCACGCTGGTGGAGTGTTTGGCCAATACCCCCGGAGTGACCGTGCGTACGGGTTATACGGCCTGCGAACTGGCGCGCGAACAGGGCGGATGGCAGGCTGCGGCGGCGACGGCGCAAGGGCGGCAAACGCAGTTTGCGCGGCATCTGATCGTGGCGACACCCGCGCCTGTGGCCGCCAATCTGTTGGCCCAAGTGGACGATGAGCTGGCAGAATTGCTGCGCGGAATACGCTACGCCGCCGTAGCTGTTGTCCACGCGGGTCTCGCCCGCGATGCGGTAAAGCACCCGCTGGATGGCACCGGGTTTCTGGCGCCCAGGGGAGAAAGCGCGATATTGACCGGCAACCTGTGGATGAGCACCCTGTTTCCGGATCGCGCGCCGCCGGGGAAGATTCTGCTCACTTCGTATCTGGGCGGGGTGCGCGCGCCCCAGGTGGCAGATTGGGACGACGGGCGGCTCGCGGAAGAAACCCTCGGAACCTTGCGCCCGCTGCTCGGGCTGAAAGGCGACCCGGAAATGCTGCGCATAGATCGCCACCGCGAGGCCTTGCCGGTGTATCACGGAGCCTACCAGGCGCGCATGCAGGCCATTGCCGCACGTTTGGAGCGGATTGCCGGGCTGCACCTCGAAGCAAACTACCGGGGCGGGGTGTCGGTGCGTGACCGCCTCGCGCGCGGCCATGCCGTGGCGAACCGGATACTGGAAGCCCAGCAATGGCCGACAGCAGAGCGGCAGCGGAGCGCAGTCCCGGAGCCCACTGGCAGGATGGCTGCGCGCCCCGGCTTATCCGTTTGAAGGGCTTGTTGTGCTTGCCGGGTGCGTATTCCCTCAAGCGAGACGTGTTGGCAGAGCCAAGCTGGCGAAGTAGTCCCCTCCCGAATCACCAAACCATGCGGTAATGCAATCCACCAGAGAAACTAAATGATCCTCATTCTTTCCCCCAACAGTGACCCGCAAGGCGGCGAATACCGGCAGCTAACGGCCCATCTTGCCGGGCTGCAAGGCATCAGGACGCGCGTGCATACCGAGCGCGGAACCGAGCAGACTCTGACCGAAATCTATCTCATCGGCGATACCAAGGCGCTGGATGTTGACGACATGCAAAATCTGCCCTGCGTCGAGCGGGTGGTGCGCGTGTCGGAGGAGTACCGCATCCTCGGTCGCCACAAGGACGATCCACGCCCGGCGCACTTCGACTACAACGGCGTGCGCTTCGGGCAGGATACGCTCAACGTATTCGCCGGGCTGTGCGCGGTGGACAATGCGGAGCACGTCGAACTGATGTTGAAAGCGCTCAAGGAAAACGGTCAGACCTGCACCCGCATGGGCGCTTACAAACCGCGCACCAGCCCCTACGCCTTTCAGGGGCACGGCAGGAATTGCCTCCCCTACGTGTTCGAGCTGGCGGGCAAATACGGCATCAAGGTGATCGCGATGGAGATCACCCACGAGTCGCACCTCGACGAAATTCGTGCGGCATTGCGGCAGACCGGCAACCCCACCGGCGTGATGCTGCAAATCGGCACGCGCAACACGCAAAATTTCGAGCTGTTGAAAATCGTCGGGCGCCAGCAGGAACTCCCGGTGTTGCTCAAGCGCGGCTTCGGCATCACCCTGGACGAATCGCTCAACGCCGCCGAATACCTGGCTTCCGAGGGCAACCGGAACGTCGTATTCGGCCTGCGCGGCATGAAGACCAACATGGGCGACCCGCACCGCAACCTGGTGGATTTCGCGCACATACCGGTAGTGAAGCGCCTCACCCGCATGCCGGTGTGCATTGATCCCTCGCACTCGGTCGGCTCGCGCAACGCCGCGCCGGACGGCATTCTGGACGTGATGCATGCCACCGCGCAGGGCGTGGTGGCCGGCGCCAACATGGTGCTGGTGGATTTCCACCCGGCACCGCTCAAGGCGCTGGTGGATGGCCCGCAGGCGCTGCTGCTGAAAGAGCTGCCGCACTTTCTCGAAGACGTGCAGATCGCGCGCGAGGCGTATTTGCGGCGGGTTGCCTTGCAGCAACGGGTCGCTGCGTGAGAAATGTAATTCTCGCCTGCCTGCTGCTGTGCGTCGCAATCGGAGCTCATGCGACGACGCTTGTTGTCAGCGACGACGACGGCTCCCAGGTCAGGGTGGAATGGCCGCCGCAGCGCATCATCTCGCTGGCCCCCAACCTCACCGAGCTGGCCTACGCAGCGGGCCTGGGGCCGCGCATGGTGGCGGTTACCGCCTACAGCGACTACCCTGAAGCAGCCACGCGCCTGCCGCAGGTGGGCGATGCTTTTCGCCTCGATTGGGAGCGCATCGTCGCGCTCAAGCCCGATCTGGTGCTGGCGTGGGGCAGCGGCTTGTCCGCGCGCGACCGAGCCGCCTTCGCCAAGCTCGGCTTGAAGCTGCTGGTGCTGGAGCCGCGCCGCCTCGAAGATATTCCGCGGGCGTTGCGGAAGCCGCCGCCAGCGCTTTCGAGCGACAGGTAGCCGATTTGCGCGCCCGCTACGCTTCCCGCCCGCGTGTGCGGGCCTATATGCAGATCGCCGATGCGCCGCTGCTCACGGTAAACGGCGCGCACATCGTCAGCGACGTGCTGCGGCTGTGCGGTGCCGATAACGTGTTCGCTTCCGCACCCCTGTTGACTCCCACCGTTTCGGACGAGGCGCTGGTCAAGGAGCAGCCGCACATTCTGCTGGGTGTCGCCGCCAACCGCGAGCAGGAAGCGCAAACCATGAGCGGATGGCGCAAGCTGCCGCTGCTTGCCGTCCAGCAAGGTCGCGCAGGTTTTATTCACCCCGATCTGATCAGCCGCGCCACGCCGCGCATTCTGCAAGGTGCGGGGCAGGTATGCGAGCTGGTAGAGGCGGCGCGGCGGTAAACCAAAGCCGCCATCCTCCCAAATTGCTTCTTTTCGTGGAAGGCATGCACGACTTTTCCGCTTTCGCGCAATGGCGGATTCCATTTTTATTTTAGAAATGCAACATTGATAGCGTAGGGTGGATAAAGGCCGCAGGCCGTATCCACCGCGCGATAGCGGATACGGCGCTTCGTGCCTTTATCCACCCAACAAAACACTTCATTTGTAAAACAGAATTGGGGTCACGCAAAGTTCCTGGTCACACCCCCCATTCCGCATGGTTAAAAATGGGATAATGGAGCCATCACTCATGCAGCCACTTTCCCATGTCTTCGCGAATCGCCTACATCATCAACCAGTACCCCAAGGTCAGCCACACTTTCATCCGGCGCGAAATTCTCGCACTCGAACACCAGGGCTTTGAAATTTTGCGCATCGCGCATCGCGGGTGGGATGCCGAACTGGCTGACGATGAGGACAAGCAGGAACGCATAAAAACTCGCTACATACTGCAAGATGGCTTTTTGGCTGTACTCTGGGCTGTTGTGCGCACAGCGCTGACAACACCGGGCCGTTTCCTGTCCGCGTTCGCCCTGGCAGCCAAGCTTTCGGGAAAGCGCGGTGAACGCGCATTGCCCTATCATTTGGCTTATCTCGCCGAAGCCTGCCGCATACTGCCATGGCTTAAATCTTTTGGCGCAACGCATTTGCATGCCCACTTCGGCACAAACTCAACGGAGGTAGCCTTGCTGGCTCACGTGTTGGGTGGGCCGCCCTATAGCTTTACGTTTCATAGCGAGCAGGAATCTTTATTTGACGGAATAGGCGAGAAGGTAAGCCATGCGGCTTTTGTGGTGGCCATCAGCTCTTTTTCACGTGGCCAAATTTATAATTTGGTCAACCCGGCGCATTGGCCCAAAGTGAAAGTGGTGCATTGCGGGCTGGAGCCCGCATTTTTTAGTTGCACGCCTGTACCAGTGCCGATTGAACCCTTGTTCATCTGTGTTGGACGTTTAAGCGCAAAGAAGGCGCATACACTGCTGATTGAGGCAGCACACGAATTGGCATATAAGGGTATTGAATTCAAGCTGGTGCTGGCAGGCGACGGCGAAATTCGCGCGGAACTTGAGGAGCTGATTGCGCGGTATGGGCTGACAAAGCAAATACGGATTACCGGCTGGATCAGCAGCGAGCAAGTGCGCGAGGAAATGCTTGCGGCGCGTGCGCTGGTTCTGCCCAGTTTTTCCGAGGGTTTACCGGTGGTTATCATGGAAGCCATGTCTTTGCGCCGCCCAGTGCTGGCTACTTATGTTGCCGGCATTCCAGAGCTGGTGCTGTCCGGTGAGAACGGGTGGCTATTTCCAGCCGGTTCTGTTGATTCTATAGCGAACGCAATTGAAGAGTGTTTGTCCGCCCCGCTCGATGAACTGCAAAGAATGGGAGATGCAGGATACCTTCGCGTCATGGAGCGGCATTCGATCGACACCGAAGCGGCAAAACTGGCGGCGCTCTTCAGGGCATCTGACGCTTCGCGATAGCGGTCAAAAATACCGGCCTTCCATGCGAGAAATTACGAAACCTGCTTGAATTGTTTGCGTAACCTGCTGAATGGAATCTCAACAAATACGTAGATCAAATATGCCAGAGTAAATGACAATATCAGTGAATATGTTCCCAGTAAGGCACCGTGAAGATGTGGCCAATTTATTTTTAGTGTCAGAATAATTGTGTGATGCACCAAATATAACGAATACGAAAGTAAACCGATAAATCGCACCATTTTCAAATTCAATAGCCGGAATGGCCCCCATTCAGGGAAACGGATAGCTGCTATAAAGATGGGGAGCAATCCGATACCCTGAATAGAGTATCTGAAGGTTTCTCGGAATTCCGGGTTGCGGTAGAGCAACGAAAACAAAATCAAACCAATCCCTATCGGAACGAATACATATTTAATCCTGCGTTCGGATAATGCTGGCGGGTCCATAACAGGATTGCCGTAGACTGCAAGAGCGCAACCAAAAAGCAGGCTATCAAACCGGGTGTCCGATGCGTAATATGTCCTGGTCGAGCTTACCCCAAAGCCAAACACCAACACGCATCGCCATAACAAATCAGCCAGACATAACCCCGCAAACAAATACATTTGTTGCCTGGCATTCAGGCGCTTCAGCATGAATACATAAATCAAAGGAAGTGCCAGGTAAAAATGCTCTTCGACGGCAAGTGACCAATAAACACCGCTACCAATAGCCTGTCCGCCGCCAATATATATCGAGTAGTAGTTTGTGAAATGCAGGCACTGACTCAAAAAACCTGGAAGCGTGATTTCACCAGCAAGCAAATGCAGTTGCGTCAACGCAACGCCCAAAAGTAATACCAGATAAAAGGCCGGCCAAATGCGTAATATTCGGCGAATAAAAAAATATTTAAAATTTATAGACCGATGAATCTGGTATTCCTGCCTTAATAAAGTCGTAATCAGATAACCGCTGATAAAGAAAAAAACAGTAACGCCAAACCCTCCTGGAATACCTTTTAATCCTGCATGGTCGAGGAAAACAATCAAGATCGCTGCCGCCCTCATCCCATCCAATGACGGAATATAGGTGGTCTTGTTTTCTGGATGAGAGGACATAAATCTTAATGCCGCTTCTAAAAATTTAAAATTTAGGCTGAATCAAGCCGGACGCGCTTTAGCGCGAATTAGAACATGTTTCGTACAACCACGGCCTACCCATTGCGGGTATAGGTATAGCACGAACCGCAATTGGTTTTAAGCATGCAGGGTTAATTCTGGAAACAGCAGTTGGCGGGGGACTCAACCCTTCGACACGCCCGCTGCGCGTGCTGAACCTGTCGAAGCAGGGATGGTTTTTTCGATTTCAACTGCGGTTTTAGGTTAATTTGGCGCTTCGATGGCGCCCTTATCAATCGTTCCGGGCACGCCGCTCTGCGGGCGGAGGGTGCCGAA
>VIKH01000172.1 GCA_008080515.1 Gallionellaceae bacterium | reverse complement strand
CAGGCTACGGGGAACATCCCAACTTATGGCTACACCGGACGCGAACCCGATGCCTCGGGCCTGACCTACTACCGGGCCCGGTACTACCACCCGGGATTGGGCCGCTTCATCAGCCGCGACCCGATCGGGCTCAACGGCGGCATCAACCAGTACGCCTATGTGGACGGGAATCCGGTAAACTTCAACGACCCGAGCGGGCTGCTGGCGAATCAGGTTGCCAATACGGTTAGTACGTATTACGGGGCGGCGAGCGAGGCAGCAGGTAATCTTGCCAATGCGGTTAGCAATGCACTGCCAAGCCAGCAGTCGCTCAACAGCTTCCTCGATAAAACCCAGGCCGCGCTGGATGTCGCGGGGCTGGCGGCGCAAGGGCCGCTCGAAGTGGCGGCGCCATTCATCGATGCGACCGGCGCCGGGGTATCGCTCCTGCGGGGCGATTACACCGGGGCGGGGCTGTCAGGCCTTGCCGCTATCCCGGTCGCCGGCTCGATCGCTAATGCTGCAAAGGTTGCAAAGGGGGCAGCACACGGAAATAAGATTGATGGCAGGCCGGCTACCCTTTACGAGAAATACGACAAGGACGGCGACTTCTTGAAGCATGGAGTTACCAAGCACGAGGACCCCGCTAAGCGATATACAGCTAAGCAAATCGATGGCGGAACGGTTGTTCGCACTGACCGTGGACCTCGCAGTGAAATGATCAAGAAGGAGCGTGATCTGGTTGAGCGTATCCCAGGGCCAGACAATCGTGAGCCGTGGGCTGGAAAGAGGCTTGGAGAATGACGAATACAAGCAGTGATTTCGTTACCTTGGGGGCGGACGTTGGAGGTAAGGACGCATTCAGCGCGACCAATCAGCATGTATTGGCGCTTCGTAGCTTGCTTCGCCAGGAGTGCTCCAAGGCTTCTGGCGGTATTCTAAAAGAAATCGCACTTGTTCTTCGAGTGGATGGATCTGTACAGGCTTGGGGTAAGAGCGGTGTTGAAAACATTTCTTTCCAGAAGATGAAAGCATTTGTAACTGCCGACATATTTGTTCCGGTCGATGTATGGTCTACTGGTGATGCATCAAGCATTCGGCGATTCCTTCTTGATCAGGTTGCGTGCGCGATTCGGCTTGTCGTCGAAGACGTGAATCGACAGGGTGTTGCATTGGATGGGAAGCCCATGAAAGATGCTCTTGAGAATGTGAGGCGGCAATATTTGGGTTGATTTGTTGTGGCAAAGGGGCGGCCAGCGGCAGTTGTTCGATGATATTCAGAACGGGCGGGCGGTGATTCCGAGGGGTGGAAATGCGAAAAAGGCTGGCTTAGAACCAGGAGTACCCACAACCACCTTGCGAAGCTGCGGCATCGACCGCCCCTGCCCGTAACAAAGTGAGAACCAACCAATGACCCGATGTGACGCGCAGTTCAAAAAGGCCGTAATGCTTAAAGTCTACGACGCCTTCGAGGCGGCGGGCTTCACCCGTTTCCGTAAGGAAGATGTTTGGTATGACGAGTCATTGCTGGATGTTTGAGTAAAGGCAGGAAGGCGTGAATAATGTTAGGTTTCGCCCGGTTGTAGAAAATGCGAATTAATTTGATGTTGCAAAAGGTGGAGTCAAGTACATCGTCAAACTTGACGACCTGCGAGACATACCAAGAAGTCAGACTTTGCTCGACGATTTGCCAAATTTAGGAAGCGCCAAAGCAAACCATCAGCAGCAAGCGTAGGGCGCAATAACCAACGGGCATTGCGCCGAAAGCCATGCATGCTGCACACCGTGTGCTCGCGCCTCTACGACCCCTGGAACAACCGAACCATCAAACTGAATATGACCTTCGGGTTATAGGGCTGTCATCACCTTGGCCGATACCAGCAAGGAAGGTATCCCAGATGCGGCCAACACCGCGCCGAATACCAACAATGGAGTGGATGGGTGTCAGATTGTCCGTCACTACTTACTTATTGCAGCGATTTCTTTGGCCGCCTGTTTCGGGAATTTGGCGATAAGCCACGTTAGCGCTTCAAGCTGATCCGCCGAAGTCGCGCGGCGAATTTGTATCAAAAGCTGTTTCAGGTCGGGCCGGATGAGAGTGGCATTTTGCGCACCCTCGTTACAGATGGAACAAATGGCTCGAAGGTTGGAAGGTTCGTCAGGCCCGTTTTTGCTCTTATCAATGATATGCCCGATATGAAGCCGGGTTTTGCGCGTTGGGTCATATGGATGAGGCTCTCCGGCAACCGCACCGCACATTTGGCAAGTGAAACCGTTCCGGTCGAGGACATAGGCACGGGTTTCTTTTGAAATCGCACGCTCAAAAGCCGGTTGTGGCTTCGGAGTTTCAAGCAAATATTGACCGGGTTTCAATTCGCTGCGGTCATTGTGCGTAAGTATCAAATAGCCTTCTTCCGTGCGTAGCTCACGAACACGGCGGGCCCACTCTGACTGATTATCCGCTACATCGCGCAATTCCTCGGAATCCATAACGCGGCCAATGTTCGCCAGAAAGTGCGCGCGCAGTTTCCCGCGCGCACCACCTCTTGGTGATTTTGCTTTTTGTGCTTTTTCTTTTGCCATTACTACGCCCGCTTAAGTTTCGGTTTGGCGGCAGCATTGAGTGCCATTAGAATCTGTGCGCCAACTGCACGGGCAACAGGAGGAGGAAAGGCATTTCCGACTTGACGATACGCTGCGGTTTTCTTTCCGGCGAATTGCCAATGATCCGGAAACCCTTGGATGCGAGCAGCCATGCGAACCGTAAGCCTTGGCATACCAAAAAAATCTTTTCCGGGCGCTGCGTCAGCTATTCCCATGCCATCCACGCCAATTGAAGCCCATGCCTTTTTTGCCCTCGTTGGGCCAAGGTCGGGGCCGCCGTGTTTCTTGCTTCCGCCCACCAGCGTTGGCGCAATATCGCACGCACGCTCTCGCCACTGTATTGCACCGCGCCAGTCATTTGCTGCCATAAGGTCAAAAAGCGCTTCACCAACTGTCGGGGGCGGTGAGACTAGCGCTGACGGCCAATTGAAATATTCAGCGGCGCTTTTCTTTAGTGCCACGAAAACAACACGCGGGCGCAACTGTGGCACACCAAAATCGCTTGCATTCAATAGCCGCCACTCGGCGACATACCCAAGTTTTTTCAGGTCTGAAATTATTTTTGCGCGATATTCATCGAAAACGGAATCGAGCAAGCCGCGAACATTTTCGAGCATTACGGCTTGTGGCTTACATTCAGATACCAGTCTGATTGCCTCTGGAAATAGGTCGCGCTCATCTTCGCTCCCTAGTTGCCTGCCCGCCTTTGAAAAAGGCGGGCAGGGCACACCGCCCGCAAGGAGTTCAACGCCTTTCAATTTTTCGGCTGAATAGTGGTGAAGATCACCTTCAGTGATATGCCAATGGTTCCGGTTGATTCGAAGGGTTTTGCAGGCTGCTGCGTCAAGCTCCACCAGGCTAACGTGATCAAAGCCCGCTTGCTCCAAACCGAGAGCCTGACCACCTGCGCCAGCGCATATTTCTATTGATGAAAGCCCCATTTTCCCTCCTGATCTCAAGCTCGATTTTACGTTTTTTTGTGCCGCCTGACTATGCGAGAAAGCGGGGGCGCCCAACCTGCCGTATCTGTAGCGCGGTCACTTTCCGGAACCACGAAGCATCCGGGATAAAACACGGTAGCAATCTTGTAACAATCACCCTCTATAGTTCGGCGACTTTTGTTAAGGCATACGATGCATAAGCTGATACGCGCATTTCTACTGGCATTGGGC
>VIKH01000041.1 GCA_008080515.1 Gallionellaceae bacterium | reverse complement strand
GGCGGCTGCGGTGCTGCCAACCACCACATCCTGCACGGCGGCATCCACACCCGTTTTTTTCTCGGCGGCCATAACCAGCGACTTGGCCATGGTCTCTGGATGGCCTAGTCGAGTGGCTAGTAGTTCCATCAGCGCCTTCAATATCTGGGCCAGCGTGTGGGCCATGGCGTCCGGCGCAACGATGGCCTTGTTTTCCACTTTCATCAGCAGATCGTCATCGGCGGAATGGACGATATTGGCCCGCGCGCCTTTCTTGACCGCCTGGCGGATGCGCTGCGCCAGCAGCGGGTGATCCTTGCGTAAAAAACTGCCCACGATCAGCAGGCGGTCACGCGAGCTTATTTCTGCGACCGGCATGCCCAGCCACGGGGCACCCGCCCGCTTGCCGTCGGCGCTGAAGTCCGATTGGCGCAAGCGGAAATCCACGTTGTCGCTGCCCAGGCCGCGCGCCAGTTTCTGCAACAGGTATAGCTCTTCCAGGGTGGAATGCGGTGTGGCCAACGCGCCGATCTCTCCCGCGCCCGCACAATTTGCAACCTGGCTCAACGCGTTTGCCACATAGTCCAGCGCGGCCTGCCATTCCACTTCCTGCCACTTGCCATCCTGCTTGATCATCGGTCTGGTCAGGCGCTCGGCGGAATTCAGCCCTTCATAGCTGAAGCGATCCTTGTCGGACAGCCAGCATTCGTTGATGTCTTCGTTTTCTACCGGCAGCACGCGCATCACGCGGTTGTTCTTGACATGCACCGCCAGATTGGAGCCCAGGCCATCGTGCGGGCTGACCGATCTGCGGCGCGACAGCTCCCAGTTGCGCGCGCTGTAGCGGAACGGCTTGCTGGTGAGGGCACCGACCGGGCACAGGTCTATCAGGTTGCCGGACAGTTCGGTGTCCACCGATTTACCCACGAAGGACATGATCTCGGCGTGCTCGCCACGGAACGCCTGCCCCATTTCCATCTGCCCGGCGATTTCCTGGCAGAAACGCACGCAGCGGGTACAGTTGATGCAGCGGCTCATCTCTGCGGAACTCACCAGCGGGCCGAGATCCTTGTGCAGCACGACGCGCTTTTCCTACCGGTAGCGCGATACGCCCCCGCCGTAACCTACGGCGATATCCTGCAACTGGCATTCGCCACCCTGGTCGCAGACCGGGCAATCCAGCGGGTGGTTGACGAGCAGGAATTCCATGACTCCCTGCTGCGCCTTCACCGCCATTTCGGAATTGGTGAGAATTTTCATGCCTTCGCTCACCGGCGTGGCGCACGCCGGCACCGGCTTGGGCACTTTCTCGATCTGCACCAGACACATGCGGCAGCTTGCCGCGATGGAAAGTTTATTGTGGTAGCAGAAATGCGGGATGTAGATTCCGGCCCGATGGGCCGCTTCGATCACGGAGCGACCGGCCTCGATCTCTACACGCTTGCCGTCAATTTCAACGTTAATCATCGTTCGCCCATTTCACCTTTACACCATGCACTTCTTGTGCTCGATGTGGTACTCGAACTCGCCGCGATAGTGTTTGAGCATGCCCTGCACCGGCCACGCGGCGGCATCGCCCAGCGCGCAGATGGTGCGCCCGGCTATATTCCCGCACAGGTCCAGCAGCAGATCCAGGTCTTCCGGTCGCCCCTCGCCCTGCTCGATGCGGTGCACGATGCGGTACAGCCAGCCGGTGCCCTCGCGGCACGGCGTACACTGGCCGCACGACTCCTCGTAATAAAAATAAGACAGGCGCTCCAGCGCGCGCACCATGCAGACGGTTTCGTCCATCACGATCACCGCGCCACTGCCCAGATAAGAGCCGACCTTGGCGATGGAGTCGTAATCCATGTCTGTTTCCATCATGATTTCGCCCGGCAGCACCGGCATGGACGAGCCGCCGGGAATCACCGCTTTCAGCCTGTGCCCGTCGCGCACGCCGCCGGCCAGCTCCAGCAGCTTTTTGAACGGCGTGCCCAGCGGCAGCTCGAAATTGCCCGGCTTGTTGACGTGGCCGGACACGGAAAACAGCTTGGTGCCGCCGTTGTTCGGCCTGCCCAGCTCGAGAAATTTTTGCCCGCCCTCGCGGAGGATGTAGGGGATGCTGGCGAAAGTCTCGGTGTTGTTGATGGTGGTCGGTTTGCCGTACAGCCCGTAGCTGGCCGGAAAGGGCGGCTTGAAGCGCGGCTGGCCTTTCTTGCCCTCGATGGATTCGAGCAGCGCGGTTTCTTCGCCGCAGACATATGCGCCGTAGCCCAGATGGTTGTGCAAGTCGAAACAGAAATCGCTGCCGAGGATGTTGTTGCCCAGATAGCCCGCTTTGCGCGCCTCTTCGCAGGCCGCTTCCATGCGTTCGTAGGCCTCAAAAATTTCGCCGTGGATGTAGTTGTAGCCGGTCTTCACGCCGCCCATGGCGTAGGCGCCGATGGCCATGCCTTCGATCAGCGCGTGCGGGTTGTAGCGCAGGATGTACCAGTCCTTGCAGGTACCCGGCTCGCCCTCGTCGCTGTTGCAGACAATGTATTTGTCGCCGGTGTAATTTTTCGGCATGAAGCTCCACTTCAGGCCGGTGGGGAAGCCCGCGCCACCGCGCCCGCGCAGCGCGGACAGCTTGACCTCGGCGATGATCGCGTCGGGCGAAATTTTTTCGGCCAGGATTTTGCGCAAGGCCTGGTAGCCGCCCACCTTGAGGTAATTCTCCAGCGTCCAGGGCTGATCGAAACCCATCGTTGTATAAATGACCGGCCCGTTCATGACTTGTCCAGCTCCGCCAGCAATTGATCTATTTTTTGCGGGGTCATGCGACCGCACAGCCTGTTGTTGCTGACCGTCAGCAGCGGCGCATCAATGCAGGCACCCATGCACTCTGCCTCGCGCAGGCCGAACTTGCCATCCGGCGTCACCCCACCGATGCCGATGCCCAGTTTGGATTCAATATATTCCACCGTGTCCAGCGCGCCGCACAGGGTGCAGGACAAATTGGTGCATACGGTCAGGACATGCTTGCCCATGGGCTTGAGGTTGTACATGTGGTAGAACGTCGCCACCTCGTACACCGCCATCTGCGGCATTCCGAGGTAAGCCGCCACATCCGTCATGTCGTCGCTGGAAACCCACCCTTTTTCTTCCTGCACGAAACGCAGGGCCGACATCACGGCGGACTGCTTCTGGTCTGCCGGATACTTCTTCAGCTCGCGGTTTATTTTTTCCTGAACCTGATTGGACAGCATTTGATGGATGCCTCTAAAAATTCAAAGTTCGCCCAAATGCAAGGCGCGAAAAAATTTCCGCAGCGCAGCATATAGGTAATATGTAAGCAAGGAAATTTTTCCGCAACACAGCAGTTGGGATGAAATTTGAGCTTTGAGAGGCTTCCATCAGCGATCCACCTCTCCGAAAACGATATCCTGCGTGCCGATGAGCGCGACCACATCGGCGATCATGTGCCCGCGCGACATCTCGTCCAGGCTGGACAGATGCACGAAACCGGCTGCACGGATCTTCATGCGGTAGGGCTTGTTCGCGCCATCCGAAACCAGATAGATGCCGAACTCGCCCTTGGGGTGCTCGACTGCGGAATACACCTCGCCGGGCGGCACGTGCATCCCCTCGGTGAACAGCTTGAAGTGGTGAATCAGCTCTTCCATGTTCTGCTTCATCGCCTCGCGCTTCGGCGGCGCCACCTTGGCGTTGTCCGCCATGATCGGGCCGGGGTTTTTGCGTAGCCAGTCAATGCACTGCCTGATGATGCGGACAGACTGGCGCAACTCTTCCACGCGCACGAGGTAGCGCGCATAGCAATCCCCGGTGAGGCCGATGGGGATGTCGAAATCCATGCGGTCGTAAACTTCGTAAGGCTGCTTCTTGCGCAAATCCCATGCTATGCCGGAGCCGCGCAGCATCGGGCCGGTGAAGCCCAGCGCCAGCGCGCGCTCGGGTGTCACCACGCCGATGCCGACGGTGCGCTGCTTCCAGATGCGGTTGTCGGTCAGCAGCGTTTCAAACTCGTCAATGTGCTTCGGGAAACGGTTGGTGAAATCTTCCAGAAAATCCAGCAGCGAACCCTGGCGGTTCTCATTCATCCGCTTCACCGCTGCGGCATCGTGAACCTTGGATGGCTGGTAATGCGCCATGGAATCCGGCAGGTCGCGGTACACGCCGCCCGGCCGGTAATAGGCCGCATGCATGCGCGCTCCCGAAACGGCTTCGTAACAATCCACCAGATCCTCGCGGTCGCGGAAGGTGTAGAAGAACATCGTCATCGCGCCAAGGTCAATACCCACGGCACCCAGCCACAGCAAATGGTTCAGGATACGGGTGACTTCATCGAACATCACGCGGATGTACTGGGCGCGGATCGGCACCTCGATCCCGGCCAGTTTCTCGACCGCCATGACATAGGCGTGCTCGTTACACATCATGGACACATAGTCGAGCCGGTCCATGTAGGGAAGCGCTTGCAGAAAAGTCTTGTGCTCGGCCAGTTTTTCGGTGCCGCGATGCAGCAGGCCGATATGCGGGTCGGCACGTTCGACCACTTCGCCGTCCAGCTCCAGCACCAGGCGCAGCACGCCGTGCGCAGCCGGATGCTGCGGGCCAAAGTTCATGGTGTAGTTCTTGATCTCCGCCATGCTAGTTTCTGCCGTAATGTTCTTCACGAATAATGCGCGGCGTCACTTCGCGCGGCTCCACCGTCACCGGCTGATAAACGACACGTTTCAGCTCGGGGTCATAGCGCATTTCCACATGGCCGGAAAGCGGGAAATCCTTGCGGAACGGATTGCCGGCAAAACCATAATCGGTGAGCAGGCGCCTCAAGTCCGGATGTCCGGTAAATATAATGCCGAACAGGTCGAAGGCTTCGCGTTCGAACCAGTTGGCGCACGGCCAGATACCGGCCACGGACTCCAGTATCGGGAGGTTGTCGTCCTCGGCGAACACGCGCACGCGAAGGCGCACATTGTTAGTGACGGAAAGCAGGTGGTAGACGGCGGCAAAGCGATTACCCTCACGCGCCCCGTCGCCGTAAGCCGAATAATCCATGCCGCACAGGTCTATCAGCTGTTCGAAGCGCAGGCAGTCTTCGTCGCGCAGGCGGGCCATTATCTGGAGCAGGTCGGCAGCCCGTATCACCAGCGTCAACTCGCCCAACCGGTAATCCAGGCCGATTATTTTGCTCTTGAACAGCCTGGCCAGATTGTCTTGCAGTACGTTCATGTCAGCCATGGCTATCCGCGCGCAATCGTGTTGGTGCGTTTGATTTTGTTCTGCAACTGGATGACGCCATAGAGCAGCGCTTCGGCGGTGGGAGGGCAGCCAGGCACGTAAACATCAACCGGAATGATGCGGTCGCAGCCGCGCACCACAGAATAGGAATAGTGATAGTAGCCGCCGCCGTTCGCGCAGGAACCCATGGAAATCACCCAGCGCGGTTCCGCCATCTGGTCGTACACCTTGCGCAAGGCTGGTGCCATCTTGTTGCACAGCGTCCCGGCAACGATCATCACGTCGGACTGCCGCGGGCTCGGACGGAAGGCACCCGCACCGAAGCGATCCAAGTCATAACGGGGAAGCGCCGCATGCATCATTTCCACCGCACAGCACGCCAGGCCAAAAGTCATCGGCCACAGCGATCCGGTGCGGGTGTAATTGATCACCGTGTCGAGCGTGGTGGTGACAAAACCCTTCTCGAGCAAGCCTTCAATACTCATAACGCACTCTCATGCAAATTGGTGCGCCGCATTTCGCTATTCCCATTCCAGCGCGCCTTTCATCCACTCGTAAATAAACCCGATCACGAGGATGGCCAGAAATATCATCATGGATACGAAACCGAACATACCGATCTCTTTCAGCACGACCGCCCAGGGAAACAGGAACGCGATTTCCAGATCGAACAGGATAAACAGGATGGCGACGAGGTAATAGCGCACGTCGAATTTCATGCGGGCGTTTTCGAAAGCTTCGAAGCCGCATTCGTAAGGAGAGAGTTTCGCGCTGTCAGGGCGGTGTGGCCCGGCCAGGCGGCCCAGCACCAGCGGCGCTACGCCCATTACCAGCGCAACGGCGATGAACAGCAGCACCGGGAAATAATTTTCCAACATCTGAAGCCCCTCTACATTCAGTTGCGTGTTGGTGAAGCGCGTTCGCGCTTTTTTGCTATTTGTTTGCTGCTATTTTTAGCGCCAAGTTTCCGGCGCTCGGTACGTTGGGTTTATGCCTGGTGCCGATGAGCAGACTCGAACTGCTACGGCTTTCGCCACTAGCCCCTCAAGCTAGCGTGTCTACCAATTTCACCACATCGGCATGATCTGTAAGTATTGGGCGCCCTTTATTTTGGTATGTCTTTCGACTGCGAGCCGCCCGCATCGCCGCTCGCCTTGTCTGGCGCGGGGGCTGCGGGTTGAACCTGCTTCGATATGTCCAGCTTGTCCATCACGCCCTGGGGCTGCTGTTGTTGCGCGTACAGATAAGTCAGCGTCATGCTGGTAATGAAGAATACCGTCGCCGCCACCGCCGTGCTACGGCTCAAGAAATTGGCGGAGCCGCTCGATCCGAACAGGCTGCCCGCAGAACCGGTGCCGAACGAGGCGCCCATGTCCGCCCCCTTGCCGTGCTGTATCAGCACCAGAACAGTCAACACCAACGATGTTGCCGCATGTATTACCCAAACAATTGTTTCCACGCACTACCCCAAAACGTAATCAACTTTAACACTGCCCGGCCCGGCAAACCGCCAGAAAATCTTCGGCGACCAGCGATGCGCCGCCGATCAGCCCACCGTCAATGTCCTGCATGGCAAACAACTCCGCCGCGTTGGAAGCCTTGACGCTGCCGCCGTAGAGTATACACAAACCCTCCGCAATTTGCGCATCGCGGCTCGCGATTCGGCGGCGGATATATTCGTGTACCGCCTGCGCCTGCTCCGGCGTAGCCGTCTTGCCGGTGCCGATCGCCCACACCGGCTCGTAGGCCAGCACCGCATTACGCAAAGCCTGCACGCCCAACAGCGCGGTCACGGCATCCAGTTGTTCCGCCACCACCGCTTCCGTCACGCCGCTCTCGCGTTGTGCCAATGTTTCGCCCACACACAGGATAGGCACCAGCCCCGTTTTTTGGGCGGCAGCAAATTTTTCCGCCACCAGTTGGCTGGATTCACCGTACAGGCTGCGGCGCTCGGAATGGCCGACGATGACGTAGCGGCAACCAAAATCGCGCAACATGGGCGCCGCCACTTCGCCGGTATAGGCGCCCTTGTCCAGTTGGTGCGCATCCTGTGCGCCCCACGCCACCCTGCTGCCGCGCAGCAACTGCTGCGCCTGCGCGAGATAGGGAAACGGCACGCATACCGCGCAATCCATCCCAAGCAAGTTTGCCGTGCCCGCCGCCACCGCATTCAGCAAGGATTCATTCTGGGTCAACGACCCGAACATTTTCCAGTTTCCAGCGACCAGTTTGCGGCGCATTATCTGTTTAGCAGGCACTTGAAGTCACAAAAGGCGGCCATGCTACCCAACGGGTTATGCAGCGAGCAGAGTTGCATAGTATCGCTGCGTAAATTTTGCTGGTGACAGATACCCCAGTCTTTTCTGCTTCCGCTGCCGGTTGTAGAAGACCCCGATGTATCCGCTGATCTCCCGTTTTGCCTGGTGCCGGGTCCCGAACTTGCGATGGTGCACCAGCTCGTTCTTGGGCGTTCCCCGGAAACTTTCCATCGGCGCGTTGCACCCTAAAGGGCAGGCTTCGCACTCCCGGCAATCCCCCTTGCGGCCCATGGAGGCTTTCATACCGAACTGGCACAGCGGCTTCTGGTAATCACGGGCGCAATACTGGCTGCCCCGGTCAGAGTGAAGAATCAGCCCCGGGGGCGGGCGCTTGGTCGATGCCGCCCGGAACGGCGCCCGCATCACTGGCGGCAGGTTCATGCGCTCACTCGTCGCGTGGCCAACCGGCTCACCGTTAAACGAATCCTTCACGCCCGCCAGATACAGCCAGCCTTCATCTGCCGGAATATAGGTAATGTCCGATACCCATGCCTTGTTTGGCGCAGTCACCGCAAATTCCCGGTTCAGCAAATTCGGGGCGACAGGCAGCTTATGCCCGGGATCGGTGGTTACCTTGAATTTTCGCTTCCGCTTGCAGCGCAGCCCCAGCTTCTTGCGCAACTTCCGTACGCGGTATGGCGATGCCTGCACCCCGTGATCCGCCAAGTCGCTTTGCGGCCGTTCGGCGCTGCGGCTCTCCCGCGTCCGCCGATGCGCCGCCCTAATCTCCACCTCCAGCCGGGCATTCTCCTGGCTGCGAGAGGGCGGGACCCGGTTACGCCACGCACGGAAGCCGCATTCCGATACACCGAGCACGCGGCATATTTCACCGCGACCCCTTCGCGAAATACGCCGTGCATTTTTTTAGGAAATCGCGCTCCTTCCTGGTTTCCGCCAACTCCCGCTTCAGCCTGGACAGCTCCATTTCCACCCCCCGTTTCTTCCCGCATCTTACGAAACGTTGGACTCTTTGAAATTCGGCTTACGTCATTGGAGCGCGATATGTTTCCGATAAATTTTTCCGCCTCGATTCTCTGAAAAAGGGAAAATAGCGCACCTTCCATCAAGCGCTACAAGGAATGCCACCCTCGAATCCGACTCAACCCGCCGCCCAGCGCTTGTCTTTTCTTCGGGATCTGTGGCCTTTCCTGCGCCCCTATCGCGGGCGCGTCGTGCTGGCTTTTGCGCTGCTGTGCTTCAGTTCAGCCACCATTCTGCTGGTGCCGCTGGCGTTCCGCGACCTGATTGATTTCGGTTTCGGTCAGCGGGCAACCACGGATGGCGGGCTGATGGGCACCTTGAGCCTGGACGGTCACTTCGCCGCCTTGTTCGGGTTGGCGAGCCTGTGGGCACTGTCGGTGGCGGCGCGCTATTACACCGTGACCTGGGTGGGCGAGCGGGTCACGGCATTGCGCAGCGCGGTGTATGCGCGGGTGCTGGCGCAGTCGCCGCAGTTTTTTGAGACCTTGCAAACCGGCGAAGTGCTCTCCCGGCTGACAGGCGACACCACGCTGATCCAGACCGTGATTGGCAGCTCGATTTCGATGGGCCTGCGCAGCCTGTTCCAGTTTGTAGGCGGCATGGTCATGCTGGCGGTGACCAGTTTTTATCTGTTTTCCATGAACCTCGGGTTGATGGCTTTGCTGATGCTGCCGATCTTCGCCATCGGCCGCAAAGTGAAAAAACTTTCGCGCGAATCGCAGGACAGGATTGCCGACGCTTCGGCGCTGGCCGGCGAGATCCTCAACGCGATCCCGACGGTGCAAGCCTACACCCAGGAGCAGCGCGAAACCGGGCGCTTCGCCGACCGCGCGGAAGCGAGCTTCGCCACCGCGATCCGGCGCACCCGCGTGCGTGCCGCGATGACGGCGCTGATCATCACGGCGGTGATGGGCGCGATCATTTTCGTGCTATGGATCGGCGCGAACCAGGTGCATACCGGCAACATGACCGGCGGGCAACTGGCCTCGTTTGTGCTGTACGCGGTGCTGGTGGCGGGCGCGGTGGGCACCATGGCGGAAGTGTGGGGCGACGTGATGCGCGCGGCGGGGGCGACCGAGCGGCTGCTGGAATTTGCCGCAACCCCGGCAGGCGGCGCTCGGCTTCGAGCAGGTCATCTTTCGTTACCCGGCGCGCACGCAAACCGCCGCGCTGGACGGTATCACGCTCGACATCGCTCCCGGCGAAACGGTGGCGCTGGTCGGGCCTTCCGGCGCGGGCAAGACCACCCTGTTCCAGCTTCTGCTGCGCTTTTACGATGTGACGGAGGGCTGCATTCGCCTCAACGGGCAGGACATCCGCCAACTGGGTCTGCACGAGCTGCGCGGCAGAATCGCCATCGTGCCGCAGGATCCGGTGATCTTCTCGGCCAATGCGCTGGAAAACATCCGTTACGGTCGCCCCGCCGCGCGCGACGAGGAAGTCATCGCCGCCGCCCGGGCGGCGCAGGTGGAAAAATTCATCAGCCGCTTGCCAGAAGGCTACCAAACCTTTCTGGGCGAGCGCGGCACGCGCCTATCCGGCGGGCAGCGCCAGCGCATCGCCATCGCGCGCGCCATCTTGAAGGATGCGCCGCTGTTGCTGCTGGACGAAGCCACCAGCGCGCTGGACGCGGAATCCGAAATCCTGGTGCAGGAAGGGCTGAATGCCGCGATGCAAGGGCGCACCACGCTGGTCATCGCGCACCGCCTGGCCACCGTGCAGAAGGCACACCGCATCGTGGTGCTGGAACACGGGCGCATCGTCGAAACCGGCACACCGGCAGACCTGCGCAAACAGGGCGGGCTGTACGCACGGCTGGCGCGCTTGCAATTCGATGTTTGATCGGCGGCGGGACGCGCATTGGAAGATGGGAAAACGGGGGAAACCATGAGCGGCTACCGGAAAGGCCGTTCACCCTTCGATACGCTCGAGGTGAACGGCTGTTGAATGAGGCGTTAAACCGGGAGCTTCAAGTCACGAACACCAACAGGCTGGCCAGCGAGGCGAGCGCGATGGGCAGCACGGCATAGGCGGTCTTGGCGGTTTCGATCTCCTCCGCGCGCTCTCCGTGCTTGTAACCGGTGACCATGCTGCGCGCCAGGTTTTCGCGGTGCAGGCGGCTGCTGACTACCACCCCCGCCACGTGGATGGCGACCATACCCAGCATTGCATAAGACATCGCATCGTGCGCCTCTTCCACCCATTCGCCGCCAAATTCCAGGTAGGTGGCGACGCCGCTCGCGACCGTACCGAGGCCGAGCAGCACCAGCAGGTAAATCGCGTAGCTGCCAGCCGGGTTGTGCCCGATCCAGTGCTCCGGCTTGCCTCGCAGCAATGAGCCGAGGTAACCGAACACCTGACCCGGCGTAAACAGGAAAGATTTGAAGCGGGCATAGCGCGTCCCTGCTGCTCCCCAGATCAAGCGGAACAGCAGCACCCCACCCACCGCGTAGCCCGCCGCCACATGGTAAAGGCGCGCTTCCTCACTGTCCCCGGTAAGGAAAGACAGCGCGAAAGCGGCGACCAGCAGCCAGTGGCCGACGCGTGTGGGTATATCCCAAACCAGTATTTTTTTCATGGCACTACGCTCCTTTCCTTTTTCGAGGTTGCGGGATTAGTCGTCGCCCCGCTCGCTACGCAGCCCGACCGGCATGCGGATGCCGCGCTCGGACCAGTCGTTTTTCTCGGCATTGACGTGGCAGGCCGTGCAGTTGGAACGGCTTTTTACTGCTGGGTCAGTCCAAGCCTTGGCGGCTACTTCGCGGTGTTCGCGGTTGAACCAGGGCGTGTCGCTGATCCTCATACTTGGCGCGCTGTACTTGCTGCCAGAACCGGCATAGCGTTGCAGATAATTCAGAATTTCCTGGGTGTCTTTGGCGTCCAGCGCCGCATTGGTGCCGAAATGTTTTTCCAGCCCGCCCATCATCTGCCCCCAGTCGCCTTTTGTCAGCAACTGCGGCGGAAAAGCGATATGGCAGCTTCCGCACTCCGCTTTCCATTTCGGGTTGTCGGGAGCGTTCAGCCGGTCGGCGTGGGCCAGGGTGCTGCCAAAAACCAGAGCCAGTGCGGCAAGTGATTTCAGTTTCATGATTAACCTCCTTGGGTGACAAACTGGATAAAGTCCGCCTTCTCGGCGGCCGTGCATTCGCGCCCCACCACTTCGGTGCAGTTGCGCTTGAACCACTTCTCGACTTTCGCTAGGCTGGTGAAACGCTCCGGGTTTGCTGCCGGGGCGAGCGGGGCGATGCGCTTGTCGGTGATAACGTGCTTGCCGTCGGCCTTCAGGTCGGTGCCGTGGCAAGTGGTGCAGCTTCCCATTTTCTGGGACACGCCCCACTGTTTGCTAATAAAGCTCTGGCCGCGCTGCGCCGACGGCGCGAACCCAGGAGCGGCCTTGGCGGCCTCGGCGGCATAGCCCGAGGTCAGGCTGGCGGGCGTTTCCGCGAACGCTGATCCGGTGCCAGCCAAAAGCAGCAGGGTGAGGAAAATACTCTTATTTCTGGCTATCATGATTCCGTTCTCCTTTCGGTGATGTTCGATAAGATTTGATGCTGTCCTGCTACCACGGTGCCAATTTAACTGGCTATCCTTAACGGGCGCTTAACCGGCGTTTTTCCTGTTCCGGTTTTTCAAGCACTGGACTTGCGCTTGCCAGTAACAGTAAAGTGGCGCTTGTGGTGATTGCGGCAACTGATAGCTGATGGGCGGCGCCTGACGCCTTGATGCTTGGATGCTTCGGCGCGAACTTTGACGGATGCCTATTAACCGTAACTTAAAGTTGGGGCGCGGCCACAAGGCATGTCGTCGAATCACGCTGCGCTCCGGCAATTTGTTATGCGGGTTATTGCGTGAAGGATGCGAACGCCGTCGAGCCCGATCTGCGGTTTAACCGGAAACCATTTGGAGGCACAGTGAGGATACTTCTGGTGGAAGACGATCCCCTGCTCGGGGACGGCATCAAGAAAAGCCTGGGTCATCTGGGCTTCACGGTTGACTGGATGCGCGATGGCGTACAGGGAGAAAACGCCCTGACCAGCGAGGAATACGCCGCCGTCGTACTGGATCTCGGCCTGCCGCGCAAGGATGGGCTGGCGCTGCTGCAATCGGTGCGGAACAAGGGCCTGCGCACCCCGGTGCTGATCCTGACCGCGCGCGACAGCAAGCCGGACAAGCTCAAGGGCTTCGGTGCGGGCGCGGACGACTACATCGTCAAGCCGCTGGACATGGAAGAGCTCGGCGCCCGCTTGCACGCGCTGATCCGCCGTTCCGCCGGGCGCGCTTCGCCCCGCATCCGCATCGGGCAGGTGGAGATTGACCCGGACGAGCGCCTGGTGTGGAGCGACGGCAAACTGGTAGAGCTTTCCGCCAAGGAGTTCGCCGTGCTGGAAATGCTGGTGCAGAACGCGGGCCGCGTGCTGACCCGCGCCCAGTTGGAGCAAAGCGTTTACGGCTGGGGGGACAGCACCGACAGCAACACCATCGAGGTATTTATCCACCATCTGCGCAAGAAGCTGGGCAGCAATTTTATCCAGACCCTGCGCGGGATCGGCTACACCGTGGCGCGGGCGGAATGAGTGCGCGCAGGATTTCCTTGCAGGCCAGGCTGACGCTGCTGATGCTGTCGGCGGTGCTGCTGTTCGGCCTGTCGGCGGGTTACGAAAGTTACAAGAGCGCCCTGCACGAGGCGGATGAAATTTTTGACGCGCAACTGGCCCAGTTCGCGCAAAGCCTGGCGGTGCTGGCAACCGCCTTCGATGACGAGCAGGCCGAACCGGTGCCGCCTCCCATCCACAAATACCAGCAGTCGCTGGCCTTTCAGGTGTGGGTCACCGAACCCTCGCACCACGAGCAGGGCGCGGAACATGTCCCGCATATCCTGCTGCGCTCCAACAATGCGACCGATATGCTGCCCGCCAAAATGCCGGTCGAGGGTTTCAGCAGCGGCAAATGGCAGGGTACCAGTTGGCGGTATTTCCGCTTGCGCGACACGAAACATGGCATTGATGTGCTGGTCGGGCAGAGCGACAAGGCGCGCGGCGATTTGGCCAAGGAAGTGGCGTGGCACAACATCGTGCCGTTCCTGTTAGGTCTTCCCTTGCTGGCAGCTTTTGCCATGCTGGCGATTTATTTCGGGTTGCGACCGCTGCGCAGGCTGACCGAATCGCTGCGCCAGCTTTCGCCGGAGCAGCTAACCCCGATTGCGTCTCACGATGCACCGAAGGAAATTGTACCGGTGGTCGGTGCGCTTAACAGCTTGCTGGAGCGTATCGCCCGCACCATCGAAAACGAGCGGCGCTTCACCGCCGACGCTTCGCACGAGCTGCGCACCCCGCTTGCCGCGCTCCAGGCGCAGATCCAGGCGGCGCGCTTGTCAAACAACAAGGACGAGTGGATGGAAGGCCTGGCGAAAGCGGTGCAGGGCGCCGATCGCATGTCGCATCTGGTCGGGCAGTTGCTCACCCTGTCGCGGCTCGACGAAGCCGTATCATCGCCCGATGCCGAACTTTTGGATCTGGCCGGGCTGGTGCAGGAGTGTTGCGCCGAGATAGGCGCTGCCGCGCTGGCAAAAAACATCGAGATCGAACTGGATGCAGACGTGCAGCCGGCCATTTCCGGATCAGCCGACATGCTGCGCATCCTGTTCAGAAATCTGCTGGATAACGCCGTCCGCTATACACCGCAGGGGGGGCGGGTAAGGGTGGTGCTGCGCCCTGCAAGCGGGGGGCGCGCCGAGATCAAAATCGCCGACAGCGGCACCGGTGTCAGCGACGACAACCTCGCACTGCTCGGGCAGCGCTTCAACCGGCTGAACCAGATGGGGGAGAGCGGGGTCGGGCTGGGGCTATCCATCGTGCGGCGCATCGCGGAAATCCACCGCGCGGAAGTGGTGTTCAGCCGTGCGGCAGAATTGGGAGGGCTGAATGTAACCGTCACTTTCCCGCCGCAGCATACCGAAAAACATACGTAAAACGATGCGTGAGCCCGCTCTGGCAGGTGACCAGCACGAGCATGGGGCACGGAATCGTGCCCGCAAATTCATCCGGGATACCTGCGTTTCGGGATGTCTCGGGCGGTATAGGGGTTACTGCTGGAACTTCTCGTGGCACTGCACGCAATAGCTCAAAGTCTTATTCAGCGCCTTCAGCGACTTTCTCATATTTCTGGCCTTCAGCGCATCGGCCAGCTCGTCGCCGCTGGTGTGGAAAGCCAGCCCCAAAGATTTGAATTCCTCGTTTTCAAACTTGCCGCACATCTGCTGCATCTCTTCGGTCAGGCCGAGCTGAAAGCGGGCGATTTTTGCGGCCTGATCGAATTTTTTCTCGGCCAGCAGGCCGGTGATTTTCTGCACCGCAGCCAGATGCTCCCTCATATTGCTGAGCTGGTGGTGCCTCATTTCGTCTGACAAGCCGAGAGAGATTCTCCGGTCCGCCATGTTGTGCGCCTTGCCCATGTGAGTTGCCGCCGCACAATCGGCGACGGGCAAAAGCAGAAACGCGAGCATCAATAATGATTTTTTCATGGGGTTTTCCTTGCAGTAGAAAGTGATCAAAGGTCGCGTGTGCCGCGAGGGCAACATCATATTCCGAATCCGGGCTTACCGGGTGCCAGAAAGGCTGGCGTGGGTTTCTCGTATTTTTTCATGGATAAATGCAGGAACAGATGCAGGCATTCACTTCAGCCATCCACGGCGGTGGAAAAACCAGAACGGCACCAGCACCGATAGCGCCATGAGCATCAGCGCCAGCGGGTAGCCCGTTTCCCAACCCAGTTCCGGCATGTGGCGAAAGTTCATGCCGTAAATGGACGCGATCAGCATGGGTGGCAACAGCGCCACCGACGCGACCGAGAACAGGCGCACGATTTTGTTCTGGTTGATGTTGATGAAACCGACGATGGCGCTCATCAGAAAGTTGATCTTGTCGAACAGGAAGGCGGTATGCCCATCCAGCGAATCGATGTCCTGCATGATCTGGCGCGTTTCCTCCAGCTGCCCGGGGTTGAGCAGTTTGCTGCGCATCAAAAACGAGATAGCGCGGCGCGTGTCCATCACGTTGCGGCGGATGCGCCCGTTCAGGTGCTCGGCCTGCGCGATGCTGGATAGCGCGGCGGCGGCACCCTTGTCGCCGAGCCGGGTGTTGAGTACAGCCAGGCTAACTTGCCCGAGGTCGGCATACACCTCTTCCAGCGCATCGGCGGAAAACTCCACATCCATCGAATACAAGTCTATCAGCACATCTTTGCAGTCTCCCACATCGCCGCTCTGGGCGTGGGTATGCACGCGCAAGCGGTGGAATACCGGCAAATCCTCCTCGTGTACGCTGAACAGGGTTTCGCCGGACAGCACGAAAGCCACGGCCACGCTCCGCGAATGGCTTTCCTTGCCGAGCAAAAAATCCGAGCGCAGGTGCAGCTCGTCACCCTCTTCATAGAAACGCGCACTGGCCTCGATATCGCGCAGATGCTCCGGCTTGGGCAGCGAAAAATGGTAGCTCCGCTCTATCCAGGCGCGCTCCTCGTCGCTGGGTGAGACCGCATCAATCCAGATGGGGCAATCTGAACGCGCGCCACCTTCCTCGCCCAGAGCAATCTGGTTGAGGCGGCCATTGTTCAGCGTGAACGCATTGAGCATGGTGAAAATCAGCTTGTGGCGAGATAACTGCGGGCGAGCCTGATTGGCGCAGGGCGCTCTGCTGCCCGCTAACTGTGGAGCAAATCCTCCGCAGCATCATATCGCAATTTCCGAGTTTGTCGCTCGGCGATCTCGGTGCCCCAGACAGTTCACGGTTTCAACGTTTGGCGCAGGCGGCGTCCCAAAACGCAGCTTGTTTCGTACCAGAACTAGAGTAACGCTATTTCAGAGTTGCCCCGTTAGCCAGTAACGGGGCGCGCAACAGCTCGAAATCCTTGATCGCAACATATTGCAGCACCGGCCTTTCCTTGTCGCCCAGCGCCACATCGAGCCCGTGCTGCGGGTAGAGCCAATGTTCCACCCCGGTCGCTGCTTCCCGCACCCGCTGGGCTGGCGCACCGAAGCGCTTGATCAGCACGCCTTCTTCCAGCCGTACCGCAGGCAGGTAGGCCAAGCTGGCTACGGGCGCCTTGCGCACCCGGTCCAAGTCATCCGGGGTTAGCGTGATGCGTTTGCCGCTGGGCGTGCTGTTCATACGCAGCCCCCTGCCAAACATGCCCTGCAATTCTTCTTGCGGTATAGCGACGGTCATCACGATTTTCGCCTTGAGGCCGTTAAGGTTCACCTCCTCGATGAACGCTTCGACCGCCATGTTGGCGCCAACCGGTTTGAACAAGCTGATTTCGGCCTGCAACCTGAAAGCGTTTTCCGATTCGCCGAGGGTGCTCTTTCCCAGCGTTACACCAAAAACGCGGGTCGTATCCGGGGTCGGATGCGAAATGTTCCACGGCAAGGTATCCAGGCCGTTGGCCGACTCGTCGGGCAACATCAGAATGAACAGCAAGGACGCCACGGCGAGCGCAATGACACCCGAAACGATTTTCTTATCCACGCCCGTTCAGCCTTCCGGTAACGTGAATCCCGCACGGCGACGAACTGCACCCCTCGCCCTCCGGAAGAGGAAGAACGGGGGTGAGGGAGCGGTCATGGCGCAGGCGATCCATCGTTCTGGCTGGCCCGCGCCACGATCGTTGGAGCCGGATGCAAAGCCAGCGCGGCAGCCGGGATTTTGCCTTTCTTGCATTGGTGCTCGGCGTCGAATTCCAGAACGATCAGCACCAGCAGCGACGCCATAAACGGCAACTGCCCCAAGCCGAAAGCGAGCGATAAGGAGGCGATCGGCGAAAGCCCGATCTGCCCTCCCCCAAAATACATCGCGGCGGTAAACGCGCCGGTGACCACAAACAATGCGAAGAACATGCGCGCCCGCCTGCCCGCCAGAATCATGTGGCAGCGTACAAACCAGACCGGCTCCTGCGTGAGCGCACGCCTTGCCTTGAACATGACATAACCGAGCGCCCCCACGGAAAGTAACGGCATCAGGCTCAACGGAATGTAACTGCTCTTGATGAGGCTTAAAGCCAGGATAAAAACAAAGACATGAACCACGATAAAATCGAACAGCAACACCGAGTGCAGGTGCTGGGCGCGCTTGATTTCCGATGCGCTGACTTGATAGCTCAATCGAATTCTCCGACAGTTTGTTCCGGAGGCGCGATGCCCGCTGGCGGCGCCCGGAGCGCGGCAATAAAAAACCCCAACCCGATCGGATTGGGGTCGTTTTTTGCAGCCGCAGGCTTATTTGCCAGCGAACAACTCCTTCAACAGCCACAGGGAAAACACAACTGCTGCAATGAAGGTGCCAACTGCGGAAATGGTTGCGATGAATGCCATTTTCTTCTCCCGGTAAATGATCATCAGGTGAAACTACGCGCGCATCCTAACATAATTTTTTTATGGCGCAACGGTTTTTCAGGCAAGTTCGCCACCAGGTTGACTGCGGTCAACCCGCCGCGAGCAACATGGTTGGCAAGCCCCAAAATACCCGATCCAAGACTATGGCAAGCTGCAAATTATGGACGGATAAATTTCCTGCGCGAGCCCGATGAAACCCCCGGCTAACGGCCCGCTGCTTCGTCCCACAGCAGCTTGTGCAACTGGACCTGTAAACGCACCGGCAGATGATCGCGCAGTATCCATTCGGCCAGCACCGTGGCCGATAGCCGCCCGAGAGCCGGAGAAAACAGCACGGCGCACCTGGCCGCAAGCTCGCGCTCGCGCAACACCTGCACCGCCCAGCGGTAATCGCTTTCATCGCACAACACGAATTTGATTTCATCGCGTGTGCGCAGCGCGGCCAGGTTACTCCACAGATTTTTTTCGGCCTCACCCGAGCCGGGGGTTTTGATGTCCAGCACTCTCATTACGCGGCTATCCACGCCGGAAATATCCAGCGCGCCGCCCGTTTCCAGAGAAACGTCGTAACCCGCATCACACAGGGCGCACAGCAGCTCCAAGCAGTTTTTCTGCGCCAGCGGCTCGCCGCCGGTGACCGTCACATAGCGCGCGCGGTGGCTCGCCACTTCGGCGAGTATCTCCGCGGGCGTCATACTCTGCCCGCCGCTGAAGGCGTAGCTCGTGTCGCAATAAGTGCAGCGTAGCGGGCAGCCGGTCAGCCGCACGAACACGGTCGGCAGGCCGACGCGGCTGGTTTCACCCTGCATGGAGTAGAAGATTTCGGTAACGCGCAATTTCAATTCCCGTTCATCGGCGGCACTTCGTTGGCTGCCTCGTTCGCTCCTGGCCGTGCTATTTGCACTGTCTTCGTCGCTCACGCGTTGCCGCCTTATTTCGCCTTCGACTTGAAATTGAAATGGCTGCTCGTCAAATCAAGCAGCGCAATACACTTACTTGATTGCAGCCAAACGTTCCCTGGCCTTGTCGGCAATTCCGCTGCCGGGATATTTGGCGACGATTTGCTTGAGGGTTTTTCTGGCCGCCGCCGTGTCGTTCAGCTCCTGCTGGCAATCCGCCACCCCCAGCATGGCATCCTGCGCTTTCGGGCTAAACGAATATTTGCCGCCCGCCACCGTCTGATAACTCGCGAGGGCGCTTTTGAAATCCTTCAGTGCAAAATGGGCGTTCCCCAGTTCGTAGCTGGCTTTGGGCGCATGGACCGAATCCGGAAACTTCTTCAGAAACTCCTGTAGCGCACCGGCGGCCTTCTGGTGGTTGCCCGCCTTGAAAAGAGCGTACGCCGCCTCGTAAGCGCGGTTCTCCACGGCGATGTCATCTGCCGCCAAAGCGGCATCTACGGTTTTATCGGACGTTGTCGGTGGAGCAGGCTCGGCAGCGTTGGCCGCCTCGATAGATTCGAAATGGCGGATGCGGGTGTCCAGATCAATGTAGAAATCCTTCTGGCGCTTTTCCGCATCCTGCAACAGGTGTTTCAGTTCTTCGTTCTGGCCGCGCAAGTTGCGCAGTTCGCCGTTTTGCGCCTCGATCTGCGCTTGCAGGTCGAGCAGGGAGCGGGTTTGCTGCTTGCTGGTTTCGGCCAGTTGCTGCCCGATCGCTTCGGCCTGCTGCTTGCCGGACTCTTCCAGTTTGGAAACGCGCTCGTCAACCTGGCGGACCTGCATGCGCGCCTCGTCGTCGTTGAACAGGCCCGCGCGGGCCTGTCCGACAACGGCGCACAACCCGGCCAACAGCAAAAACCGCAACCTCACGCCCGGGTCTTACCTGTAGTTCAGGTCGGTGCGGCGGTTTTCCTTCCAGCACTTCTCTTCGTGGCAGGCTTGCCTGGGTTTCTCTTCGCCGTAGCTGGCCGTTTCGAGCTGGCCATCCTTGGCACCGCCGACTTGCAGCATCTTCTTCACGCCATCGGCGCGACGCTGGCCCAGCCCGAGGTTGTACTCATTGCTGCCGCGCTCATCGCAGTTGCCTTCCAGACGCACCTTGCGGTTGCCGTGCTCGCTCAAGTATTTGGCGTGTGCCTGCACCAGCGGCTTGTCGGCATCCTGCACCACATACACGTCAAACGGGTAAT
>VIKH01000040.1 GCA_008080515.1 Gallionellaceae bacterium | reverse complement strand
GCGCCTTCACCCTTTGGGTGAAATGCGGTTTGCCAGTAACTTATTGCTTTCCCTCTGTGTGCTCTGTGGCCAAGTAAGTTTTTCAGGATAAACCCAGATAATCCATTAGCCCAAAATCCGTTCGCCCTGAGATTCGAAGGGCCGCACATGGTCCGACAGGCTCACCACGAGCGGCCTTTCTTGCCCGATTTCGGCTAATAAATTATCTGGGATTAACACAAAAAATCCACTTGACCGGACATCCCCTCCCCTTACAGGCGGAAGGTCTAATGGGCAACCCGGGATTCAGCCGACGGCAATCTAACATCAAACAATAGGCTGCACACCCCCGCGTTCATGGGGTACACGATCAGGTTGCTGTAGGGTGGAAAAAGCGTAGCGTTTCCACCAATGGATCGTCTCGGCGGATCGGTGGATACGCGCTACGCGCTGCGTGGCTGTTGGGGCTTCAGCCCCTTTATAGCCACGGCGTCCCCCTTGCGTGGGCTTTATCCACCCTAAGTTTTTGGTTCCGGCTCGTCCGGCCTAGCAGCCTGCCGGGCTTCGCTAGAACGCGGGTGCGCAGCCGCCAACTTCCAGCGACGCGATGCTTAATTGCGCGGCTGCCGCAGCGGCATCCGCTCGCACCTGATATCCAATCACGCCCAGCAGCGGCGCTGGCAAACGCTCGCGCAACGCCGCAATGTTTTCCTGCAAGGCGGACATCTCCGCGTCCGGCGCGTTGGCCACCCAACCCGCCAGCTTCAGCCCGCTCGCCGCAATGGCGGCGGCGGTCAGCAAAGCGTGGTTGAGGCAGCCCAGCCGCATGCCCACCACCAGTATCACCGGCAGGCCGAGCTGTTGCGCCAGATCGGCGCCGGTTTGCTTGTCGTTGAGCGGAACCAGAAAGCCTCCCGCCCCTTCCACAATCACCTCATCCGCCTGCCCGGCCAACTCGCGGTAAGAGGCGAGGATGCGCGACAGCTCGATGCGTACACCGGAATGCCGCGCGGCGAGGTGGGGTGCGATGGCATGGCGGAAGCAATACGGGTTCACCTGCCCGTAAGCAAGCTGCATCGAGCTTGCCGCGCGCAGAGCCATGGCATCGTCGTTGTGCTCATCCTCGTCGCAGCCCGCAGCGACCGGTTTGAAACCGGCCACGCGCTTGCCTTGCGCCGCAAATATATGCAGCAGCGCACAGCAGACCAGCGTTTTGCCGACGCCGGTATCGGTGCCAGTTATAAAGTAGCTCATAGCTTGAACGGGGTTTGAATGATCGCCCTACCGTCCGGCGTATTTTTCGGCTGCGCTTTCCACGCGTGGCCGTAGATGATTTCAAAAGTTGCCGGGAGCTTGCCGTCGCGACGCAGTCTCTCGTAATTTTCAAGCACCCTGCTCCACGCCTGTTTCCCCATCATCCCCGACGGGCGACCGGCGGTGGCGTTGTGCGCGCCGATGGCGCGCAAATCCCGCATCACCGCTTTCACGTCGCCGTAGGTCAGCGTAATGATTTCCATATCCATCACCGGCTCGGCAAACCCGGCAGCCACCAGCATGTCGCCGATGTCGTGCATGTCGGTAAAACGGTTGGTGTGGCTGTATCCGTCCACTCCGCCAAAGGCGGTGCGCAGTTCCTTCAGGGTGTCCGGCCCGAAGGTGGAAAACATCAGCAACCCTTCCGTCTTGAGCACGCGATGCAGTTCGCGGAAAGTGGCGGGCAAATCGTTGCACCACTGCACGGTCAGGTTGGACCAGGCCAGCTCCACGCTCTGCGCCGCCAGCGGCAGCGCTTCGATATCCGCGCAGAGGCAGGGCTGCCCTCCCCCGGAAAAAAGCGTGCGCCACCAGCCGGAGGTGCCGCGTGCCGCCCGCAGCATGCCAATGGCGATGTCGAGCGCGATGATCTCGGCCCGTTTGTAGCGGTTGCCGAGCTGGCGCGCGCCCCAGCCGGTGCCGCAGCCCGCATCCAGCACGCGCGCGGGTTGCAGCTTGATGTAATCGAGCCGCTCCAGCATGCGCCCGCACACTTCGCGCTGCAACACGGCGGCGGCATCGTATTGCTCCGCCGCGCGGCTGAACGCGCGGCGCACGGCGCGTTTATCAATTTCAAATGCGTTCATGTCAGATCATTTGCCCCGCAGATTGCGGGTTTGGTTCGCGGATTTAATCATATCCGGCGGCCAGTGTCGCGAGCGAACATCCGTGTTAATCTTTGGCCGGATTGTTATTCCCACAAAAGCAGAAATGGAAATTATCACGACCGCAACGAGCTTGCGCGCGCGTCTGCGTGACGAAGGCGCCATCGCGTTCGTGCCGACCATGGGCAACCTGCACGAGGGCCATCTCGATCTGGTGCGCCTCGCGCGCCAGCGCGGCGGGTGCGTGGTGGCCAGCATTTTCGTCAATCCCTTGCAGTTCGGTGCGAATGAAGACTTCGATACATACCCGCGCACGCTGGATGCGGATTGCGCCAGGCTGGAAGGCCTGGCGAACGTCGTGTTCGCACCTTCAGCGAGGGAGATGTACCCGGAAAAACAGACGCTGTTCGTGGAGCCGCCCCCGATTGCGGATGAGTTATGCGGCGCGTTTCGCCCCGGACACTTTCGCGGCATGGCGACGGTAGTGCTGAAATTATTCAATCTGGTGCAGCCGCAGGTCGCCATTTTCGGCAAAAAGGATTACCAGCAGCTTGCCATCATTCGCCAGATGGTTGCGCAGTTCAACCTGCCTGTCGAGATTGTCGGTGCGGAGACCTCGCGCGCAGCGGACGGGCTGGCGCTCAGCTCGCGCAACCAGTATTTGAGCATCGCGCATCGAACCGAAGCAGCTTTCCTGTATCAAACGCTGGCCGGAATGCGGCAGGCCTTGCAGGAAGGTGCCACGGATTACCCCGCTCTGGAGCGCCAAGCCGCGCAGGCGCTGGCCGCGCGCGGCTGGCAGGTGGATTACGTGGCGGTGCGCAAACAGGCGGATTTGGCGCTACCGGAATGCGGTGAGAGCAACCTGGTGATCCTGGCGGCAGCACGGCTGGGGCAGACAAGGCTGATTGACAACCTCGAAGTTTGTATATAATGCGCGCCTTGGTTTCCCGTAGGGGGTAACGCTATGCAAAGAATCATGCTGAAATCCAAATTGCACCGGGTGCGCGTGACGCGCTCCGAGCTGCATTACGAAGGCTCGTGCGCGATAGACGAGAACCTGCTGGACGCCGCCGACATCAAGGAATACCAGCAGATTGATATCTACAACGTCACCAACGGCGAGCGTTTTACCACTTATGCCATCCGCGCCCAGCGCGGCAGCGGCGTCATCTCGGTGAACGGTGCGGCGGCGCACAAGGCCGACCCGGGTGACATCCTCATCATCGCCACCTACGCGATGTATTCCGAGCTGGAGCTGCAAAAATTCCACCCGCAGCTCGTCTATGTGGACGAGCGCAACCGCATCGTCGCCCAGCGCGACAACATTCCCGCGCAAGCCGCCTAGCGACCGGCCCGGTCACGCTGCATGTAAAGGCGCCTCTGGAAATCCGGATTTCGTCATTGGTGGGACAACCAGTTAAGGAAGCGCAGATTTAATAAGGTTGCGCCCTATCTGGGTGTTGGCTGGGGAATACCCCCGAAAAATACCGGGCCCTCATTCACGAGCGACATCGGTGTCGTATTCCAGGGTACGCCCAAAGGGAATGTCGCCACGAACATTGCAACTGCACAAGGCAGTATTCCACAAGCACATGCTGACTTGAATGATGCGCTGAACAACTTCAAGTTCTATCCGGCCCTGCCCTTTCGATAGGTGTCGGTTATACGTTCCAAACAATCGAGTATCAACACCGGAGCGGGGTGCTATCATCACCCCGCTCTCGCTTTTTCCTCCCGCACAAACTCCGGGAGCGGTGTGGCATAGCAAATCCACTTATAGACTACTACCGGCTAGCCGTTGGATAATTGCACATCAAATAACAATCTCAATATCGGGGTGGGCATCATGAAATTTTCTAGAGTGGCGTGTTGGATATTTTCCGGTTTGATGCTGGCGGTAAGCGGCGTATATGCGCAGGATGCCACACACCCGACCGCCAGCGGTAAAGCCAAAGCCCCCGCAAAAAAATCCAAGCCGGTAGCAAAAAAAACCGCCAAACCGGATGCGCGAGCTATCCAGGCGCAGCGCGAGGCGGAGGCGCGCGCCCAGGCCGAACAGGAAGCGCGCCAGCGCGCCGCCGCAGAAGCTGCTGCGGTCAAACAGGCCGAGATCGAGGCGCGCGCCCAGGCCGAACAGGAAGCGCGCCAGCGTGCCGCCGCAGAAGCTGCTGCGGTCAAACAGGCCGAGATCGAGGCGCGCGAAAAACCGCTGCGCGAGGCCGACGAGCTGATTAAAAACGGCAAGCCCGCCGATGCCTACCGCTTGCTGGAGCCACTCGAATTCGACCGTTCGGGCGAAGTGCGTTTCGACTATCTGCTCGGCATCGCCGCGCTGGATAGCGGCAAGCCGGACAAGGCGACGCTCGCGTTCGAGCGGGTGCTGGCGGTGGACAGGAATTTTGCCGGTGCGCGCCTGGATATGGCGCGCGCCTACTACCAGTTGGGCGACCTGCCGCGCGCCAAAACCGAATTCGAAACGGTGATGACGCAAAATCCTCCCGAGGCCGCCAGGCTGACTATCCAGAAGTATCTGGACGTCATTTCTGCGCGGGAAAATGCGAAGCGGACGCAGCTTGCCGGCCACATTGAAGTGATGGCGGGGCGCGACAGCAACGTAAATAATTCCACCGCCCAATCGCAAATTGCGGTGCCCGCATTCGGCAATCTGGTTTTTACGCTCAACCCTTCTAACGTGAAAATGTCGGACAACTATACCGGCCTGGCTGCGGGTGCGGAATTCAGCCATTTGCTGAATGATAGTGTTGCCATTTTTGCCGGAGTGGATGTTCGCCAGCGCGGCAACCGGAGCCAGACCGCATATGACTCCATCAGCGTGGACGAGCGCGCCGGTCTATCCTTTGCCAGAGGGGCGGAGACGTTCCGCATCGGCGTGTCGGCCAACCAGTACACGCTGGCGAGTGCGCACAACCGCGATACTGCGGGCGTCAATGCCGATTGGCGGCACACCTTCAGCCCGAGCAACCAGATGAGCGTGTTTGCGCAATTCAGCCAGAACCGCTTCGTGGATGCGATGAAGGTCAACGATTTCGATCAGTCCACAGTGGGCGCTGGCTGGCTGCACGTCATGCCCGACGGCAAATCGGCGCTGTTCGGCAGCCTGTTCTACGGCCACGAAAACGATACCGCAACCGGAGGCCGCGCAGATGGCAGCAAAAGCCTTACCGGGCTGCGTGTCGGCGGTCAGGTTTCGGTTGGAGACAACACTGAGCTGTTTGCCAGCCTGGGTGCGCAACACGGCGGATACGACAAGTACAATGCGGCCTTCATGAAGCCCCGCGTTGACCGTCTGCACGACCTCAATGCCGGCGCAAACTGGCATTGGGACAAGCTGTGGACGGTGCGCCCGCAAATCTCCTGGTCGCGCAACACCTCGAACATCGTGATTTACGAGTACGACCGCGTGGACGTTTCGGTGGCGGTACGCAGGGATTTCAGGTAAGTGCAATAAAATTCACGTTTCTTCGCACCCGCAAGTTAACCTCTTATCAGTGAGGCGCATCATGAAAAACCGGGAAATTATTTTCGGCCTGCTCGGGCTGTCTTTGTCGCTCGCATCCGCGGGCGCGGCTTTTGCCGACGTGGCGGGGCAAGCCCAGTTCGTAAACGGCGAGGTGCGTCTGATAGACGCTGCGGGGCACGCGCGCGCCTTGCGGAAAGGCGATGCCGTCAACGAAGGCGACACCATAGATTCGGCGAAAGACTCCTCGGCGCAGATCAAGATGCAGGATGGCGGTTTCATCGCTGTCCGGCCCGACACCAAACTCAAGTTCGACAGCTTCAAATTCAAGGGCCGGGAAGATGGCACGGAGAACAGCTTTTTTTCGCTGTTCAAGGGCGGTTTCCGCGCGGTGACCGGATTGATCGGCCGCATCAACAAGCAAAACTACCGGGTCACCACCCCCATCGCCACCATCGGTATCCGCGGCACCGACCACGAGAGCTTTTATGCGCCTGTCAGCCTGCCAGGCATATTGGCGGGCGCGTACAGCAAGGTCAATATCGGCGAGACCTCGCTGGCCACGGAGGCGGGCACGATCAGCGTAAAACCCAACCAGATGGGCCATGCGGGCGGGCTGAACCAGCCTCCCACGCTGCAACCCCTCAACACCAACATTTTCACCGTTGCGCCCGCCCCCGCCAAAGAGGTGAAGAAGGAAGACAAGGAAGGCGCGGGTGGCGAACAAAAACCGTCTGCCCCGGGCGAGCAAAAAGTGGCCGCTGGCGAAGAGGCGAAAAAAACTGCTGCCGCTTCGAGCGAACCTGCCGAGGTTCGCACCACGGCCGTGGTAGATAACACCAGCACGGCGGGTGCCACCAACGTGGGCGCCACCACCCCTGCTGCGACCGGGCCTGCGACAACGGTCGCCCTCCCGCCGGCGGTGCAAGAAACGGTACCGCTGACATTGGTTGACCCGACATCCGGCATCACCTTGAATGCCACCGCACAGACGCTGACTTCCAGCACCGGCCAATCTACATCCCTGCAGAATGGCGTCTTCGATGTGCAGGCACAGGCTGCTGCCATTGCCGCACAAGCCGCTGCAAACGCGGCGCAAACTGCTCTGACCGCAGCCACGGCAAACAACGTGGCCTTGGCGGCCATCGCGCAAGTGAACACCGCTCCGGCAACCGCCGCGATAGGCGCGGCGACAACCGGTATCGGCACGGCGGGCACGGCGGTTGGCACGGCATTGGCGCTGACCCCCGCCAATGCGGCAACAGCAACAACCAATGCAACCTCCGTTCAGGCTGCCGCAACCACTGCGGCGTCGCTGGCGGCGGCGGCGCAAAATGCTGTAACGACAAACGGCGCGTTTGCAGATACCGCGCTGGCACTGCCGGCCAACACCGCGACGCAATCGGCAAATACTGCTTTGCAAAGCGCCAACACCCTCGTGCAAACGGCTGCCGGTTCTGCTGCGGTTACAGGAAGCGTGTTGTACTACAACGCCGCTCTGTCCACGGCTCAAGGTGCAGCGAGCACCGCTCTGGGAGCAGCCAACACCGGCCTGACCACGGCCAGCGCCAGCCTGACCACGGCCAGCAGCCAGAATGCCGCGATCATAACTGCGCAGGGAGCAACCTCCACCCCGTTGGCCGCAGCACTTGCCGCCGCCACCGCAGCGCAGACCGCAGCAAACGCGGCGCAAACCGCCGCCGCGCAGGCCGCCTCCTTGCAGGCGGCGGGCGATTTTACCGGGGCGCAGGCGCAAATGGTCGTCGCGCAGCAGCAGCTCTCTATTGCGCTGGCGGAGCAGGCCAATGCGCAGACAGCGCAAGCTGCGGTTGCCACCCAATTGGCAAATGCGCAGGCAGCGCAAACGGCAACGGTCAACGCGGTGGCAGCGGCTATCAACGCGGCCAATACCGCAGCAACCGATGCCGGCACGGCCAGCACCCAGGCGACTGCGGCCCAGACCGCCGCAACCAATGCGGATGCCGCGCTGATGCAGACCGTTGCGGCAGCAACCGGTACAGCGGCCAATACGGTGCAGGCCCAGGCGGCCATCGTGGCGACCAACGCCCCCATCGCCGCCTACAACAATCCTGCGGTCGTTGCCGTGGCGGGCGGCAACACCGCTAACGGCGGGTTCAGCCACTGGGGGCTGGCGATCAAACCCGCGCCGAAGGAAGAATTCATCGCCCAGGATTCGGCCCAGCCCCAAACCACTTATGTGCTGGACGGCAACAAGAACCTGGTCGAGATACGCAACAGCACGATTGACGGGAACGGCTACGACTACTTCAATCCCAGCCCCGTGATTAACAACGCCAATGTCAAGCTGACCGGCGGAGCCGCCAGGGATCATTTTCATTTTGCTGACAATACCGGCTACATGGGGCGCTGGTTGGGTGGCAATGTTGATGTGAACGGTTCGCCCTACATCGCGCTTGGCACACCGGGCGCAGCCGGCACAACCAGCCTGCACTGGGGGATCTATCTCAACCCGCCGTCGGGCTATGCGCAGACGTTGGGCGGCACGGCGTCTTACACTCTCGACGCGGCAACCCATCCGACCGATTCATTCGGTAATGTGGGCTCGCTTACCGGCGCGACCCTGATCGCAAACTTCGATGCGCAGACGGTAAATGCGGGCGTCAATTTTTTCTTCGCCAACAACCCGTCCGACCCGGTTGCGCCAAGCTCCAAAGCCATGGCATTTAGCGCCAGCGCGAGCAACATTCCCATTACCGGCAGCACATTTGACGCTTCTCCGGCCGGAAGGGGTTCGCTGGTATTTGCCTGCACTGGCCTTGACTGCGATATTTACGGCTACCAGGGCGACATCTCCGGGCAGTTCGTCGGCGCCGACGCCATTCATGCGGCCCTGGCCTATTCGGTACGCGCGTTGCAGCCGGGAGGCGCAACGGCTACCACTGCCGGCGGATCCGCCCCGCACACCGACCTGATAATGGGCCTTGCCTCATTCAGCACTGCGGTCGCGCCCACCGCAGCCAGTGTGACATCTGCGGCTTATTCCCCGGACTACACCCTGATCGAGCTTGCGGCGCCGTTCATGACGGGTGGATGGAATAACTACATGGCGGCGCCGGGCGCTATGGTTTATACCGGAGCCAGCTACTTGACGGCATTTACCGACAGCTCGGCTGGCGGAGACGGCTCAATCCAGACCAACACCGTGATCGGCGGGGCCGGGGCCGTTACCGGCGCGGGTGCCTCGGTCCCGTCCATCATGTTTGGCCGCTGGACCAGCGTAACCGCCATGAGCAATAGCCATACCCGGCTGATCGGCGGCCAGAACTGGGATGCGCCAAAAACCTGGATGTACGGGCCACAGGGTTACCTTGACCCAAACATCACGGCCAGTGGCGGGCAGATGTACGGAACGTTCAATTACACGCTGAACGGCAGCACCGCACCTTACGACAGGCAATCCGGGCAGAGCGGCACCTTGACCGCCGCCGCCATCACCGCAAACTTTGTTACCAATACTGTCAGCGCCAACCTCGGCTTGGCAGTGGGTGGGCAGCTCTGGGCGGTAAGCACGATAGCTCCTGTAAGCCTGTCCGGCAACCAATTCTCTACCAGCTCCAATCCAGGCGGGGCAAGTAATAACTTGAGCATTGATATGGGGCAAGGCACCCCCACTCTTTGCACCACCTGCTTCGGCACTCTGGATGGCGCTTTTACCGCGCAGAATTACTACGGCGCGATCCTGTCGTACAACCTGTGGAATAGCGGCGTTGGCGGCGGGGATGTCGTCGGCCATGCAACGCTGGTGCGTTCTGGGGCCATCACCGACGGCACCCCTGTAACGCCGGTCAGCTATTTTGTGGCCGACCAGGGCGGCGACATCAAGCAGGTTGACACCCTCAACAGCACAGCCTATTCACAGGTTCTGACTCCTGGCGGCGCGCTGACCTCGTACAGTAGCGGCAACTCGGCGAACCCCGGCGCGGGCTATATGGCAACGAGCGTGGCCACCAGCTCGACTTCTACCATTACATCCGCACAAAGCGGCATCGTTTTTGGCACGTGGAGCGGGGGCAGCTATACCAGTTCCTGGGGGACGGGTATCGGTGCGGCCAGCCCGCACTGGATTACCGGACCGGAAGCCGGGCCGCTGTTTCTGCCCAACGCGCTGGTCGGCACCAAGGCCTACACCTTCGATGGCGGCATGGTGACCAACATGAACGGGGCGGCAGGCACGGTGCTGGGCACGACCGCATTGACGGTGGACTTCACCAAGCAGGTGGTGGGGATCAACATTGATCTGTCCGTTCCCGACTCGATGTCAACATTGCACGCATGGAACGCCCAAACTCTGCCGGGCAACGAGGCGCCGATCAATAGCGGAGATGGCATAGGCGGGGCGACGTTCCGGGCTTCGAGCTATAACCAGGCCGCCGGGCCGGGCCTGCTGACAGTGGTGGTGGACGGCGCTACGCCGGGCAGCGGCAATGTTTCCGGGCAACTGATCGGCGCGGGCTTGAACGGCGCGATCTTGAGTTACGACTTGAGTGCCACTTTTGCCGGGCCACCTTACCTTGATCGAGTAAATGGCGTCGCAGCGTTTGCTGGCGCGACCAGCAACACCGCCACCCCCTATCGCTGGGTAATGACATCCTTGACCGACCCGACCGCGATCATCCAAGCGGCCAATCTCGGCTTCTATGCGAACGCCCCGGCGCGGATGACGGCATCAGTTGGGGGCGCTGGGATGGCGGCAGCATCAATGTCACCAACCGGGCTACCGGCACAACTATGCCGACACCGCTGGCGGGTAGCCTGCACTGGATCGCCGGGCCCACCGAAACCGCCGCAGTGACGCTGCCGGTTTCGGGTACGTTTACCTATAGCTATACAGGGGGAACCTTTCCGACCGACAACTTGAACGCGTCTGGCTCCCATACCGCTACCTTGAGCGCAAATTTCACCGCGCAGACGGTGGATGTCGGCGTGAATGCGTCGGTTGGCGGTTCAAATATGAGCGCGACCGCCTCAAATGTCCCGATCATCCAAAGAACGGCCTTTTACGCCGACAGCCGGGCACCCAACGCGCAAAATCTTGCGGTGACCTGCTCCGGCGCTTGCGGCACGTCGCACGAAGGAACGATAGTCGGCGGCTTTGTTGGTGCGGGCGCTACCGGCGCGATGATGACCTACGGGCTGGAAAAAATCGGCGGCGCCAATGCTGGTGTAATTTCCGGCGTGGCCGCGTTCAAGCGATAAAAAAGCGGCAATATGGCAATACAAAAGGCCCGCATCGCGGGCCTTTTGTATTGCCGGTTGGTGAAAGCTAAATTTTCCGCGCCAGATCAGCCGCCTTGCCCGTGTAGGTTTCCGGCCTCAGTTCGCGTAGCCGCTGTTTTTCCGCTTCTGGAATATCCAGCGTGGCGATGAAGGTGTGCAGGCTGTCGCGGTTGATGCCGCCCTTGCCGCGCGTGAGCTCCTTCAGTTTATCGTAGGCATCGGCCACGTTGTAGCGACGCATCACGGTCTGGATCGGCTCGGCCAGCACTTCCCAGCTATTGTTCAGGTCTTCCGCCAGCCGCTGCGGGTTGGCTTCCAGTTTGTTCAGCCCTTTCAGGCACGAATCGTAGGCCAGCAGAGTGTAGCCCAGCGCCACGCCCATGTTGCGCAGCACGGTGGAATCGGTCAGGTCGCGCTGCCAGCGCGAGATCGGCAGTTTTTCCGCAAGGTGACGCAGCAGCGCGTTGGCCAGGCCGAGGTTACCTTCGGAATTCTCAAAATCTATCGGGTTCACTTTGTGCGGCATGGTGGAAGAACCCAC
>VIKH01000039.1 GCA_008080515.1 Gallionellaceae bacterium | reverse complement strand
CAGTCAAATCAAGAAACTGGATGCCCGCCTGCGCGGGCATGACGAATAAATCAGCGCTTTCCTAACAACCCGTTCGTGGTTGACCGGTCTTGGCGCACCCGTTTGTCGCTCCTTCCCTCACCCCTATTGGACCGGCACGAATCAACCGGTGGCGCAGTATCGCGCCACCCGGATTATCGCCGCCCCATCTCAATGGTAGCCAGCCCAAGTTGACTGGCGTCATTATAAGAATCGTTCGTGCTGGGTTAAGATTTGCCCGTTCTTAAATTTCGTTGCGCGGCATCTCGGTTATCATGTTGCCACCGCTTGCCGGTTGTCGAGGGTGGGCAAGCCGCTAACGGGGCAGCGCCGTTCCGCTGCAACCGCCGGCTTTGCCGATGCGACGAGGCTGCCGGGACGTTTCAGCAGAAATTAATGGGGGTGCCATGAAATTACTCGTGTTACTGGGCGGGGCCGTGCTTGCGATACTCTCTTTTGCCGCGCTGGCGGCGACCGAGCTTCATGAGCCGGAGCGGGGAGCGATGAAGATTCTGGGGCCGGAGGAAGTCAGCTTCAAAAACGATGTGCAGCCGATCCTGCACGACTATTGCGTGAGCTGCCATTCTGTCGGCGGGAAAGGCCACACCAAAAGCGGCCTCGATTTGACTTCTTACGACGGCCTGATGAAAGGCACGAAATACGGCCCTGTCGTGATTCCCGGTAACAGCGAAGTGAGCACTTTCACCAAGCTGCTGACCGGCACCAACAAGGGGTTGAAAATGCCGATGGGGCTGAATTCTGCCGGCACGCTGGATCGCCAATATATCCTGATCCTCAGGAAATGGGTCGCGCAGGGCGCGCGCAACAACTGATGGGAAATATACTGCCGCCGGGCAACACCGGTGGCGGGCGCTCGCGGTTTGCGCCGACATGCAATCATGACAAGGGACGTGGGACATGAGCGACAAAGTGGATCACAGCAAACGGCGGTGGCTGTTCACCGCGACAGCGGCGGCAGGCGGGGTGGCGGCAGCAGGCGCGGGCGCTCCGTTCGTATTGAGCCTGATGCCGAGCGAGCGCGCCAAGGCAGCCGGTGCGCCAGTCGAGGTGGACATCGGCGCGATCACGCCGGGCACGATGATCAGCATCGAGTGGCAAGGCAAGCCGGTGTGGATCGTGCATCGCACCAAACAGATGCTGGATTTGCTGCCCAAAAACAATGCGGATCTGGCCGATCCCGCCTCTTCCGTGCCGCAGCAGCCGGCATATTGCAATAATCCGAACCGCTCGATTAAACCCGAGATCCTGGTGGTGTTGGGAATTTGCACCCATCTTGGGTGCTCTCCCACCTTTCGCCCTGAAGTGGCACCGCCCGATCTGGGCGAGAAGTGGTCGGGTGGCTGGTTCTGCCCGTGCCACGGCTCCCGTTTCGACTTGGCCGCTCGCGTGTTCAAGGGGGTTCCGGCTCCGACCAACCTGATCATCCCCCCGCACAAGTACCTCAGCGACACCAAGCTGCTGGTCGGCGATGACGATACGGGGGGCGCGGCATGATGAACCTGGCCACCAAACTGGTCGGCTGGATAGACCAGCGCTTTCCGCTGGTTTCCACCGTGAAGGCGCATGTCACCGAATACTACGCGCCGAAAAATTTCAATTTCTGGTATTTCTTTGGCTCGCTCGCGCTGCTGGTGCTGGTCATCCAGATTGTCAGCGGCATCTTCCTGACCATGAACTACAAGCCGGACGCGCTGTTCGCCTTCGCCTCGGTCGAGTACATCATGCGCGACGTGCAATGGGGCTGGCTGTTGCGCTACATCCATTCCACCGGCGCTTCGATGTTCTTCGTGGTGATCTATCTGCACATGTTCCGCGGCCTGATGTACGGCTCTTACCGCAACCCGCGCGAGCTGCTGTGGATCGTCGGCATGATCCTCTACCTGGCACTGATGGCCGAGGCCTTTATGGGCTACTTGCTGCCGTGGGGCCAGATGTCGTTCTGGGGCGCACAGGTGATTATCAACCTGTTCTCCTCCGTCCCGGTCATCGGCCCCGATCTGGCGATTTTGATCCGGGGCGATTATGTGGTTTCCGACATTACGCTGAACCGCTTTTTCGCTCTGCATGTGATCGCCATCCCGCTGGTGCTGGTGCTGATCGTGGTCGCGCACCTGGTCGCGCTGCACCATGTCGGCTCGAACAACCCGGACGGCGTAGAAATCAAAAAATATAAGGATGCCAACGGCAACCCGCTGGACGGCATCCCCTTCCACCCTTACTACACGGTGAAAGATGGCGTCGGCGCGGTTGGCTTCCTGATCGTGTTTTGCGCGGTGCTCTTCTTCGCGCCGGACATGGGCGGCTACTTCCTCGAATACAACAACTTCGTTCCGGCCAACCCGATGAAAACGCCCGAGCACATCGCCCCGGTGTGGTATTTCACGCCGTATTACGCGATCCTGCGCGCTGTGCCGCCGATGTTCGGGTCTCAGTTTCCGGGCGTGGTGGCGATGGGGGTCGCGACGGTGATCTTCTTCTTTCTGCCCTGGCTGGACCGGGGCAAGGTTAAATCTATCCGGTATCGGGGCCCGATTTACAAGGCGTTTCTGGCTTTGTTCGTCGTCAGCTTCGTCGGCCTCGGATGGCTCGGCCTGATGCCGGCCACCCCGACCTATACCGTGATTTCCCGTGTGCTCGCCGTGATCTATTTTGCCTTCTTCCTGCTGATGCCCTGGTACACCAAGGTAGATAAGTGCAAGCCCGAACCGGATCGCGTGACGTTCAAATAGGACAGGACATGAGAGCTCTCAAAATAGTTTGCCTGACGCTGCTGCTCGCCGCCATGCCAGTTGCCGCTACTGCCAGCGGTGCAGCAGCGCATCTGGACAAGGCTCCGGTCAACCTGCAAGACATGGCCTCGTTGCAGCGCGGCGCGAAGCTGTTCACATCCAGATGCCTGGCCTGCCACGGCGCGGTTTCCATGCGCTACAACCGCCTGAAAGACATCGGCATGAGCGACGAGGAGATCAAGAAGAAACTGGAGCTGCCTGATGACGTGAAAGTTGGTTCAACCATGCAGGCGGCGATGGATCCCAACAGCGCCAAACTGGCCTACGGCGTGGCGCCCCCCGACTTGAGCGTGATTTCGCGCTCGCGCAGCGCGGACTGGCTTTACACTTATTTGCGCAGTTTCCATACCGACAAAACCCGCGCGTCAGGCTGGAACAACACGGTTTTCCCGAACGTGGGGATGCCGCACGTGATGGCCGATTTGCAAGGCGAGCTGGAGCTGAAAACCGAAAACCAGGGGGGGCACGAATTAAAAAAGCTGGTGCTGGTCAACCCCGGCTCGCTGAAACCTGCGGAATATGATGCGGCTGTGGCCGATCTGACCAACTATCTGGTGTTCATGGGCGAACCTGCCAAGATGGTGCGCTACCAGCTCGGCATGGTCGTGCTGGGCTTCCTGCTCGTGCTATTCGTGCTGCTCTTTACGCTGAAAAAAGAGCTGTGGAAGGATATCCACTGACTGCCGCGCAATAGGGCTTCACCAGCCGCTTTCACTTTCAGCCGCAACCGATGGCTTGCAGAACGTCTCATATCCTGTCTGCCAGCTCTGTCGGCCATGAAATGGCGGGGTAGCATGAGCAAACCCCGGCTAACCTCCGCTTTCACGCCACATTTTGCCGTGCCAGATTACCCCTTGCTGCATTCTCCGGCACGCTGCGACAACTCAAATCTCATCCCGGCTTGACGCCCTCATGTCGGTCACACTGCAATTTTAGGGGCTCCCGTATATCATCTGCACTTTTCATGAGAGGTCTAGCGATGAGAACCCTGATGCCGACCGAGGAAGAAGTACGAGCCAGCTTGAGTAACGTCATTGACCCCGAAGTCGGGATGAATATTGTTGACCTCGGCTTGGTATATGTTGTGAAAATCACGGACAACACGCTGCGGGTAGATATCACCATGACGACACAAGCCTGCCCGATGACCGATATGATTTTGAGCGATGCGAGCCTGGCTCTGGAAACCCTGCTGCCAGATAACGCCCAAATCGAGCTCAACCTCGTCTGGGAGCCACCCTGGACTCCCGCCATGATGACAAAATGCGCGCGCCACCATTTCGGGTGGGACGAACCGTCTGACCGCCTTGTGTGACGGCGGCAAGATGAGCAGAAGCGCGACCACGCGGGCGGGTGATCTTGGCGTCCCGTTTCGCTTGCCCCTGCTGGTTCTGGGATTCCTATCTCTCGCGACCGGGGTGGGTGCGGGGCTGTTGCGCATGGGCTGGGCCGCGCCATTTCCCCCTGCGGAACTGGCGGCGCTGCATGGGCCGCTGATGCTATCCGGTTTTCTCGGCACCGTCATCGGGCTGGAGCGCGCGGTCGCGCTGGGGCGCCGCTGGGCCTACACGGGGCCGCTGCTGACCGGCCTGGGCGGGTTCGGCACCCTGCTCGGATTGCCGCAAGCCGTTGGCGCGACAGCCATCCTGGGCGGCAGCGCCGTCCTGCTCGCGGGTTCGGCTCTGATCATGTCGCGCCAGCGCGAGTTATTCACGGTTACTATGGCACTCGGGGCGGCAAGCTGGGTTTCCGGCAACCTGCTATGGCTGGCCGGCCTGCCACCGGCGTCAGTGGTGGCGCTGTGGATAAACTTTCTGGTCTTGACTATCGCCGGAGAGAGGCTGGAATTGTCCCGCTTTCTGCCGCCATCCCCCATAGCCAAACGAGTTTTTGCCGTTATCCTCGCACTGCTGCTGTTGGGTAGCGCATTGCCCCTGCTGTCCGCTGGAGCAAGATTTTACGGGTTGGGGCTGATCGCGCTCGCGCTGTGGCTATTGCGTCAGGACATCGCGCGCCGCACGGTGAAAGAGCGCGGATTGACCCGTTTTATCGCCGTCTGCCTGCTTTCCGGATACACCTGGCTGGCTTTGGGGGGGCTAACTTTGATCAGCGCGGGCGAACTGGCTGGCGCGGCCTACGATGCGGCGCTGCACGCCGTCCTGATCGGTTTCGTGTTTTCGATGGTATTCGGCCACGCGCCGGTTATTTTTCCTTCGGTCGTTCGGGTAAAAATGCCCTACCACCCGACCTTTTATCTGCCGCTACTGGCGTTGCACGTCTCTCTGCTCGTGCGTTTCTGCGGTGATGTGATGTCGCTACCCGGGCTGGTCAGCCTGGGCGGGCTGCTGAATGCGGCGACGCTGGTTTTGTTCATAGCGAGCACCCTCACCAGCGTAATCAGGGGGAGGCACCAAGCAAAAGGCTGACGTTCCCCGGTTTCGCCCCTGCCGTTGCATCTTCACCAAGCCGTTTTCGCAACAGCACTTTTCCATTCTCGAAATTCTCGATTATTGATTCTCAATACTTGGAGGATTTCGGGCTGTCCCGCATTTGACGGTAGCGCCAGCGCACGGCCAGCGCCCTCCCTTGATCTCAAAACGCCAGCACTGAAGCCACTCTTGGCGATAAAACCCAATGTTGGTATGCAATATGCGTAGGGTTGGGCTAGAGCAACAAATTTGATCGGGGCTACCATGTTTGAACTGAACGTCTATTACCACGATGTCCTTCGCTACACCATTATCGCGAGCATGGACAGGGCGCATGAATTGCGGAAGCAAGGGTTCTATGTTCAGGTTAAATCCGTTTCTGAAACGCGTTGATTTTGTTCTTGCCCGGTTAGGGTTGATTGCCAAACAAAAGGAGGTGCGCCATGGGTATCGCAATTGATATGGACGACTACGGAATCTCGCCCGATTCGCTGGAGGATGTGTACAGCGAGGAAGTCATGTATTCAGGGTGGAACCCGGCAATCACACTGTTATGCCAGCAACAATTGCTGGTGCCAACCAACCGGCTGGCAGCCCCTCCAGAACCGGAAAGCTTTGCTGCCGATGATGATGAACCCCTGTTACAACTGGATAGTTGGGGTGAAGCAGGATACGCGCACTAGCGGATCACCCGCACAGTTCTGTCATGTGTACCTGTACTTCAGTACAATATGGCGATCGGGCTGGTATTGTTATAATCCGCGCAGACTGAATGGATCGTAAACAAACTGTTGCAACTTGCAGAACCTCACTTCGGATTATTGCGTGACAAACCTACCAAAAAACGTCCCCGTGTGTAGATCAAGGATATTGAATGCACTCGCAATCTTGGGCTTACTCGTTTTCAGCGGCACTTCACATGCCGGGATAACAACTTTTTATTTCGGTTCGTTGCTGAAGGCCTCAACTGGCTATATCGCCCCAGACAATTTTGCGTTACAACCTTTTGCCCAGCTGGAAACTATCAATAGCGGCAACGTCTGGACGTTTACTTTGAGCGTTAACAACAACCTGTTCAGCAGCTTTGGTGATAAAGCCTATATTGGCTCGATGAGTTTCGATTTTAACCCCGACCCCGTTAATCGCCCCGTCAGCACCTTCATCAACAGCAACGTGGGTGGGGTAAATGCGGTCACCAGCACCAGCGGGGGGAGCGCTTACGGGTTGAGCGATATAGATTTCGGAACGGGTTTCGGCAAAGGGAGCAAAGACCGGCTTTCTCAAAATGATTATGTCTCATGGAACGTGAGCGGTTTGGCCGGAACCAACTTCGTGAACATGTATATTGATGTAAAGGGGCTTGGTCTTGACGGCAGTTTTTCCGCCAAATACACGCCCCAAGGCGTGACCGCAGAACAACTGTCCGCTTTAAATGCAGAAGCCGTGCGTACCAGAGCCGATGCCGACTATAAGAGAACCGTTGCCAATGGCAAAAAAACCGAGTCGGACGCCAAGAAAGCCGATGCCGATCTTGCGGCTGCCGAAGCCGCGCTTGCGGCAACCGAACAATCAAGGATAGTGGCAGAAAATGCCCGGCAGGCCGCACTGGCCGCAGAATACGAGCATACGAGCGCAGAAACCGAATACACCAAGTCAGCAGTGCTGGCAGATGAAGCTGAACAGGCAAGAGTTGAAGGCGAATACAAGAAGGCCGTGGAAGATGATTTCAGGCGCAGGGTGATCGCAAGAGATGAGCATGATGACTCCGGGGGTGGTTCATGCGCTACCCCGGTACCCGAGCCAGAAACCTACGCTATGCTGCTGGCCGGGCTTGGACTGTTAGGATTTACCACAAGGCGCAGGAAACAGAACGCATAGCAGCACCGGATGTTCTCCCGCCACCAACCCCGCCCAAGTGGCGGGTTTTTTTTACTGCCGTCTTCGCTCGAGCCGCCATCGGACGCTCACCACAGTTGGGATGTGGTGGCTTGGAGCTGGCTCGGAAACGTCAAATTTCTGAAATCTCCCGGCTAGATCGGTGGTTAACCTTGTGTCAAGTAAATGTGTACTTGTACTTTAGTACAATAGCAATTGTTACCGAAGCAGGCTAGAATCCCACCAGTGTAGTTCTAATAGGCTTATAAAAGGATTGCGGGGTTGGTCATGAAAAATATTCTTTCACATGCAGTTGTCGCTGGTTTGACGGTGTGGCTCGGTTTCGCCGCCGGGACTGCGAACGCTGTTCCCGTATTGCAGCTCGGCATTGTCGGCGGTACTTACGACTCGGCTACGCAAACCGTTGTTGCAACCACTCCAGCTTTCTCGTTATACGCATTCTTGGCCCCCAACAGCAGCAACACCCTGTCAGACAGTTATTACCTGTCCATGGCCATCACCCCGCAAGTTTCCACACCGGCGAATCTCGGGTCGTTCACTTACAACAGCACGACCGTCGCCGTGACTTCCGGTATGACCTACGGTTATCCGCCCATAGATACTTTTTCTGCCGGGGCTGATCCTGGCGATCTCGCCGCTCATAGCGTGTTTCCGACCTACTTCAAGGAAGTTGGGTTCAGTTTTTCCAGCAGCAACCAGTCGGGGATCTTCAATACGCAAGACAACCCGATCTGGGGGCCGCGGCCCGGATCGGGGATGTACTTTAACCGTTTCGACTTTGACACTTCGAATCTTGCGGTCGGCTACGCAGTTCACTTCGATCTGTACAATACCAAGCTATGCATCAATGGCAGAGGGCCCTGTTCCGGCAACACGGATACTGACATTACCCAATTTGCCCCGTTTTCGCACGATGCCCAAAGCATGATCAGCGCCCCCCATCCCGCCATCCCCGAGCCGGAAACCTACGCCATGCTGCTGGCTGGTCTCGGGCTGCTGGGGCTTGCCGCCGGGCGCAGGAAACCGGGCGCATAGCGGCTTTGACAGCTCTCCCTCACCAACCCCGCCCGCGTGGCGGGGTTTGTTTTTCCGCCTTTCACTCGTGGCGACGGCGGGCGCTCACCACATTGGGGACGTGATGGATCAGAGCGAGCAAGCGGCTTAACTGCTCCAGATCGGCAATTTCAACCGAGAACCGCATAGTCGCCTGTTCGGCCTGCAACCGGCTATCTACCTTGGTTACATTGACCTTCTCCCGGACAAACAGGTCGGTGATGTCGCGCAACAACCCCTGGCGGTCGTAAGCCGCCACCTCCACATCGGCGGCAAAGCGGGTGCCGCCGCCTCTGCCCCACTGCGCGTCCAGCAAGCGGTTTCGCCGGTTTTCCGGCAGACCCAATATGGATGAACAATCCCGGCGATGTATGGTCACGCCACGGTCGCGCGTAACATAGCCGGCTATCGCATCGGGCGGAGCAGGCTTGCAGCACTTGGCGATGCTGGTCAGCAGGTTTCCCACCCCTTCAACCAGAATGCCTGCCGATACTGCCGAAGTAGCGGCAGGTTTGGCAATATAACTTCTGGGTGTTTCATTCGCCTTGGCTGGCAATGCCTCCTGAACGGCGAGGACGATCTGCCGCTGCGTGACATCGCCCCGCCCGATGGCGGCCAGAAAATCCTCCAGCTTCTGAAAATGAAATTTTTGTGCGATTTTTTCCTGGTTGAGCGAGGTGATGCCGAGCCGGTGCAATTCGCGGTCCAGTTGCGCCCTGCCTTGAGCCACGTTTTCATCGAAGCTCAAATGCTTGAACCAATGCCGCACCTTGGCGCGGGCGCGCGGGCTATGCAAATAGCCCAGCGCGGGGCTTAACCAGTCACGGCTCGGGGCGCCCTGCCTGGCGGTCAGGATTTCCACGCGCTGCCCGTTCTGCAACGAATAATTCAGCGGCACGATGCTGCCGTCCACCTTGGCGCCGCGCGTGCGGTGCCCCAAATCGGTGTGTACGCTGTAAGCAAAATCCACCGGGGTCGCGCCTTTCGGCAAATCAATCACCTTGCCCTGTGGCGTGAGCACATAGACCTGGTCCTGAAACAGCTCACTTTTAAATTGCTCCAGCACATCGCCGCCGTCGGCTATCTCATCCTTCCATTCCAGAATCTGGCGCAGCCAGGCAATTTTTTCGTCAAAACGCGCATCGGATTTGCCGCCCTCCTTATAGCGCCAGTGGGCGGCAACCCCCAACTCCGAATGCTGGTGCATTTCAAAGGTTCGTATCTGCACTTCCACGGCAAGGTTGCGCGGGCCGATCACGGCAGTGTGCAACGAACGATAGTCGTTGCTCTTGGGGTGCGCGATGTAATCGTCGAACTCCCTGGGGATCGGCTGCCACAGGCTATGCACCAGACCGAGAGCCGCATAGCAATCCTTGACATCGCCCACCAGGACGCGCACCGCGCGCACATCGTATACTTCGCCGAAATCCACCTGCTTGCGCCGCATCTTGTTAATGATGCTGTAGATGTGCTTGGGCCGCCCCATCACCTCGGCAACGATTCCGGCCTGATCCAGACCGCGTTTCAATTGCGCCACCACATCCGCGATGTATTGCTCGCGGCCCACTCTGCGCTCGTCCAGCAGCCGCGCTATTTTCTTGTAGAGCTCCGGCTCCAAATAGCGCAACGCGAGGTCTTCCAGCTCCCACTTGAGCTGCCACACACCCAGGCGGTTTGCCAGCGGCGCGAAAATGCCTTGCGTCTCCCGCGAGATCAGTTTCTGCGCTTCCGGGCTGGCACCCGCCAAACCGCGCATGGTCTGGGTGCGCTCGGCCAGTTTGATCAGCACCACGCGGATGTCTTCCACCATGGCCAGCAGCATTTTCCGCAAGCCCTCTACTTGCTGGTTGTAATCGCTTTTCTTCCTTTCCTTTTCGCGCAGCGTTTCCGTCTCGCTGAATTCCTGAATCCGCTCCATGCGCGCAATGCCCTCGACCAGATTGCAAATATTTGCGCCAAAACCGGCCTTCAACTTTTCTGCCCAGCCATCCAGATGCTCCGGCACCGCATGCAGGATGGTTGCAGCGATCGTTTCGTAATCCATGTTCATGGCGGCCAGTATCCGGGCGGCTCCGAGCGCATGCTGCGGCAACGGAACGCCCGTCAGCTCCGTCTTTCCGCCATAAAGCGGCCCGGCCAATTCCCAGGCGCGGAGAATCAGCTCGACTTCGGCGGGGGCAAACGGCTTGGCCAAGGAATCCAGCCAATGCCGGATATTCGCGCTATCCTGC
>VIKH01000171.1 GCA_008080515.1 Gallionellaceae bacterium | reverse complement strand
CAGCCCGCGTAGCGGGCGTGTCGAAGGGATGAACACCTGCCAACTGAGGTTTCTAGGTTCAAACATATTCGTGCCGGATCAATAAGGAAACACTGAACGAGTTCCCCGTGAGCCGCGTTGCCGTCGAAATCGCCATGATCGCAGCATGAAGCATCGTCGTGCCGTGGGCGCAAAGTCGAGTCCGCGCTGGCGGTCTGAAAACATTGCCCTTGCCCGGCGCGGACGGCTTCATGCCTGGCTGCTGTTGGCCCTCTATTTCTGGCACACCGGGCAATAGAAACTCGAGCGTTGCCCGTGTCGGGACTGTTTGATGGCCGTGCCGCAGATGCTGCACGGCAGCCCTGATCTGCCATATACCCGGTGATGTTGCTGAAAATAGCCGGGGTTGCCGCCGCTTCCCACGAAATCGCGCAGGCTGCTGCCACCCAGCGCGATGGCTTCATTCAATGTCTCTCGTATCGCCTGCACCAGGCGGGCGCAGCGCGCGGGGCTTAAATTCCATGCGGCCAGTTGCGGGCGGATACCGGCGCGGAACAATGCCTCGCTGGCGTAGATATTGCCGACACCTACCACCACGCGATTGTCCATGATGGCCTGTTTGATCGCGGCGCTGCGTTTGCGGGTGGCGCGATAAAGGTGGCTCGCGTCAAAACCTTCCAGCAGCGGTTCCGGCCCAAGCCCGGCGAGCAGCGGGTGCTTCGATACGTCCCCGTCGCACCACAGCACCGCCCCGAAGCGGCGCGGGTCGCGCAGGCGCACCGCCATCCCGTTCGCCAGCAGCAGGTCGAAGTGATCGTGTTTTTCTGCCGGAGTGGCGGCAGGCAGGTGGCGCAAGCTGCCGGACATGCCGAGATGCAGGAGCAGCGTACCGTCACCGCATTCGATCAGCAGATATTTGGCGCGGCGATGCAGCGCGCGGATAGTCCGGCCACGCAGGATGGCCGGCAGCTTTATCGGGATCGGCCAGCGCAGATTCCGGTTGCGGAGGGTGGCGCCCGCGATTTCCTGCCCGGAAAGATACGGCTCAAGGCCGCGCAGGACGGTTTCGACTTCCGGGAGTTCGGGCATGGCTTGCCTGGCAAAGCGTCAGATTTCGATCCCGCGACCGGCGGCCTTGGCGCGGCGAGTTTTTTCGCTTTCGTAGGCGTCCGACACCAGGTTTACCGTCATCGTCCGTTCGTCGCCACGGTTAATGGCGATGGCCCCGCCGCCGCGCGACCAGATAACGGACAAACTGTTATCGGCCGAGGGCTTGCCGTATTTGGTCTCGAATTCCTCGGCAAAAATTCTGTTCACTTCCGATAAGTGCCCGTGATCGGGCAGGATGGTCAGGGCCAGTTTCCCCAGCGTACCGCCATAAAAATAAAAGAACATGAGCGCGGGCTGGGCCGCAACATTCGTTGAAACGCTGCATATCCTGTCCGCATCCAGCTTCCCCGGTGGGGTGTAGCAGGAGTTCGTGCCATGTTGCAGCACCGCCCGTTCGCTCATGCCCAAGCTGTACCCGCGAATCTCCAGCGGCGCTTCGCGTCGCGCGAAAACGCCCGGCTTCGCGCCCGGATCGCACCCGGCGGTCGCGCCTGCCACCAGGCAAAACCATGCTGCCTTGAGCAGGTTATTCACGGTGTTTCTCCAACCATTCCTTCTTCATCTCGCGGGACTTCTCCAGTTGCGGCGCGCTCATCTTTGTTTCGGCCATCTCTGCGCGCCCTGCGGCATCCTTGTTTCCGGCTGCCGCCGCCAGAGTGAACCACATCAGAGCCAGCGGCAAATCCTGCGGCGCGCCCCTCCCGAGCTCATACATCGCACCCAGCCGCAATTGCGCTTCCGCATGATTTCTCGCGGCGGCCTTGTGGTACCACGACACCGCTTCGGCATCGTCCTGCGGTACGCCCAGGCCTTCCTGATACATTTCGCCGAGGTTGTTTTGCGCTTCGGAATTTCTGGCCTCGGCGCGGCGGTACCAGTGCAGCGCCTGGCGGTAATCCTGCCCGGTGCCGATGCCTTTTTGAAACAACCATCCGAGGCAGACCTGCGCGGGCGGATGGCCCTGCTCGGCCGCCTTGCTGAACCATGCCAGCGCTTCCCGGTAATTTAGGGCGACGCCTTCACCCTTGTACTGCATCCAGCCCAGCCGGTATTGCGCCTCCGCATCGCCCAATTCAGCCGCCTTGCGGAACCATGCCAGCGCCTCCCGGTAGTCTTGCGGGGTGCCGCTGCCGTTGTAATACATCTCGCCCAGGTTATAGCCCGCCCCGCCTTGCGGTACCACCCCATCGCCAGATTGAAATCCTGCGGCACGCCGTGCCCGCCGTAATACATTTCGCCGAGATTGTATCCGGCATCCGCGTTGCCGCGCTCTGCCGCTTTGCGGTACCACTCCATCGCCTGGTTGAAATCCTGCGGCACGCCGTAGCCGTTAAAGTACATATCGCCCAGGCTGTTTTGCGATTTTGCGTGCCCCTGCTCGGCGGCCCTGCGATACCAGGCGGCGGCTTCCCGGTTGTTTTTTGGAGCGCCCTGGCCCTTTTCGTACAGGGTTCCGAGAAGGAATTGCGCCTCCGCGTCGCCTTTGGCTGCCAGCGGTTTAGCCGTTTCCAGCGTTGCGGTGTAACCTTCGGTATCGGCGGG
>VIKH01000038.1 GCA_008080515.1 Gallionellaceae bacterium | reverse complement strand
TGCGGCGAGGCCGGTCGGGCCCCGGCCTCGCTCGTTGTCCATCCAGGTGATATGCGCTTGCTCCAGGTAGCCTTGCTCGAAACCGGCTTGCGCCATTGGCCGGATGGAGCATTGCGCGTCATGCTCCACATAACCCACCCATGCCATGCGGTAGCCGCCTATCTCCACCGCTACACGGCACATCGCCTGCAGCAGTTGCGGCTCATCTTCGGCGCGGATCAAGGACTCGTTTCCTGCGCTCAAGGTGCGCAGCGCCCGACCCGTCTTCGCCAACTCTTTCTCTGCCTGTTTTCTTTCGGTGATGTCGCGCACGGTGGCCTGGAGCAGCTTCTTGCCGTCGGCTTCCATCCGTGTCAGCAGCACGTTGGCAAAAAACTCCGTGCCATCCATCCGCCTGTGTGTCCACTCGAAAAAGTGCGATCCCTTATCCAGTGCCAGCCGCATCATCTCCTGCGACTTCTTGTCCGACCTGCGCCCATCCGGCTGGTATTCCGGAGAGAAGGCTGCGGGTGACAAGGAGATGAATTCCTGCTCGTCACGGCAGCCGAACAGGGCAAGTGTCGCCGGGTTCGCACTGAGAAAACCCGTTTCCGGGCTCGCAGTCATGATGGCATCGCGGGAAGACTCAAACAGCATTCGGAATGCCGCTTCGCTTTTTTGCAGCGCCAGCTCTGCGCGCTTGCGCTCGGTCAGGTCGCGTACGATGGCAAGATAGCTTTGGCCGTCGAGGCGGCGCGCGCTAACTTCGCCGGGAAACGTCGAGCCATCCTTGCGCACGTGCTCCCATTCGGCCAGGTGGGGAATGCCGCTCATCATCCGCGCCGGTTCGACAGCCAGCCGCGCCACCTCGTGCTGTGCCAGCACATCGGCTACGCCCATCCGCAGGAGTTCGTCGCGCGTGTAGCCGAGCAGTTCGAGCCCGCGCTGATTGACATCAAGATAGCGGTTATTGGCGGAGATGATGTAAATGCCGTCACTGGCCTGCTCGAATATGTTGCGGATGCGCGCATTGCTCTCCCGCAATGCCGCCATGGTGCGATGGTGGTTGATGGCGATGGTGGCGATATGCGTGGCGGCGGCGATGGCGCGCAGGTGATCCGGCTGCGGCAAACCCGGCTGGCGGTAATACATCGCAAATGTGCCGAGCACCTGCTGCCGCTCATCGAAAATCGGCGAGGACCAGCAGGCGCGCAAGCCGTACGGCAACGTCGCCGCCCTATATCTCTCCCAAAGCGGATCGGTGGCTATGTCTTCCACATAGACGGGTTCCTTGCGGTAGGCCGCCGTGCCGCACGACCCGGCACAAGATCCGATTGGTTGCCCGTCCATCGAAGCGACAAACCCCGCCGGCAAGCTGGACGCCGCAAGGTGGCGGATGTGAACGCCGTCCTCGTCGAGAAGAAGGATGGATGCCAACATCCCCGGTGATTGCCCCTCGACAAGCCGGACCAGCGCAGCCATCGTCTCCGGCAGGGGTGTTCCGGTAGCGATCATCTCCAGCATCTGCTTTTGTCCACCGAGCAGGGTTTCCATCCGCTTGCGCCCGGTGATGTCTTCGAGAATGTGCGCGGAGTGGAGATAGTCCCCTTGCTTGCCGTACACGGAGAAGGTGCGCGAACGGTAGATTACGTCAGCGACCGCTATTTCCTCCACGTCTGCCGCCGATCCCGCCTTTCCCATCACCCGCAGGCAGCCGGCCAGCGGTGCGCCGGTTTTCGGGAAGATTTCGTAATAGGGACGACCGATAATTTCGTGAAAGGGAATCCCGGCGCATTGCTGGTAAGCCCTGTTGCAGCGCAGGATGCGGAATTCCTTGTCGTGCAGAAAAATCGGGTCTCCTACCGTATCCAGCGCGGACATCCACTCCTGGTGCGCCTGCTCGAGTTTTCGCCGCGCGCTTTCCTGCTCATTTGCGGCCGCCAGATGTTCGGCATCATGGCTCTCGCAACGCGCCAAAGCCTCGGCCAGCGCACGTTGCGCGGCCAGCAGTTCCCGGCTCAATTTCTCTTGCGTATCGCTCATGGTTAAGCCACGCATAACTCCGTAGACGCGAATTTACCTCGCGGGGGTTAGCCTTGTATAGCCAACGGGTTCTAAACCGGCAAACAACGGCGGCGAGTTATCGGTTGTTGCGCCCCGTGGGTGTTCGCCCGTTTTGCGCACGCTTCGTGCGGATGCGTCAGCGCCCGCATGAAGCAATTCGTGGCACCCAATGCGGCGCGGATAAATCCGCAGCTACATCGTGCGCCGGAAATCCCGATATTTCATGTCTTCGGTCAGAAGATGCTCGATCAGCATATGCTTCAGCTTGAGCCCCGCTTCGATCCATGCGTACTCCGACTCGTCGCGCCCGAAACGCCCCATGATTTCGTTTATGTCAGCCAATATCTGCGCATGTATTTTTGCGTGTTCTTCAGCGTCCGGGTGGCCCCATTCTTTCAACAGGGCCTCCTCGTGGGCGAAGTGCTCCATCGCATCATCCACAATGGCTTGCATGCGCTCCTTGATCTGTTTCAGCTCCATCCGCCACAGGATGGCCTCGTTCAGGCTGTTCACAAGGGCTATAAAGCGCCTGTGCTCGGTATCCATTTCAGTGTTGTCCACGCTCAACTCATCTGTCCAGTCAATGCGCCAGACCGGCGTGCCAGCAGATTCCATCCGCTTCTCCCATGCTATTGCAAATCGTTCGTTCCGCCCGCAAGCACTTAAATGGACGCGGGTACAGCGCCAGAACCGCTGCAATCATCCCCCGCCCGCAGGCGTCGCGGGCTATCCGGCCCCGATATTTCCGGTATAGAGGCGCTTCAGGATTGCTTCGGCGAGCGGGTCATCGCGGATACCTCGAAAGCCAATCCGGCCGCCTCGGCTGCGCAAACAGCAGCTATTCTGGAGGCCTCCGCCGCTTCTGCCGCAGACTGTAACACGGCTTGCTCGGCTTGCTGCGCTGACGCCGTGGCGGCAGCGGAAGCAGCAGCAGCGGCCGCCGCCGCCGATTCCACCGCGGCTAGAGCAGCCGTTGAGGCCGCATCAGCGGCAGCATTCGCAGCCGTGATTGCCGATTCCAATGCAGCCTCCTTCGCGGCAGTTACCGAATTCCTTGCTGCCTGCAAGGAAAGTTCGGTTGCAGCGGCCGACCGCTTCGCTGCCTGGGTAGCAAAACTCGTCAGCACCTTCAGGGATTCCAGTGATTTGTTGTATCTTTGATTGACGATGATGTAGCCCTGCCGCAGGTTGGTGATTTCTCTTTCCATCTCACCTATCTTGGCATAGATTTTTTCCAACTCTTCGTTCATGGCGTTCCCCTTCGTTTTGGTATTGAATTGCGCGGAATTATTAGAAACTGGCTGGCTGAAATTTGTAGTGCTGCTCCCGGAACAAAGCCAGGCAGGCATTTACCACAGCCGCATCATAGTGTGTGCCGCATTGCCTGGTGATTTCCTCAAGCGCGGCATCCACCCCCAGGCCGGGGCGATAGGGGCGGTGCGACGATATCGCCTCGACCACGTCCGCCACGTTGAGGATGCGCGCTTCGAGAATAATCTGTTCACCCTTGAGCCCTTGCGGGTAGCCCGAGCCGTCGAGCCGCTCATGGTGCTGCAACACCATCTGCGCGATCGGCCACGGGAATTCGATGTCTTTCAGGATGTCGAATCCCGCCTGCGGGTGAGCCTTGATCAGGCTGTGCTCGATGCTGCTGATCTTGCCGGGCTTGCTGAGGATTTCCGCCGGCACCTGAATCTTGCCCAGGTCATGCACCACGCCGGCCAGATGGATGCCGTGTATCCGATCCTCCGGCAGGCCCATTTGCCGGGCGATCGCCGCAGCCAGACCGGCCACCCTGCCCTGGTGCCCGGCGGTATAGGGGTCGCGCATTTCGACCATGTTGGCTATCGCCTGCACGGTATCTTCCATACTCTTGTGCAACCGGGCGAAATGCCGCTGGCCCTGCTCCAAGGCGAGATCGCGCTCGCGGCGGACATTCAAGGTGCGCACGCCGAACGCCAGATCATCGGCCATCTCTTCCAGCAAAGCGACTTCGCTGGCGACGAAAGCTTTGACCTCTCCGGAATACACGTTGAGGATGCCGAATACCGCTTGATCCGCTCCCAGCAACGGCAGCGCGAGGCTGGCAGCATAGCCGCGTTTGAGCGCCTCATCGCGCCACGGCAGATAAAGCGGATCGCAGGCCATATCCTGGCACAACTGCGGCTTGCCGCTGCGGATGGCACGCCCGCTCGGCCCCATGCCGCGCTCGGTCTCCGCCCAGGTGAGCCGCATGGTATCCAGATAGCCTGCGTATTCGCCGGCGCACGCCATGATCTTGACGGATTTTTCGGCATCGTGTTGCACGTAACCCACCCACGCCATCCGGTAGCCGCGTTGCCCGACAATGGCGTTGCAGATCGCTTGCAACAATTCGCTTTCATCGGTGGCGCGCACCAGAGCGCGGTTCACCGCGCCCAGCGTAGCGAGGGCGCGGTTGGCGTGCTGGATAGTGTTTTCCGCCTGCTTGCGCGCGGTGATGTCTTCTCCCGAAGAGAGCAGCCCGCCGGCCTTTCCGGTTTCATCCTCCAGTAACGAGTTATGCCATGCGACCGTGAGCTCCGCGCCGCTGGCAGTCAATATATTGTTCTCAAAATATTCGACGGGCACAATGTCGCCGTCCATAATTTGGGCGAAGATTCTTCTCACCACGTTTCGTGCCGATTCGGGCAAGTAATTATCAAACCAGTCTTTGCCGAGAATATCCGCCTCGGGGTGCCCCAGCATTTCGCACCCCTTCCGGTTGACCATCTGTACCCTGCCCTGCGTATCGAGCGAGATCAGCATAACATCGGCGATATCCAGGTAGTGCTGCGCTCGCTGACGGGATTCTACAAGCTCCTGTTCCGCCCGCTTGCGCTCGGTAATATCGCGCGCCACGCTGAGCACCGCGGGCTGGCCATCATAGGTAATAACGCGGGCGTTCAGCTCGACGGGGATAACAGAGCCGTCTTTGCGCAGATGAGCCGTCTCTGCAACAAGGTGGCCTTGTTCGTACAACACCTTGATTCGTTCCGCTACCTTTGCAGCGAATTCCGGGGTGTCAATATCGGCCACATTCTTTTGCAACAATTCTTCCTGGCTGTAGCCAAAATGCTCGCAGGCCGAGCGGTTGGCCTGAAGGAAACGGCCTTCCATGTTGTGGATGGCAACGGCATCGGAGATTGCATCGAAAAGCATGTGGAATTTTTCCCGTTCTTTGGCGGCCTGCTCTTCCGCCCGTTTGCGCCCAGTAATGTCTTCGAGAACATGCACGGAATAGAGGTAAGCGCCCTGTTCGTCATGGATGGAGAAGGTGCGCGAACGGTAAGTTGCATCGCCGGCCCCCACCTCCGCTTCCATTTTTTCCGCTGTTTCCAGTGCCTGCGTACAGCAGGGTAGCGGCCCGTCTGTTTTTGGGAAAATGTCGTAGTAAGGCCGGCCGATGATCTGCTTGAACGGGATGTCGGCTACGGAGGTTTTTGTCGTGCAGAAAGATCGGGTCATTCACCACATCCAGCGCGGCTATCCATTCGTGGTGCGCCAGCTCGACTTTCCTGCGCCCCGCTTCGAGGTCTTCGAGCATGAACAGCAGCACCTTGCGATTGTCGTCCAATTCTTTAATGGCGGCCAAATGCTCGGCATCGTGGCGCTCGCAGCGCGCCAGCGCCTCGGCCAGCGCACTTTGGGCGGCTTGCAGTTCGCGTTGCAGTTTTTCCCTGGCCTCGCTCATGGCTCTACTTGCCCGTTTCAGCGGCGACGATCTGGCTGCGCAATGTGGCGTTTTCCTCCGCCAGTTCTTTCATGCGCAACTCGCGCCCCACGGTCAAATGCTGAAAGCGACGCAGTTCATCCAGTTCATGTTGCAGTGCTGCCCTGGTGGCCTGGTGTTCCAGGAAAACCCCGCGCATGCGGCGGGCGCCGTACAGATATAGCGCCGACATGGACAGCATTAAAATATCCGACGCATACTCGTGGAAGGCGTAGACAGAATCCGAGGCTTGCCCCGACAACAGTTCCAGAATGCGCTCGGCGGCCAGCAAGACAAAGCCCAGCGCCAGAATAAGCCATGCGTGTGCATGGCCGGTGAGGCGGATCAAGCGTAATGATTCGGCTGCGGCAGACAGCGCCAATGTCAGGCTGAGAAGGTGGAGCAGGGTTTCCATTCAATTTACCCGGTAACTTTCTGGAAACCGTCGCTGCGGCTCGGATATTCGTATAAAGATGTTGAGTGACGCCGGAACCTGTTCGTGTTTCTGGCGAGTGGTTCCACGGGGTTCTGATAATTGACGATTCTGCATCAATGCGGTTTGCCGAGGTCGCACAGCAGCCCCGCTTCCGCTTCCAGCATGACCATCGCTTCTTCCGGCTTGATGTGCAGCAGCTCGGCGATACCTTGGTAGTCGTCCGGTAAGGCGGCATCGTCCCAGCCGTTGGCGGAGTGGCGCGCCAGGTTAACTGCCAGCACGACGTTGCGCACGCGCTGCTCGCTGGCGCGCGCGCTATCCATCAGGGCGAGCAGCAGCTTGGGCAGGTTCCACTCGCGCGCCAGCGCGGACTGCAACGCCGCCAGCGGGAAACCCAGCACCTGCTCCTGCGCGGCCTGGCTGCGCAGGGACTTGTCCTGCTGCTGCATGGACAGGATTTTCAGCATGTCGTCCGGCGCGAAACACCACATCAGCATTTCTGCCAGATCGTGCAGCAGCGCGGCGATGCGCACTTCTTCGAAATGCAGATCGCGCAAGCGTACCGCCCAATCGAGCGCGTAGGATGACGCGCGCTGCGCGCGGCGCACCACATGCAGCAAGTGGATCAGGGCCGCCAGGTCGCCGCGCGGCATGTCCTCTGCCAGCGGTTCCGGCGCAATCTTCACGAAAAACGCCTCCACACCCATCATCAGCAGCGCCTGCTCGATCTGCATCACTTCGTGCTCTTGCCTGCGGTGCTTGTGCTGTTGCAGGTAGCGCAGCAGCTTGACGGTCATCACGGGGTCGCGCGCGACGACCCCGGCAACCCCGCGCGCGCTCAAACGCTCCGGGTTTTCGCGCAGTGCGGCCAGGTCACGTGCGGTTTGCTTCAGCACCGGAATCTCGGTGTGGCCGAGGTAAGCGACCCATCCGTTCAAGCTTTGTGGTTTTTGCTGTTGCACGGCATCTCCCGACATCCTTCACTCGCAGAATATCGGCAAACAGGAGAAAAGCTTTAAGGGAGCGCAGCGACAGCCGGCGACTTTTTGCCGGGTTTAGACGAATGGCGGGTAGTTCCACCAGGCCTTGCCCTCTCTTTGTGCGGGGGGGCGGCAAAGCGCCGGGCTAAAGCGACAGGATAAATTTCACCGTTGCCCGGATGTCGGCTTCCGTCACGGGCGGCGAGTTGGCGGGCATCGGGATGCTGCCCCACGCCCCAGAGCTGCCTCTGGCTACCTTGAAAACTAGATTCTCTTCGGCGGCGTCCATGCCGCGATATTTGGCCGCGATGTCCTTGAACGACGGGCCGATCATTTTCTTTTCCATCGCGTGGCAGGAAAAGCAGTTGCTCTTTTTGGCCAGCTCGATTTTTTCCGGGTCATAACCTTCTGTGCCGGGGATGGCGGTTTCCTTACCATCCATCTTGCCGGAATCGCAAGCGGCAAGAGCGCCCGCCAGCGCCAGCGCCATTATCAAATTTGTTTTAGGCATCGCAGTTATCCTCGACAGATGTGAACCGAAAATTCGGATTGCGTGTTATTGAGATTTCCATAAATCATTACACCCGTTCGCCCTGAGGTATCGAAGGGTAGAACGGCTCGCAGCTTGGGGCTTCGATACCTCAGCCCGAACGGAGTGTGTGTCACGTATTATGAAAATATCAATAATTGGCTTCTTCCAGCCAGTGCAGCAGGTAAGCCCACTGCTCCAGTTCCTTTTCCGCCAGGTAATGCGGAAGGTCGAACAGGGACTTCCCTTCAAAGGCCGCGTTCACGTAAGTTTGGGTTTCGCGCAAATAGGCCAGCACCGGCAAATCCAGGCTGCCGATGAACTGCTCCAGCGTGGTCGCCGCCCGCGTGTGCGGCGCCATGCGCATACCCACTACGCCGACAAAAGTCTTGCCCTTGCGCACCGCCTTTTCGTCGCGCAACACTTCGAGAAAATCGCGCGTGGCCCGGATGTCGAACAGCGAGGGCGCGACCGGCACAATGATTTTGTGTGCCAGCTTCAGCGCATGATCCAAATTCTTGCCGTGCAGGCCGGCGGGGGAATCAATCCCCAGCCAGTCGGCCGCGAGGGATGGCGCTCCTTCAGCTTGGAGCAAGCCAATTTTTGGCAAGCCGGATGCGCGGTTGACCAGCCACTGGCTGGCGGATTTCTGCCGGTCCAGGTCGAGCAGGGCAACGCCGTGGCCGCGCGATGCCAGATAGCCTGCAATGTTGGTCGAGAGCGTGGATTTTCCGCTCCCCCCTTTGGGGTTGACTATCAGAATGGCTTTCATATGGTCGTCCTTTCCGGCAATACCGCGCTCAATGCGCGAGCTTGTCCAACTCGGCAGGCGAGAGTTCCTGCTGTGCCGTCTCGAACAGCTCGCGCTCCTCGAACCGGATATGCCGTTCCAGCAATTCGGCGAATCCGGTCATGGCTGGTGCGCTATTTTCGCCTACCAGGCGCCGCAACTCGGTGTGTTCATCGAGGGTTTGTTGCACCAGCCCGGCCTTGCCGATGCGCTCGAGCGCGGGCAACAGCCCGTTTTCTTCGGCCCGGAAATGCGGCTCCAGTTCGGCGGCAAAACGGTCGCGGATTTCCTGCCACACCCGTTGGGCATCTTCCGTGCCCGCCGCCCGTTTGGCGCGCTTGGCCAGCACCAAGCCCTGGTGGTGCTCGTTCGACAAATTGCGCAAGGCGGGGCAGCGTTTCATGTGGCTCGCTCCGGCTACGCTCGCGCGCCGACCGCGCCGGTCATGCGGGACAGCAGAATTTCGTGGGGGGTCGCGTCCAGGATACCCCGGCGGATGGCTTCTTTCAGGGTTAAGTCGAGCACGTCTATGGGGTTGTAATCGTCGGTCAGCACGATGCCTTCGCTCGAAGCGTTCCAGACATAGTGCTGCTCCAGCGCCCGGTGCAGGATTTCGCGCACCGCAGCAGGGATGCCGGTTTCATCGAGGGCGGGCAGCTCGCCCGGGGGTTTGCCTATCCCCGCGACGATGGAGATGTTTCCCATGTTTTGAGCGGGGCCGGGAGCGAACAGCGGATAAACCCGTACCCAGGGAAAAACTGTTTCCAAGGTGCGCACGACCGAGGCCGTCATGCGCCGCTCCCCGGCCAGGCTGCCGATCAGGTTGATCCCCAGCACCCCGCCCGGTTCGAGCCGCGCGCGGGTCAATTCCAGCGCCTCGCGCGATAGCAGGTAGCCCGGGGTGGAGTCGCCGCTGAACACGTCCAGGATGATGTAGTCGTAGCGCGTTGGAGCGGTGGCGAGAAAATATCGCGCGTCTATCAGGTGGGCGCGCTGGTTGGCCGGGAAACCAAAATGGGTGCGCGCCGCAGCCACCACCGCCGGCTCGATGTCCACGACCTCGGTTTCGATGCCGCGAGCCGTGTAACGGCGGGGGATGGTGCCGGTTCCCAGCCCGATCACCAGCGCCCGTTTGCCGCCGGGATTGAATGCCGTTGTCAGGTGCTCCAGCATATACGAATACTCGTAGATGGATTGGCCGGTGGCGACATCTATGCCGCCTTGGATCTGGCCGTCAATCAGCATTTCCCTGATATGCCCCTTTTCGCCACGGTAATCCACCACCTGTACGTGCCCATAATAGCTGTCGCGGCTATCCACCACTTGCGCCACGGTGCCATCCGCAAGCACCACTTTGCCTGTTTGCGGCGGAATCGAGCCGGCCAGCAGCGCCGCCATGGGCAGCAGCAGTGTCGCCATCTGTCCGCGAAACAGCGCGAAATAAATCGCCGCAAGCGCCAGCAGTATCGCCCCGCTCACGTGGAAGGCGCGACTCAACCCCAGTTCGGCGACAAGATAGTAGCCGGTGAGCACCGTGCCAATAAAGCTGCCTGCGGTGGAGATGGCGTACATCAGCCCGACCGTGCGCCCGAGCTGATCCCATTCTCTGGCGGCGAGACGAACCAGGAACGGCGACACGCAACCCAGCAGGAACAGCGGCGGGCCGAACAGGGCCAGCGCGCCGACCAGCGCGCCCAAGCGCAACCCGAGCGGCAGCGCGGCCTGGAGCACTGCCGCCTTGGCGAACGGAACCAGCAGCAGCAAGAGGCCGGAGGCGGCGATCAGGCCGTACAGCAGCGAGGGCGAACCGGAGCGGTCGGCCCACCGGCCACCCAATACGTAGCCGGTGGCGAGCGCCAGCAAGGTAACGGCGATCAGCGCGGTCCAGACAAACAGGCTGACGCCGAAGAAAGGGGCGATCACGCGCGCGCCCAATACCTCAACCGCCATCACCAATGCGCCGGTCAGCCCGGCGGTGAGCAGCAGAAAGGGCTGAAAGAGCTTCGGGTAGCGCTGTGCTTGGTGGTCGCTCATCTGTTTTCCACTTGTGAAATGTCGCGTACCGCGCCCTGATCGGCACTCGTCGTCATCGCGGCGTATGCCCTGAGCGCTGCCGATACCGTGCGCTTGCGGTCGAGCGGCTTCCAGGCCCGTGCGCCTTTGTTTTCCATCGCCGCGCGGCGGCGTGCCAGCTCGTCGGCGGAAATGGGCAAGTGAATGGTGCGGTTTGGAATATCAATTTCGATCCGGTCGCCTTCCTGCACCAGGCCGATTGCTCCGCCCTGCGCCGCCTCGGGCGAAACGTGACCGATGCTTAAACCGGACGTGCCGCCGGAAAACCGGCCATCGGTGAGCAGCGCGCAGTCCTTGCCCAGGCCCTTGGACTTCAGGTAGCTGGTGGGATACAGCATCTCCTGCATTCCCGGCCCGCCCTTGGGCCCTTCGTAGCGGATCACCACCACATCGCCCGCCACAATCCTGTCCGCCAGAATCGCTGCCACCGCATCATCCTGGCTTTCAAAGATGCGCGCGCGCCCGTTGAACTTGAGGATGCTTTCGTCCACCCCGGCAGTTTTTACGATGCAGCCGTTCTCGGCGAGATTGCCGTGCAGCACCGCCAACCCGCCGTCCTTGCTGTAAGCGTGCGCCAAATCGCGGATGCAACCGCTGGCGCGGTCGTCGTCCAGCGCCGGGTAATGCATGGATTGCGAGAAGGCAAGGGTGGTGGCGATGCCGCCGGGTGCGGCGCGATAAAAGTTTTTCACCGCTTCGTCCGGCGCGCGCATGACGTCAAACTTCTCCAGCGCGTCGGCCAGTGTCCGGCTGTGGATGGTCGGCATCTCGCGGTGCAGCAAACCGGCACGATCCAGTTCACCGAGGATGCCGATCACGCCTCCGGCGCGATGCACGTCTTCGAGGTGGTATTTCTGCTCGCTGGGCGCCACCTTGCACAAGTGCGGCACGCGGCGCGACAGGCGGTCTATGTCTTTCATGGTGAAGTTCACGCCGCCTTCGCGCGCGATCGCCAGCAGGTGCAGCACGGTATTGGTGGAGCCGCCCATGGCGATGTCCAGGCTCATCGCGTTCTCGAACGCCTCGAACGCGGCGATGCTGCGCGGCAGCACGCTGACATCATCCTGCTCGTAGTGGCGACGGGTAATGTCCACCGCCACCCGTGCGGCTTGCAGGAACAGCTCCTTGCGCGCGGCGTGGGTCGCTACCAGCGAGCCGTTGCCGGGCAAGGCCAGCCCCAATGCTTCGGCCAGGCAGTTCATCGAATTTGCGGTGAACATGCCGGAACAGGAGCCGCAGGTGGGGCAGGCGGAGCGCTCCAGCGCTGCCACTTCCTCGTCGCTGCACTTGCTGTCGGCGGCGGACACCATCGCGTCCACCAGATCCAGCATCTGCGTTTTGCCGCCCCAGACGATCTTGCCCGCTTCCATCGGCCCGCCGGAAACGAACACTGCCGGAATGTTCAGGCGCATCGCAGCCATCAACATGCCGGGCGTGATCTTGTCGCAGTTGGAGATGCATACCAGCGCGTCGGCACAGTGGGCGTTGACCATGTATTCCACGCTGTCCGCGATCAGTTCGCGGCTGGGCAGCGAATACAGCATACCGTCGTGGCCCATGGCGATGCCGTCGTCTATGGCGATGGTGTCGAACTCTTTGGCCACCGCGCCGGCCTTTTCGATCTCGCGCGCCACCAGTTGCCCCATGTCTTTCAGATGTACATGCCCCGGTACAAACTGGGTGAACGAGTTGGCGATGGCGATGATAGGCTTGTCGAAATCGCCGTCCTTCATGCCGGTGGCACGCCACAGGGCGCGGGCGCCGGCCATGTTGCGGCCGTGGGTGGTGGTGCGGGAGCGGTAAGCGGGCATCTGGCTGTTCCTGCATGGACAAATAGGCCGCGTATTCTAAACCACGACAGCGTTTGAGGGCACACAACGTTTCGTGGCGAGCAATCCGGATTCCGGCACGCTTTTTCTCTTGCTCTGCCGCCTGAAAGCCGGGCAAAATGCTTCCATGAAGAACATCCCTCATCCGATCCAATATCAGGGCAGCAAACGAGCCTTGGCCCCTGTCATCCTGCGGTATTTCCCCAAGAACGTAGAACGTCTGATAGAACCCTTTGCGGGGTCGGCTGCTATCAGCATAGCGGCAGCGGCGCACAGGCTTGCACAGCACCATGTTATCAATGACGTGAACAAGCCCCTCGCTGAATTGTTGCGCACAATCGTGGATCAACCAATAGAGTTGGCCGCGTTCTACGAAGCGTTGTGGGAAGAGCAACACGGTGACTCCACAGAGCATTACTATCAGGTTCGGGAGCGGTTTAACCGCACGCAAGACCCCCGGTTATTCCTGTATATGCTCGCCCGATGCGTAAAAGGCTCGGTTCGCTACAACAGCGATGGCATGTTTAATCAAAGCCCGGACAAAAGACGGTTTGGCACGCAACCCAAGACTATGCGCGCAAACCTTATTGGAGTGTCGCGGCTGCTGAAAGGGAAAGCGACCTTTTCGTCTTTGGACTACAAGGAGGTTTTTGCTTCCGCCAGAAAACCCGATTTGATTTACATGGACCCACCTTATCAAGGCGTATGCGGTGACCGCGATTTGCGCTATTTGTCCGGCATATCCCACGATGAGTTTGTCGGGGCTTTGGCCAAGCTCAACGCAAATGGAATTTCATTCATCGTAAGCTACGATGGCCGCAGGGGCGAGCGGGTTTTCGGAGAGTTGTTGCCCGATTTTCTGAACTTGATGCGGATTGAAATAGAGGCGGGCCGTTCCAGCCAGTCCACGCTGCTTGGAAGGGAAGAGATTACTTACGAATCCTTGTATCTGTCTGAATCCTTGGTGCAAAGGCTGGATCATTTGCCTGCCTATCGCCCACCCTCTTCCATCCAGCAATACGTGCTACTGGAGCCCGGCGTTCAATATGAAAAAACTTTCCAAAGAGTTCCTTGAGCTCTGCCGTTCTGTCACTGCAAAACGCGCCAAGACGGTCATTGACCACATCCTGAAACACGGACAGATCACCACCGAAGAGCTCAAGGTAACTTACGGTTATGACCATCCGCCAAGAGCCGTGCGGGATGTGCGTGAGCACGGTATCCCACTGGAAACTTTTCGGGTGACTGGTTCCAACGGTAGGCAGATCGGAGCCTACCGTTTCGGCGACATACGCAAACAGCGTTTCAGCAAATTGGCCGGGCGCACCGGCCTGTCCAAAAAAATCCGTGAGGCGCTCATGGACAAGTATGGCTGCAAGTGCTTTATCTACCTTGAAGAAATGGACGCGAGGGAATTGCAGATTGACCATCGCGTTCCTTACGAAGTGGGTGGTGATGAGAAAACGGAAGAGCTTGACCCGGAAGATTTCATGCTGCTATCAGGCTCGGCCAACCGTGCCAAATCGTGGTCTTGCGAGCATTGCGAAAACTGGGCCGGGAAGAAAGACAAGAAAGTTTGCTTGAGCTGCTATTGGGCATATCCCGACAATTATGCGCATATCGCCATGCGACAAATACGCAGGATTGATCTTGTTTGGCAGGGTGATGAAATCGCAACATATGACAAGCTCAAGGCACAGTCCACTAAACTGCAAAAGGGAATCCCCGCGTTTGTGAAGCAAATTATTGAAGCCGAGCTGTCCGGGAAGAAAACTCCATAAATCCGGGCGTGCGCAGGCGCAATACCTCGCGCCTGTGGTAAATTCTGGCTCATGCTTATCCACCCGCAATTTGATCCGGTCGCCATCCGTCTCGGGCCGCTCGCCGTGCATTGGTACGGCCTGATGTACCTGCTCGGCTTCCTGCTTTTTTTATGGCTGGGCAGGAAGCGCCTGCAAGGCATGAACCGCCCCGGCTGGGACGGCAGATTCCTCGACGACCTGCTGTTCTACGGCGTGCTGGGGGTGGTGCTGGGCGGGCGGCTGGGCGAGGTGCTGTTCTATCATCCCAGTTATTATCTGGCGCACCCGCTGGAGATTTTTGCGGTGTGGCAGGGCGGCATGTCGTTCCACGGCGGCTTTCTTGGGGTGCTGATCGCGATGGCGCTGTTCGCGCACAAGCGCAAATTGCAATGGCTGTCGCTGATGGATTTCGTCGCCCCGCTGGTGCCGATGGGCTTGGGCGCGGGGCGCATCGGCAACTTCATCAACGCCGAGCTGTGGGGACGGCCCGCGAGCGTGCCGTGGGCGATGGTGTTTCCCAATGTGGATCACACGCCGCGCCACCCGTCGCAGCTTTACGAGTTCGCGCTGGAAGGTGTGGCCCTGTTCGCGCTGTTGTGGCTCTATTCCGCCAAACCCAAGCCGGTGGGAGCAACTTCCGGCCTGTTCCTCGTTGGCTACGGCAGCTTCCGCTTTCTCGCCGAATTCACCCGCAACCCGGACGACGGCATCTTCGGCCTGATGACGTTCGGCGTCAGCATGGGCCAGTGGCTTAGCCTGCCGATGGTGCTGGCAGGGGCAGTGATGATGGTGTGGGCGCATCGGAATAGCCCAGTTCGGCCAGGTTGATTAAATTTCCGACCGGTTTGCCGGATTCCCCCCTTTTTTTGCTGCTTTTTGAAAATTTCATAAATAACCATGCAGATAGCTGTTGCTTCCGCAGCGGAAGGGGTTATATATATATTATCTATATACTATCTATATCTCTCTATGCACATAAGTAATATTCTGGTAACCTATTTTCCGTGACCAGTTTCAGCCCTTGATTAGAGGGCGGATTTTCGGGAAAGGACATGGATCAGAACGGCTTGGGTTCGGATGAGCGGGGGATTGACGTAACTGATTGCCGGATATACCGGAACAGTTCCGGCGCCGCTGAATGCAGGGCGATGGTGAAGGCTTGCCATTTGGCGCGCTACTACCGGCGCATCAGGTTGTGTTTGCATCCTTCGGCACCAACTTTTCCCGAAGAATGCGAGTGACGGTTTTACTGTAAGGAGAGAGTGATGGATCAGTGCAACTCTGCGGTTTTAGACAGAAAGCAGGTAGATATTAGCAACTGCCGGGTGCGGGCCCACAACACGGGTTCTGCCGAGTGCATGGTGGTGGGGAATGACTGCCCGTGGCGCGTGAATGGCGGACGCATGGTTATCGAACACGAGGTATTTCCAATCTTGTTCTGCAGGCATGCGGCCGTGGACAGCATTGCCAAATCCACGCGCAAACGCAGGGGATAGCGCGAAAGCGGCGCACTGCGCCGCATCGGCCTGCCCGCCATAGCGGGCGTAGCGCCGTAACGGGCTTGTTCCTTTATTCCAACCAGATAAACGTCCCCATTCTCCCGGTCGCACCGTCGCGCCGGTAGGAGAAAAATCTTTCCCCGTCGGTGTAAGTGCAAAAATCGCCGCCATGGATGCGCGCGACGCCGAGCGCATTGAGCCGCTGGCGCGCGAGCGCGTAGAGGTCGGCCAGCCACTTGTCGCCAATGCCTTTTCCGGTTTGCGGTAGGCGGAGGGAGGGGGCAAAAGCCGCATCCGCCCCCGGCTGCTTGGTGGTAAATGCGGCGCGCACTTCTTCGCCAACTTCAAATGCGTGCGCTCCGATAACGTTCATCGCGCGCACGGTTTTCTCGATTACCCCGTCGCATAATCCGCGCCACCCGGCATGCGCCGCCCCCACCACGCTGCCTTTCCCGTCACACAACAATACCGGCAGGCAATCTGCGGTCATCACCACGCATACCGCTCCCGCGCGCGATGAGATACTGCCGTCCGCTTGCGGCAAACACGCTGCGGATGCGGCATCCACCACTTCCGTTCCGTGCTCCTGCCTCAACCATACCGGTTCTCCCGGAAGCAGGGGTTCCAGCAGGCTGCGGTTGCGTGCCACCGCCAGCGGCGCATCGCCGACATGGTCGCCGAGGTTGAGGCTGGCGTAGGGGGCGACGCTCACACCGCCGGTGCGTGTGGTTTGCAGTGCCTTTACGTTGGGGGGGGCGGGCCAGTTTGGAATAATGCAACGCTCAAGCAGGCTCATGCGACGCGCCCCTGATATTTTCCAGTAATCGCATCATGTCTTCCGGTATGGGCGCACTCCATTCCATGGGTGTGCCGGTAGCCGGATGCTCCAGCCCGAGTTGGGTGGCGTGCAACGCCTGGCGCGGGAAGGCGGCAAGGATGGCGCGCAGCGCGGGCGGGCATTTCGGTGCGCCCTTGAGGTAGGTGCGGTCGCCTACCAGGGGGTGGTGGATGGATGCGAGGTGTACGCGGATCTGGTGGGTGCGGCCGGTTTCCAGTTTGCAGCGCAGCAGGGTGCAGCCCTGTCCTGAGCCAGTCGAAGTGGCGGGAAAACGCTCCGCAATGTCGTAATGCGTGACCGCCGGCTTGCCGTTCGCCACCACTGCCATCTTGGTGCGTTGCGTGGGGTGACGGCTGATCGGCGCATCCACCGTGCCGCCGCGCGCCACTTCGCCGTATGCCAGCGCGACATATTCGCGCCGCACCGTGCGCGCCTGCAACTGTCGCACCAGAGCGGTTTGCGCGGTGAGCGTCCTGGCGACCACCAGCAGGCCGCTGGTGTCTTTGTCCAGCCGGTGTACGATGCCGGCACGCGGTATCCCGGAGAGTTGCGGATCATGGTGCAACAGGGCGTTGAGCAGCGTCCCTTCCCAGTTGCCGCTGCCCGGATGCACCACCAACCCGGCCGGTTTGTTGAGAACGAGAATGCTCTCATCCTCGAACACGATGTTCAGCGCGATACTTTCCGGCTGATAAGGTTGTTCGGACGGAAGCGGTTGCGGCGCGACTTCCAGCGTTTCGCCGCCCCACACCTTTTGCTTGACAGAGGCGGGGGTGCCATCCAGCTTCACCAACCCCTGCCCCACCCATTCTTGCAGGCGGCTGCGCGAATACTCCGGCAACAGTCTGACCAAGGCCAGATCGAGGCGCATCCCCGCGCATTCGCCGGGCACCGTCAGACCGAGCGGGGTATAATCACCTGACAATTTTCCGGGTTCAGCCATGCGCCATAGTTTAGCTTTAATCCTGCTGCTGACGCTAACCGCTTGCGGCATTTTTTCGTCGCCGGACGGCAAGAAAGCCGACACGAGCTCCACCCAGGCCAAGGAGCTTTACGAAGAGGCCAAGGAGGAGATGAGCGGCGGCCATTACGAGAAGGCCATCAAGAATTTTGAGACTCTGCAATCGCGCTACCCTTACGGGCGCTATGCGCAGCAGGCGCAACTGGAAATCGCCTACGCCTATTACAAGCAAAAAGAGCCGGAATCCGCCATTGCGGCGGCGGACCGTTTCATCAAGCAATATCCCAACAACCAGCATGTTGATTACGCCTATTACCTGAAAGGGCTGGTCAACTTCAACGAAGATCTCGGGTTGCTGGGCGGGATCGTGCATCAGGATCTCTCCGAGCGCGACCCCAATGCCGCGCGCGAAGCGTTTGCGGCATTCAAGGAACTGGTGACGCGCTTTCCGGATAGCCGCTATGCCCCCGATTCCAGGTTGCGGATGCAATACCTCATCAATGCGCTGGCGCGCTACGAAATCCACGTTGCCGGATACTATCTGCGCCGTGGAGCCCACGTGGCTGCGGCCAACCGCGCCAAGGATGTGCTCAGGGATTATCCGCAGACCCCGGCCACGCTGGACGCGCTGAAAATCATGGTGCGCTCCTACGATGCCATGGGCATGAGCGATCTGCGCGACGACGCGCAGCGCGTGCTCGACAAGAACAGCGCAAAGGGCGGCGAGGCTTTGGCTGCCAGGCAACCCGCTTCCGGACTGCCGGAGCCACAAGGTGAGAAATCATGGTGGCAATTCTGGAAATAGGACCGACATGAAGTACTGCAGCGAATGCAGCGCGCCAGTCGAGCTGCGCATTCCGCCGGGTGATGATCGCCCGCGCCACGTTTGCACGGTCTGCTCCACCATTCATTATCAGAATCCGAAGCTGGTTATCGGCGCGATCCCGGAGTGGGAGGATGGGCGCATCCTGTTGTGCCGTCGCGCCATCGAGCCGCGCTCTGGCTTGTGGACGTTGCCGGCCGGCTTCATGGAGAACGGAGAAACGACCGCCGAGGCGGCCGCGCGCGAAACGCTGGAAGAGGCCAACGGGCGCATCGAGGTCGGTGAACTGTATTCGATGTACAGCCTGCCATACATCAGCCAGGTATATTTGCTGTTCCGATCCAAGTTGCTGGATACGGATTGTGCCCCCGGCATAGAGAGCCTGGAAGTCGGCCTTTTTGATGAGCTGGAAATTCCGTGGGACACCCTCGCCTTCCGCCCGGTGCGCCATACCTTGCAGCACTTTTTTGCCGACCGCAAGGCGGGCTGCTTCCGGCTTCGCACCGGCACGCTCGAGCCGCCCGTGCGCTGACAGGAGGCGGCATGAAAATACCTTGCCTGATGTTGCTCGGCGCGTTCGCTACCGGGAGTGCCGGGGGCGCGGAATTATCCGCATTGCAGACGGCGATGCATATCGCGCAGGACGAAATGGAGCGCGCCATGAAAGAGCGCGATGCCGATGCGCGGCGCGTGTCGGTGGGCGAGAAAGAGCTGGAGCGGCTGAAACTCCAACTGGAGGCCGATCGGAAAAAAGCTACCCAGTCGGCGAACCGCTACCTTGAAAGCAAGAAAAAATACGACAAGGCGCAATCCGCCCTGGACAAGGCCTGGAAAAAATAAATCGCTGGTTGGCCGGTTGGTCTAACCCACCTTGGGCGAACCCGCGAGCGATGCTTTGATCTCGGCTTCGGGGTAGTAGAAATCAGTCAGTTCGCCCGCCAGATACTTGTCGTAGGCAGCCATGTCAAAATGGCCGTGGCCGGAGAGGTTGAAGAACAGCGTCTTGGCCTCGCCGCTTTCCTTGCAGCGCAACGCCTCATCAATGCAGGCGCGGATGGCATGGTTGGATTCCGGCGCCGGAATGATCCCCTCGCTGCGCGCAAACATCACCCCCGCCTCAAAGGTGGCGATCTGCGGTACCGCCAGCGCCTCGATCAGCCCCTCGTGGTACAACTGCGACACCAGCGGAGAATCGCCGTGGTAGCGCAGCCCGCCCGCATGGATGCCGGGAGGCATGAAGTCGTGGCCCAGCGTGTACATTTTCATCAACGGCGTCAGCCCGGCGGTGTCGCCGAAATCATATGCATATTCGCCCTTGGTCAGAGTGGGGCAGGAAGTGGGTTCCACCGCCACCAACCGCACACGCTTGCCGCTGGCCTTGTCGGCGAAAAAAGGGAAGGCCGCACCGCCAAAATTGGAGCCGCCGCCGCACGGTGCGAACACCATGTCGGGGTAGTCGCCGACTTTCGCGAATTGTTTTTTCGCTTCCAGGCCGATGATGGTCTGGTGCAGCAGCACGTGGTTGAGCACGGAGCCCAGTGCATAGTTGGTGTCGGCGCGCGAGGCGGCTTCTTCCACCGCTTCGGAAATGGCGATGCCGAGCGAGCCGGGGTTGTTCGGGTCTTTTGCCAGAATGGCGCGACCGGTCTGCGTTTCGTTGCTGGGGCTGGCAAACACCTGGCCGCCCCAGGTTTGCATCATGGAGCGGCGGAACGGTTTCTGGTCGTAGCTCACGCGCACCATGAAGATGCGCACTTCCAGCCCGAACATCTGTCCGGCCAGCGCGATGGAGGAACCCCATTGTCCGGCGCCGGTTTCCGTCGCCAGGCGTTTGATACCCGCCTGCTGGTTGTAATAGGCCTGCGCCACCGCCGTGTTGACCTTGTGTGAGCCGGCGGGGGAAACGCTTTCATTTTTGTAGTAAATCTTTGCCGGTGTACCCAGCGCGGCTTCCAGCCGGTGCGCGCGGTATAGCGGCGAGGGGCGCCACATGCTTAACGCTTCGCGCACCCGCTCGGGAATCGGTATCCAGCGCTCGGCGGAAACTTCCTGCTCGATCAGCCCCATCGGGAAAATGCCCGCCAGCGCTTCCGGGCCGATAGGCTTGCCGTCCGGCCCCAGCGGCGGAGAGGGCGGGTTGGGCATGTCGGCGACAACGTTGTACCAGTGCGTCGGTATCTCGGATTCATCCAGCGTGATTTTGGTTTGCATTTCTTCCCCTTAAGTGCGGTTCGTCTATCGTTGGTCAGGCACGATCAAAACCGGCAGCCGTTCGTGTTGAGTCCGATGAAACTGTTATCCATACGGCCAGACTGCCAGAAAACGTCATCCGGGTTGTTGCGTATGCCGGGGCATGAATGGCTGGATGGACTTCGGCAACACGAACGTTCGGGACTTCATGCGCCGCATCAATTGACCTTGTATCCCCGGTGCAACGCCACCACGCCTGCGGCGAGGTTGAAGTATTCCACCAGCGACAGGCCCGCCTGCTCCATCATCTGCTTGAGTTCTTCCTGCGAGGGATGCATGCGGATGGATTCCGCGAGGTAGCGGTAGCTATCCGCATCCCCGGCGACCAGTTCACCCATTTTGGGCAGCAGCTTGAACGAGTAGGCGTCGTAGATCGGTTCGAGCGGTTTCCATACTCTGGAAAATTCCAGCACCAGCAGCCTCCCGCCGGGTTTGAGCACGCGCTGCATTTCGCGTAATGCGGCTTCCTTGCGGGTGACGTTGCGCAGGCCAAAGGCGATGCTGACGCAATCGAAATAGCTGGATGGAAAAGGCAGGTGTTCCGCGTCGCACTGCGCCACGGGCATGGCCAATCCGTCATCCAGCATGCGGTTGCGCCCGACGCGCAGCATGGCGTTGTTGATGTCGGTGAGCCACACCTGGCCGCTGCTGCCGACGCGCCTGGCGAACTGGCGCGACAGATCTGCCGAACCGCCCGCCACGTCCAGCACGCGCTCGCCCGCGCGCACGCCGCTGATCTGGATGGCGAAGTGCTTCCATAGCCGGTGCAGGCCGAGCGACATGAGATCGTTCATCACGTCGTATTTTCCGGCGACGGAATTGAACACCTCCGCGACGCGCCTGGCCTTTTCAGCTTCAGGGACGGTCTCGAAACCGAAGTGGGTGGTCTGGGTCATGGTTTTGAGCCGATATAACCGCGCCTTGAAAAACGTAGCGAGAGGCGGTCAGGCAAGGCGGAAACTGGTGAGAAAGCGGAGTTTACACGCAGTAAATGAGCATTTCGAGCCGGTTTCAGCATCATCGCCTCGCAGTAGTTTTAGTGTCCGCACCCGCCAGAGGAGCAGCCGGTAACCACCGGCTCATCGCCGGGTTCGCGGCTCGCGCCTGCGGCTTCCATCTGATCAAGGTAATCCTGCCACAAGGCTTCCTGGTTCTGGCCGAGCTCGTGCAGGTATTCCCAGGTGTAGAGGCCGCTGTCGTGGCCATCGTCGTACACGATCTTGACGGCATAGCTGCCGACCGGCTCGATTTCGAGCACTTTCACTTCCTTCTTGCCGACTTGCAAAGTTTCTTGTCCCGCGCCGTGCCCGCGCACCTCGGCGGAGGGCGAGTACACGCGCAAAAACTCGTAAGGCAGGCGGAAGCGGGCACCATCGTCGAAAGCGATTTCAAATTGGCTGGATTGCTGGTGCAGGGTAATTTCTGTTGGGATAGTCATGAGTTATAGAGAGCGAATTTTGTTGAGCAAAGCAGTGGTGGAACACTCGTGCAGGAACGGGATGCTGCGCACCGTGCCGCCCCACAATTGTACCTCGCGCGCGCCGACTATGGCATCCGGTTTCCAGTCTCCGCCTTTTACCAGCACCCCCGGACGGCAGGCGAGAATCAGGGCCAGGGGGGTGTCCTCGTCAAAGGGAACAACCAGGCTGACCGACTCGAGCGCGGCCAGCACGGCCATGCGGTTCTCCAGAGAGTTGACCGGACGATCCACGCCCTTGCCGAGGCGCTGCACCGAGGCGTCGCTGTTGATGCCTACCACCAGTGCCGCACCCAGGGCGCGCGCCTGCGCCAGGTAGGTGACATGGCCGCGGTGCAGCACGTCGAAACAGCCGTTGGTAAAAACCAGCGGGCGGGGCAGCGCGGCAGCGCGCGCCGCAAAGTCCGCGCGGGAGCAGATTTTATGTTCGAAGTCAGGCGGGGCAATCATCCTGAGAAAAGCAGTTAGCCACGGATGGGCACGGATTAACACTGATAAAACCAACGACAAAAGAAAGGCTGGCTTCTGCTGTTATAAAGGGGGTTCGTGTTTCCGAAACAATCCCCTGGTTATCCGTGAACATCCGTGTAAATCCGTGGCTTGATTGATTCGCTGGGGTATGCGGCGGCTAGTCGAGGTACTCGAACACCTTCACCACGCGCAGCACGCCGCCGGTGGTGCTGGCGATCTCGGCTGCGGCTGTCGCTTCCTTGCGGTAAACCAGGCCCATCAGGAACACCGTGCCGTTTTCGGTGATCACCTTGACGTGGTCGGCCTGGAATGCCTTGTTGTTGAGAAAGCGCAGTTTCACATCGGCGGTGATGATGCTGTCGCTGCTGCGCGAGGTGATGCCGGTGGCGCCGGATATGGTCAGTTCGTTGCTGACCGCCTTCACGTTCTGCACGCCGGCGGCAAGTCTCCCCACCTCTGTCCGGGTTTCCTCGTTTGGCACTTCGCCGGTGATGAGGACGTGGCGGTTGAAGCTGGTGACATTGATGTGCGTGGCGTTTTTGAATTTGGCGTTGATCTGGCCGAGCGCCTTGTTTTCGATGCCTTCGTCCTCGATATACGCGCCGGTGGTGCGCCGGTCCGACGCCATCAGCGCGCCGGTGCCGACGCCGGTGGCGATCACCGCCGGGCAGCCCTGCAGCGATGCAAACACGGCAGCAAGCAACAGGTAGTGAACGTAACGCATTATTCGCCTCCTAGCAGTAAATGATCTATGGCATCGCACAGGCAGTGCAGGGCCAGCAGGTGTACCTCCTGTATCCGCGCCGTTCGCCCGACATTGACGCAGACGTGGACATCGTCCGCCTCCAGTATTTCGCCCATTAAGCCGCCTTCGTGGCCGGTGAGCGCGATGACGCGCATGTCGCGCTCGTGGGCGGCATGGACAGCTTCCACCACGTTGGCCGAGTTGCCGCTGGTGGAAATGGCGATCAGCACGTCGCCCGCCATGCCGAGCCCGCGCACTTGTTTGGAGAAAATCTGGTTGTAATCGTAATCGTTGGCGATGGAAGTCAGCACCGAACTGTCGGTGGTCAGCGCGATGGCGGCCAGGGCGGGACGCTCGATTTCAAAACGGTTGATCAGTTCGGCGGCAAAATGCTGCGAATCGGCAGCCGACCCCCCGTTGCCGCAGCACAGGATTTTGCCGTCGTTCATCAGGCACGTCACCAGAGTTTGAGCGGCATCGGCCAGCGGTTGCGCCAGCGCGTCTTTTACCTGAAGCTTGGTCTGCGCGCTCTCGTCGAAATGCTTGCGGATTCTGTCTGCCAAGTTTGTCAATTTGCCAGCCTGCGGGTTTTTTCAAGGATGCGATATTACCCTAACGGGCGAGGCAAATGCCACTCTGTTGATGGAGCTCGCCATGTCTGACCAGGCCCCGCACGGAGACTTGTCCGGTGTACCCCAAGGTATGCTATAAAGCGCGACTCATTATCCGGCTACCCCCAGCATGCATCCAGCAAGCACCCCCCCCTCTTTTTTCCGTCAACCGGTCTGGCTGGTCGGTTTCAGGCCGTTCTTCATTTTGAGCATCATCAGCGGTGCCATGCTGCCGGTTTTGTGGGTGCTGGTGATGTCCGGGCACGTCGCGCTCAACCCCGGCGTAACCCCGCAACAGTGGCACGCCCACGAGATGTTTTTCGGGTTCGGTTGGGCGGTGCTCGGCGGGTTTCTGCTGACGGCCACCAAGAACTGGGTCAAGATTCGCGGTTTCCACGGCCCGGTGCTGCTCGTGCTGTCCGTGCTCTGGCTGGTGGAT
>VIKH01000037.1:13561-24968 GCA_008080515.1 Gallionellaceae bacterium | reverse complement strand
AACAGCCTGATTGTGGACAAGGTTCGCCCGCTCTACGAGCCGGTCGGCGCGGGCATCCAGAAACTGATGCAAATGCAGCTCGACGACGCCCGGCTGGAGTACGAGTCGGCCCGCTCCCGCTACGATACGGCCCGCAACGTTACCGTCGGGCTGATCGCGGCGGGCATACTGCTGTCCCTGTGGCTGGGTATCGTCCTGATCCGCGCCATCGTGCGGCCCCTCAACGCCACCATCGGGCACTTCGATCAGATCGCCCAGGGCAATTACAACAACACTATTGATGTTGAGCGTCAGGATGAAGTCGGTAAGGTGATGGAATCGCTCAAGATAATGCAGGTCAAGCTGGGCTTCGATGTCAACGATGCAAAGCGCCGTGCCGACGAGTCGCTGCGTATCACCAACGCGCTCGACAACGCTTCCACCGGCATCATGATCGCCGACAACGACCTCAACATCATTTATGTCAACAAGTCGGTGCAGGCGATATTGCAGAACGCCGAAGGCGACATCAAGAAAGAGCTGCCGAATTTTAATGCCGGCGCGCTGCTGGGCGCCAACATTGACAGCTTCCACAAGAAACCGGAGCACCAGCGACAGCTGCTGAAGACCTTTACTTCCACTTACAAGGCGGCCATCAAAATCGGTGGACGCATGAAATACAGGGGATCGTGCAGGCTGCGGTGGCCGGAGATTTGTCGCAGCGCATCGGCCTGGAAGGCAAGGAAGGCTTCATGAAGGTGCTGGGCGAGGGGATCAACGGCCTCACCGGCACGTCCGAGGAGGTGATAACCGAAGCGGTGAAGGTGATCGAGAGCGTTTCGCGGGGCGACCTGACGCATACCATGGAGCGCGAGTATCAGGGCATGTTCAAGCGGCTCAAGGATGCGACTAACGGCACGGTCGAGAAGCTGTCTGAAACCATTACCGATGTCCGCGCTTCCGCAGATTCGCTCTCCGGCGCCGCCGAGGAAATCAGCGCCACGGCGCAGTCGCTTTCCCAGGGGGCGAGCGAGCAGGCGGCCAGCGTGGAGGAAACCAGCGCCTCGGTCGAACAGATGTCGGCATCGGTCGGCCAGAATGCGGAAAATGCAAAAGTGACCGACGGCATGGCATCCAAGGCCGCCAAGGAAGCCACCGAGGGTGGCGCGAGGCGGCGCGCGCCGGAGAACACGGCAAGGGCTTCGCGGTGGTGGCGGCGGAAGTGCGCAAACTGGCCGAGCGCAGCCAGGTGGCGGCGCGGGAGATTTCCGAGGTGGCCGGCTCCAGCGTGGAGCTGGCGGAACGCGCCGGGAAACTGCTGGACGAGATGGTGCCCTCGATCAACAAGACTTCCGACCTGGTGCAGGAAATCACCGCCGCCTCGAACGAGCAGTCCTCCGGCATCGGCCAGATCAACTCCGCGATGAGCCAGCTCAGCCAGACCACGCAGCAGAATGCCTCGGCATCGGAAGAGCTGGCCGCCACTTCGGAAGAAATGAGCGGCCAGGCCGAGAAGCTGCAACAACTGATGGCGTTCTTCAGGCTGGAAGGGGGCGCGTCGGCGCAACCGGCAAAAAAAACTTCCTCCCGGGACAAGTCGCCGCTTGCAAAAATATCCGGCAGCCTGGCGGAGAGGGTGCGCGGCACACCCTCCGGCGAACCGGAATTTGTCAAGTTCTAGGGGGCGGCCATGGGCGCAATCGTGCGGTCTGGGCAGCAAACCGGGGGGACGCCCGGCGAGGCGGTCGGCGAGGAAGAGCAGAACCAGTACCTGACCTTTCTGCTGGGCGGGGAAATGTTCGCCATCCCGATCCTCAACATCAAGGAAATCATCGAATACGGCAGCCTGACCACGGTGCCGATGATGCCGGAATTCATCCGCGGCGTGATCAATCTGCGCGGCAGCGTGGTGCCGGTGGTGGAACTCTCCGTGCGCTTCGGCCGGGAGGCGTCCCCGGTCACCAAGCGCACCTGCATCGTGATCATCGAGATCGAATCCGAAGGCGAAAAACAGGATGTCGGCGTGATGGTGGACAGCGTCAGTGAGGTGCTGGAAATCCACCGCGCCGATGTCGAACAGGCGCCCTCGTTCGGCGCCAGAATACGCTCGGATTTTATCCGGGGCATGGGCAAGATCGCCGGCAAGTTCGTGATCATCCTCAACGTCAACCGGGTGCTTTCGATTGACGAAATGGCGATGCTCGGCCAGGCGGGCGGCGCCAAACAGGAAGCGGCGATGCTGCCGGGATGAACCCGTAGCCGGGGATTTGGCGTGACTTTGACGCAGCCCGCGTGCTGCCGTTTCAGCAAGGAGTAGCGCGATGCCCGTAGCCAGCATTAACGACAAGGAATTCGGCCAGTTCCAGAAGCTGATTTACCAGCTTGCCGGTATCAGCCTGTCGCCGGCAAAAAAGGCGCTGGTGGGCGGGCGGCTGGCGAAGCGCCTGGCCCAGTATCGCCTCGATAGTTATGGCGATTACTTCAAGCTGCTCACCGACGGCCACAATCCGACCGAGTTGCAGATGGCGGTGGACCTGCTCACCACCAACGAGACCTATTTTTTCCGCGAGCCCAAACATTTCGATTTTTTGCGCGGCCGGGTTCTGGCCGGCCACAAGCCGGGCAGCCCTTTCCGGGTGTGGAGCGCGGCCTGCTCCAGCGGCGAGGAGCCCTACAGCATCGCCATGGTGCTCGCCGACCACCTCGGCGACGGCCCGTGGGAAGTGGTGGCCTCGGACATCAGTACGCGGGTGCTGGAAAAAGCGCGCGGCGGGCATTACCCGATGGACCGCACCGACGGCATTTCGCGCGAGCATTTATCGCGCTATTGCCTGAAAGGGATCGGCTCGCAGGCAAACACCCTGCTGGTGGAAGAAAAACTGCGCAGCCGGGTGAAATCAACGTGATGATCTACTTCAACCAGGAAACCAAACGCCAGATCGTGCGGCGCATATTGCCGCTGCTCAAGCCGGGCGGCCATTTCCTGGTCAGCCATTCGGAGAGCCTGAACGGGGTGGTCAACACGCTGCACCCGCTGGCCCCTTCCATCTACTGCAAGCCATGAGCCAAGACATATTACAGGCTGCCGGATCCGCCGAAATCTATCTGCTGCCGGGGGATTTTCATTTCGGCGGCAAAAATACCCGCATCCGCACGGTGCTGGGCTCGTGCGTTTCAATCGCCGTATGGCACCCGCTGTTGTGCATCGGCGGCATGAGCCATTCCCTGCTGCCGAGCCGGGGCAAGCCGGGCAACACCGGCCTCGATGGGCGTTATGCCGACGAGGCGATCGGGCTGTTCCTGCACGAAATCGGCAAGCGCAATACCCGCCCCGCCGAATATCAGGTCAAGCTGTTCGGCGGCGGCAATATGTTCCTGCAAGCCAATCCGGAAAAGGTTTTCAATGTTGCCGGGAATAACATCGAAACGGCGCGCGCAATATTGAAGGTCGGCGGCTTCGGCCTCCACGCCGAACACGTCGGCGGCAGCGGTCACCGCAGCATCATCTTCGACCTGCGCGACGGCAGCGTGTCGGTCAAGCATGGAAAATTTCCGGAAAGCGCAGATTGATAACCTCCGGGACAGGCATTTGATTTACGGGCACTTTTTCAATAGCCTGGACACCGGCTTTCGCCGGTGTGACGAATTTTTAGAAGTGCCCTTACGACAGAGCGTAGTGTTGACGAAAAGGAGTTTGATGATGCTGAACAACATGAGTATCAATATCCGCCTGATGGTGCTGGTGGTGTTGCTGCTGGGTGGCATGGTGATGATCGGCGCGATGGGGCTCTATGCGACCGGCAAGGCAAACCGCGCGCTGGAGTCGGTCTACGAAGACAAGCTGGTGCCCCTGGTGCTGCTGGACACCATCGCCAGGGCAAACCTGAACAACCAGATCGCCATCTCCTACGCGATCAGCCAGCCCGAGAACATGGGGAAATATATCCAGAGGATAGTGGATAACAGGGCGAGCATTGACAAGAGCTGGGAGAGTTACCAGAAATCACTGCTGGATGAAGAAGACCGGGTGCTGGCGAAAAAATTCGACGGGGTGCGGGTGCGTTTTGTCGAGGGCGGCACAGATCATCGCCCTGAACGCCCCGCTGAACGAAGCGCTGGACGGGCTGATCGAAATGCAGCGGCGCGATTCGGAGGAGCTGCACGAGGAGTCGACTGCCAGCTTCACAGCCGCGCGCACGGTGTCCATCGCGCTGATCCTGGCCGGATTGATACTGGGCGGCGCATTGGGATTTTCGATCATCCGCGGCATCCACCGCTCGGTGGGCGAGCTGCGCGGCGTGATGGTGAAGATGTCGGCGGACGGGGATCTGGGGGCGCGGGCCAAAGTGTACGGCCGGGACGAGATCGGCGAGGCGGCGACGGCCTTCAACGGGCTGATCGAAGGGTTCGCCAACATCATCCGGCAGGTGCTGTCCAATGCGGACACGGTGTCCGGCACGGCGGCGCAACTGTCCGCATCCTCGCGGCAGATCGCGCATGGCTCACTGACGCAGAGCGAAGCGGCGGCCTCCACGGCGGCGGCGGTGGAAGAGATCACCGTCAGCATCAACTCGGTCGCGGAGAACACCGAAGACGTGCGCAAGCTATCCGAGCAGAGCCTGGAGCGGACGGAACAGGGCAACCAGAGCGTCACGGCCATGATCGGCGAGATTCACAGCGTGCAGGACGCCGTCAACCAGATCGCGGGCTCGGTCAAGGAATTCGTGGACAGCACGCGGGCCATCGCCGGCATGACCCAGCAGGTGAAGGAGATCGCCGACCAGACCAACCTGCTGCTGGCGCTCAACGCCGCCATCGAGGCGGCGCGGGCCGGGGAGCAGGGACGCGGGTTCGCGGTGGTGGCCGACGAAGTGCGCAAGCTGGCGGAGAAATCCGCGAAATCGGCCAGCGAGATAGACGGGGTGACCAACTCGCTGAACCAGAAATCCGCCCACGTCGAATCCACGGTGCAGATTGGCCTGCGCTCCCTGCAAGCGACGCAGGAGCAGATCGGGCGCGTCTCGGCGATATTGGCCGAAGCGGGCGCGGCGGTCACGAAATCCAGCGGCGGCGTGAGCGGCATCGCGGCCTCGGTGGCCGAACAGGGCAAGGCCAGCACCGAGATCGCGCGCAACGTGGAAAAGATCGCGCAGATGTCAGAAGAGAACCACGCGGCGGTGGAATCGAACGCGGGGGAGATCGCGCGTCTGGAGCACTTGGCCAGAGAGCTGCAGGGCGCGGTGGGCCGGTTCAGGGTATGAACCCAAATAATCCATTGGCTCGAAATTCGTTCGCCCTGAGCCTGTCGAAGGGCCATTCATGGTTCGACAGGCTCACCACGAACGGCCTTGAATATGAGCACATTCTGCCCAATAGATTATCTGGATTTGAAGCAATGGCCGACGTCTGTATCGGAACGGCAGAACGGCACGAACATGGGAAGGTATTCCAGTGAATAAAATCAAGGTGCTGATCGTGGATGATTCCGCCGTGGTGCGACAGGTGTTGCAGGGCGTTCTCGAACGCGATCCTGCGATCCGGGTGACCGGCACGGCGTCCGATCCCATTTTCGCGCTGGACAAGATGAATCGCGAATGGCCGGATGTCATCGTGCTGGATGTCGAGATGCCGCGCATGGACGGGGTCACCTTCCTGAAGAAGATCATGGCGGAACATCCGACGCCGGTGGTGATCTGCTCGACCCTCACCGAAAAGGGCGCGGCCACTACCGTCCAGGCGATGGAAGCGGGCGCGGTGACCATCGTCACCAAGCCGAAGATCGGCCTCAAGCAATTCCTCAGCGATTCGGCGACCGACCTGATCAACGCGGTCAAGGAAGCCTCGCAGATCAACGTCAGCCGCCTGAAGCCGATGAAGGCGATTCCCGGAAGGGCAACCAGAGTGGCGCCCAAGCTGACCGCCGATGCGATCATGCCCGCCGCCGGCGCGCACGCGATGGCGCAGACCACCGAGCGCATCGTCGCCATCGGCACTTCCACCGGCGGAACGCAGGCGCTCGAAACGGTGCTCACCGCCCTGCCGCGCGTGTGCCCCGGCATCGTCGTGGTGCAGCATATGCCGGAAAAATTCACCGCCTCCTTCGCCGCGCGGCTCGACAGCCTGTGCGAAATCGAGGTCAGGGAGGCGAAGAACAACGACCGGGTGATCCCCGGGCTGGCGCTGATCGCGCCCGGTGGCAGGCATTTGCTGCTCAAGCGCAGCGGCGCCTACTACCATGTCGAAGTGATGGACGGGCCGGTGGTCAACCGCCACCGCCCCTCGGTGGACGTGCTGTTCCGTTCGGTGGCGAAGTTTGCCGGCAAGAACGCCACCGGCATCATCATGACCGGCATGGGCGATGACGGCGCGCACGGCCTCAAGGAAATGCACGATGCGGGCGCGCCGACTGTCGCACAGGACGAGGAAACCTGCGTGGTGTTCGGTATGCCCAAGGAGGCCATCAAGCTGGGCGGCGTAGACCGGGTGATACCGCTCGACAAAATTCCGGCGGTGATTATGGGGGAGTAAAACCATGACGATACGTGTAGCGCAGGACTGCTGGCTGGAAGAGGGGGGCTGGCGGCATCATGAAACCGTGCTGGACAGAGGCGAGGCCGGGCTGGTGCTGGTGTTCGGCGCCACCGCCCTGCTGCGGGAAGAGGCGCTGTTTTGTGATATCCGCACCCGTTATCCCAATGCCCTGTTGGTTGGCTGTTCCACGGCCGGGGAAATCTGCGGTACGCGTGTGCGAGATGGTTCGCTTGCGGTGTCCGCCGTGAGTTTTGAGCATACCCGGATCGGTTTTGCCGAAATGCGCATCGGTGCGGACGGCAGCCGGGCGGCTGGCGCGCGGCTGGCGCGCGAGCTGGATCAACCGGGGCTGGCCCATATAATGGTGCTGTCCGACGGCCTCCAGGTCAATGGCAGCGAACTGGTGGCCGGACTGCGCGAAAACCTGCCGCCCGGCGTGGCGGTGACGGGCGGCCTGGCCGGCGATGGTGACCGTTTCGGCCAGACCCTGGTATGCGTGCAAGGGGCGGGCGAGGAAGGCCGCATCGTTGCGGTGGGTTTCTACGGCGAGCGGTTGAGGGTAGGTTATGGCTCGCTCGGCGGCTGGGATTCGTTCGGCCCGGAACGGCTGATTACCCGATCCAGCGGGAGCGTGCTGTACGAACTGGACGGGCAGTCTGCGCTGGAATTGTATAAACGTTATCTGGGCGATCATGCCGCCGGCCTGCCAGCCACCGGGCTGTTGTTCCCGCTGGCGCTGCGCAGCGGGGCGGAGCAGGCCGATGGTCTGGTGCGCACTATTCTGGCTGTGGACGAACGGGCGCAGAGCATGACCTTTGCCGGCGACATGCCGGAAGGCAGCTACGCCCGGCTGATGAAGGCCAATTTTGATCGGCTGGTGGACGGTGCGGTTGCGGCAGCCACGGCGGGTTCACGTTTGCTGGGCGGCAGAGAGCCGCAACTGGCCGTGCTGATCAGTTGCGTGGGGCGCAAGCTGGTGCTGAAGCAGCGCGTGGAGGACGAAGTGGACGGCGTGCGCAGCGTGTTCGGCGCCGGCACCGCGCTCACCGGTTTTTATTCATATGGCGAGATTGCACCGCATTTGCCGCTAGGCCGTTGCGAGCTGCACAACCAGACCATGACCATTACGGCGTTTGCGGAAGAATAGGCGTGCACCGCTTGCTGGAAAAGCAGATCAAACGATACCTGGATGACGGGCAACCCCGTACCCCGGCACTGAAAGCCTTTGTCGAGGCCGTAAGCGAGGCTTACGAAAGCGCCGATGCCGACCGGATCATGATCGAGCGTTCCCTCGAATTGATGTCGCAGGAGCTTACCGAACGCAACGCCGACCTGCGCTCCCAACTGATCGAGCGGCAGCGCGCCGAGGCTCAACTGGAGCAGCTCCTGTCGCTGATTGGCACCACGCTGGAATCAACCACCGACGGGATCATGGCATTGGATAAAGACGGGCGGCTGGTGCGCTTTAACCAGCGCTTCGTCGAGATGTGGCGCATCCCGGACGACATCACCGCCTTCTGGGAGCACGAGCAGATGATCGGGTGCATCTGCACCCGGCTCAAACACCCGGAGAATTTCCTTGCCAGGATAGATTACCTGTGCCGGCATTCCGGCGAGGAGAGCTTCAATCTGCTCGAGTGCCTCGATGGCCGCCTGATCGAGCACTATTCCCTGCCGCAGCCGCTGGGGGTGGATACGGTTGGCCGGGTATTCAGCTTCCGCGACATCACCGAGCGCAAACTTTCTGAAGAAGCGCTGCACCGGGAGAAGGAGGAGCAGCAGACGCTGATCAAAAAACTGGAAACCGCGCATAACCAGCTGCTGCAATCGGAGAAGATGGCTTCCATCGGCCAATTGGCGGCGGGCGTGGCGCACGAAATCAACAACCCCATCGGCTACGTCAGCTCCAATCTTGGCAGCCTGGGGCAATATATGGAGAAGTTGATCGGGGTGATAGAAGCTTACGAGCGCGCCGAACCCGATCTGTCGGCTTCCCCGTTGCTGGAGGAAATCCGTTCGCTGAAGCGGGAAGCGGAATGGGAATATTTCAGGCAGGATGTCCGCGACCTGCTCAAGGAATCCGCCGAAGGGATAACGCGGGTGAAGCGCATCGTGCAGGACCTCAAGGATTTTTCCCATGTTGATCAGGCAGAGTGGCCAGCACCCTCAACATTGTCCGCAGCGAAATCAGGTACAACGCGGAAGTGGTCAGGGAGTACGGCGCCATCCCGCCGGTGGAGTGCATGGCTTCCCAGCTCAACCAGGTGTTCATGAACATGCTGATCAATGCCTCCCATGCCATCGGCGATGGCAACCACGGAAAAATCACGATCCGCACCGGAACGGAGAATGGCATGGTCTGGGTTGAGTTCTCCGATACCGGGAAAGGCATTGCGCCGGAAAACCTGAATCGGATTTTCGATCCATTTTTCACTACCAAACCGGTCGGCAAAGGCACCGGGCTGGGGTTGTCGCTTTCCTTCGGCATCATCGAAAAGCACCACGGGCGCATCGAGGTGGAAAGCGAAGTCGGCAACGGCGCCACCTTCCGGGTATGGCTGCCGGTCAGGCAAAGCAGGGAAGAGAAAACTTGAGTTGCGCCGATTCCTGCTGCTGCCGGTCTCCGGATCAACACAGGAATTCGCTACTGTCCGGCAGATTTCAGAGCAGTTTCAACCTGTTCGGGTTCAATTCCTCGCCCCTCGGGGCGGGGGCTGGCTGAAAGCCGGCGGACCGAACAGCGCAGCTAATACCCAGCAGCTTGTTGCGGGGTGCTTTATCGGCCAGCCGCCGCATCAGCGGTTCTGCCATTCCGTGTATCGGTGGGCCTCGCCCATCGCGCCCACCGCATCGTTTCTGGCGGAATGCGGGTTGCCTTGGCGCGCGTCACGCGCCAGCGCCCCGGCTGCTGCTGTATTTTTCCTTCACCATCATGTCAATCAGATTGATCACTTCTTTGCTTGCCGCCTCGCCCTTTTCCATCTCCTGCGCCAGCTCGTTGCGCAACCCCGGGCTGTTTTCCCAATCGCCTCTGGATAGCTGCACGGAGCGCTGAACGCGGGCGTGAACCTCGGAGTGCGGTTTCTCCAATTGTGCGTACGCAGTCGTCTTGCCAAAATATTCCTTGCCCGCGCCTTCGTACCATTTGCCGAGGCGGCAGTTGCGGTGATCGGTCTTGACGGCAACGGCCTCTTCGCAATCCTGCGCTTTTTCCACCGCCATATAAGCGTTCTGTATGTATATGATGTGGTCCATTTTGACCAGCGAACCGAACGAGCGATCTTTGGTCCCGGAAACCCGGCTGATGGTTGTTTCCGCCGATTTGGCAAACTCCGAGAAGCTGTTTCTGAAATCCTTCATCCGCTCGTTCACACTGGCTGTCAGGCCGCTCGCTTCGCCGGTTTCTTTGACCATGACTCCCACCTGGTTCTTGAAGCGGCCCACGGTCGCATCAATGTCGTGCGTGGCGGTTTTGGTGCGCTCCGCGAGCTTGCGCACCTCGTCGGCCACCACCGCAAACCCGCGCCCGGATTCGCCCGCCCGCGCCGCCTCGATCGCCGCATTCAGGGCCAGCAGATTGGTTTGATCCGCAATCTCGGCGATGATTTGAACGGCCGCGTTGATGGCGGTGCTTTCGCCCCCCAGCGCCTGCGCCGCCTGCGCCATTTCTTCTACGCGCTGCGTCATGGCGGAGAGTTCCTCACTGATGAGGTTGGCCACCGCCATGCTGGATTCTGCGCCTTCCCGATTCGAATGGGCGATCCTTTCCACCTCGTCCATTTCGCCGCTGATACTGACCAGATCGTTCTGGTTCAGCTTGAGTTTATCCAAAAGGTTTTCCGTGTTCATGGTGTGGAGGCGGAAAGCCAGCTCGTTCCGGGAAATATACTTGCTGTTCTCTTCCATCGCCTGGATGGATAAGTTTATTTTCTTCAGCGATTCCGCGAATTGCCCCGGCAGGCCGTTCGGGATGGCTTTCCGGAAAAACTTGCCTTCTGACACCAGGCGGAAGCAGGTGTTGACCTCTTTGAAATACGTTTCGATCATGTCGAGAAACTCGTTCAGCTCCCACGCCGCCTTGCCCAGCTCGCCCAGCCCGACGGTATCCGTTACCCGGTGATGGAGTTGGCCCTTGCTGGAGCTCTTCAGCACTTGCTGCATGCGTTCGATCGTTTCGATCAGCTTGCGAAAATTGATCCAGATAAAACACGAGAAACCGATCGCCAGCACGGGAAAAATCCAGTCCGTCCACTCGAAGTCGTGCTGGTAGGTGACCAGGGCCGCCATGGCGCAGGAAAGCAGGGGGAATATCGCGCAGACCAGCAAAACCTGGCCTCTGATGAAGGGGATATTGCGGCTGGCGTTGCTGCGGTTTGTTGTGGCAGACATGATCGTTACCTCAAAGGTCAAGTATGAAGCGTTCGTAGGTGGTTCCCAGGCTTTGCAGCTTGTTGGTCAGCAGGGCGACGGATGCCTCCACCGCCCTGGCCGGCCCAGCCTGGCGCTCCGCTTCCAGCATCTCCCGGTAAACGGGCTGGATCGCCGCAATGGCGGAAGGTTTGGGCTTGCGGCGCACGGAAAAATAGCCCACCACCCGGCCCTGCTCGTCCATGTCCGGGGTGACATTGGCGTACACCCAGTAGTAGTGCCCTTCGGCGGTCATGTTTTTCACATATGCAAAAAACTCCTGTTTGGCCTGTATCGTGTCCCACAGCAGTTTGAACGCGCCCCTCGGCATGTCCGGGTGGCGCACAATGTTGTGCTGCTGGTGCAGCAAACCATTTTCCGGATAGTTCGCTATCCGCATGAACACGCGGTTGGCGTAGGTGATGCGCCCTTTCAGATCGGTCTTCGAGACGATGATGTCGCTGTCGTCGAGCACGATCTCGTGCTGGGT
>VIKH01000037.1:0-13551 GCA_008080515.1 Gallionellaceae bacterium | reverse complement strand
GATGAAGCGTTCGTAGGTGGTTCCCATGCCTTTCATCTTGGTATTCAGCAAGGCGACGGACGCCTCCGCCGCTCTGGCCGGACCCGCCTGGCGCTCAACTTCCAGCATCTCCCGGTAAATGGGCTGGATCGCCGCAATGGCCGAAGGCTTGGGCTTGCGGCGCACGGAAAAATAGCCCGCCACCTGGCCCAGCTCGTCAATATCCGGGGTGACATTGGCGTACACCCAATAGAAATGGCCATCCGATGTCAGGTTTTTCACGTAAGCAAAAAACTCCTGGCCCGCCTCGAGCGTGTCCCAGAGCAGCTTGAACGTGCCCCTCGGCATGTCCGGATGGCGGATGATGTTGTGCTGCTGGTGCAGCAGGCTTTTCTCCGGAAAGTTCGATATCCGCATGAATATGCGGTTTACGTAGGTGATGCGCCCTTTCAGATCGGTTTTTGAGACGATGATGTCGCTGTCGTCGAGCACGATCTCGTGCTGGGTCGGCGTGATCTTTGCCTTCATGGTTTATTTCTCCCACGCATTGGCGCTTCAGTAAAATTGCTTCAGACAATCTGTAGGTGCGAATTCATTCGCGCATAACCGATTATTCGTGCGAATGAATTCGCGCTACGCAAATCCGCCCTACGAAGGCTGATGTCGCCTCCTGGCATTCTCAACTGCTTTGGCAACAAACCGGATAGGCAAGCTACAAACCCGCTTCCCAGGATAAACCGCCCCTGCCCTACAACGTGCTCAAGCACGCAGCTCGCTCAACAGCTCCTTGACATCGAGGATCAGCACGATGTCTCCTTCGCTGGACATGGTGGCGCCCGCCACCCCCTTGGGCCGGAAGGTGTCCAGCGATTTGATCACCACGTCGTCGTGGCCGACAAAACCGTCCACGGCCAAAATGAAGCTGTTCGCACCCAGTTGCATCAGCACGCCGACTGTCGGCGGTTGCGGCTGTTCCCAGCTGATCAGCGCGGACAGGGACAGCACCGGCAGCACTTCTCCGCGCACCACCATGGTGGCCTTGCCGGAAATCTGTTGCAGCTCTTCGGGGGTGATCGAGAGAATTTCGCGCACCATGGAAAGCGGCACGGCGAATGTCTGGCTGCCGAGCCGCAGTAGCAGCACCGGCAAAATAGCCAGGGTGAGCGGCAGCGAAATGGTGAACTCGCTCCCCTTGCCGGGAACGGAAATAATGCCGATGGTGCCGTTTAATTTCTGGATGTTGGTCTTCACCACATCCATGCCTACACCGCGCCCGGAGACGCTTGAAACTTGCTCGCTGGTAGAGAATCCCGGCAGCATGATGAGCTCGAGGCTTTGCTCGTCGCTCAAGTTGCTGGCCGCTTCCTTGGTAATGATGCCTTTCTCGATCGCCTTGTTGCGGATTGCATCCGGGCGCATGCCCTTGCCGTCGTCGGTGATGCTGAGAATGACGTGGTCCCCTTCCTGGCGCGCCCCGAGATGGATCACGCTCCTGGCCGGCTTGCCTGCCGCTTCGCGCTGCTCCGGGCTTTCTACACCGTGATCCACCGCGTTGCGGATCAGGTGTACCAGCGGGTCGTTCAGATCCTCGATCATGGTTTTATCTATCTCGGTTTCCTCGCCGTCCAGCATCAGCTCCACGTCTTTGCCGAGCTGGCGCGCCAAATCTCGCGCCAGGCGCGGATATTTGTTGAACAGCCTGCCGATAGGCTGCATCCGCGTTTTCATCACGGCGTTTTGCAGGCTTACCACCAGCATGTCGAGCTGGCTGACCGATTCGTCCAGCGCGCGGAGCGTGGACGCATCCTGCTGCCCTTGCAGGATATTGCTGCGCAGCTGGTTGAGACGGTTTTTGGTCAAACCGATCTCTCCGGAGAGGGTGAGCACCTGGTCCAGACGGTCGGTGTCCACCCGGATGGTATTGTCCTTGCCCGCGTCGCTGTCGCGTCGCGCTGCGGGGGGCGGCGCCTTGCTGCCTGGAATGTCGGCGCTGCGGCGCCCGAACGCGCTGGACTTGAGTTTTTCTTCGTCAATTTCCTGCTCGGCGGCGGGCGCTTCCGGGACGGGGGCGGCACCCGTGATAGCCTGGTACAAAGCGTTCCAGTCCGGGCCAGATTCCTGGCTCCGGGTTTCGGGCTTGGAGTTGGCGGGATCTGGCTGCGGTTTTACGGATTCCTCATTCCCGGTTTCCGATCCCTGGTTCCCTTCGAGCGCGGCGTGCAGCGCGGATCCGCTGCACTTCGCCGGTCGCGGCAAAAATGGTGTCCATGATCTCCGGGTTGATCGCCATCTCGCCGTTGCGTAGCTTGTCGAACAGGTTTTCGGTGAGGTGGCACAAGGTGACCAGTTCGGTCGCATTGAGAAACCCGGCGCCGCCCTTGATGGTGTGAAAGCCGCGGAATATGACGTTGAGCAGGTCGCGGTCGCCCGGCGACTTCTCCAGCTCCATCAGCTTGCTGTCCACATCGGACAGCATGTCGCTGGCTTCCGTGAGAAAATCCCGCATCAATTCTTCCATGCCGGCAAATTCGTTCATGTTCAACTCCAGTCGTTGGTCGCCAGTCGTTAGTAGAATCGCGCAGCACCACCCGGCGAAGGCCGGAATCCAGTATTTTCAACTAGCTGGACACCGGCTTTCGCCGGTGTGGCGAATTTTTAGAAGCGCCCTTCAAACTATCTTAAAACCCCAAACTCTCCAGCAACTCGTCTACCTGATCCTGGTTGACCACCACATCATTGCGCCCTTCCGCCCTGATTACCGGCCCGTTCAGCAGCCCGGAACAGGAGCCCGGGTGGGCGGTGGAAGGCGGGTTCTCGACCAGCAGACCCACCAGTTGTACTTCCATCTGCTGCGTCACTTCCACAATCTTTTTAATAACCTGGCCGGTAAGGTCATGGAAATCCTGGGCCATCATAATTTCTGTCAGGTGGGCGTTAGTAACCCTGGCCTGCTTGGGCACCTCCGCCAGGAAAGCTTGTGTTTGCATCACCAGATTTTTGAATTGCCCGATATCGAGCTGGCGGTCAAGCAGTTTCTGCCATTCCCGCGACAGCCGTTGCGACTCGATCTCGATTTTTTCCACCACCGGCTGCGCCGCGTCGGTGGCGTTCAACACCCGCTCGGCCGCCCGCTCGGTCAGGGTGGCGATATAGTTGAGGCGGTCGCGCGCATCGGGTATGGAGGAGGTCGCATTTTCGAGTTTCTTGTCGTACCCCAGCTCGCGCAAAGTATCGTGCAGCGTGCGGGTCATCTGCCCGATCTTGTTGATCACCTTGTCCGCCGCCTTGTCTTCCTCTTTGGAAGGCCCGGGTGGCGCCGCCACGTTGCTCGCTTCGACGATGCTGTCGAACAGCGCTTCCAGCTCTTCCGAATCCTGCGTTTTATCCGCGTGGTTGGCCATGGCATCCCTCATTTCGGCATTTTTTCGAAAATCTTTTTCAGCTTCTCGTCCAGCGTGGCGGCGGTAAACGGCTTGACGATGTAACCGCTGGCTCCCGCCTGTGCCGCCGCGATGATGTTTTCTTTCTTGGCCTCGGCCGTTATCATCAGCACCGGGAGATGTTTGAGCCCGGCCTCCGCGCGTATCGCCTTGAGCAGCTCGATGCCGGTCATGATCGGCATGTTCCAGTCCGTCACCACAAAATCGAACGCTTCGCCGCGCAGTTTGTGCAGCGCGTCCCCGCCGTCCTCCGCTTCCTGCACATTGGAAAAACCCAGCTCCTTGAGCAGGTTGCGCACGATGCGCCGCATGGTGGAGAAATCGTCCACGACCAGGAATTTCATGTTTTCGTCTGCCACAATTTTCTCCTGTTACTAAATGGATGGTAGCCGGTAGCTTGTAGCTTATGGCCGAGGCAGCTGTTTTTGCTGCCAGCCACACGCTACCAGCAACCCACTACCCTGCCAGCAGCGGCCTCAACGTGCCGGCCAGTATCCCGCCATCAAACTTCGCCACGTAATGATCCACCCCCACCCGTTTCCCCATGGCGCGGTTGGCCTCGGACGAAAGCGACGAGTGCATTACCACCGGGATGCCGTCAAAACGCCTGTCCGCCTTGATGTGCTGGGTCAGCACGTAGCCGTCCATTTCCGGCATTTCCGCGTCCACCAGCACTACCTTTATCTGGTCGTGCATGGCTGCACCCGCGTTCTGCGCCGTGTCCGCCAGCGCCTTCAGGCGCGTCCAGGCTTCCAGCCCGTTGTTCGCCTGCATGTGCTTGATGCCCATCTTGTCCAGCACTTCGCTTATTTTTTTGCGCGCCACCACCGAGTCGTCCGCGAAAAAAACGCACAACTCCTGCGCGCTCTCCACTTTTTCCACGTTCCCCACCACGGCCTCGCCGAAGGCGCTGGCAAGAATCTGTTCGACATCCAGGATCGAAACCAGCTTACCGTTCGGCAGCTCGGTGATCGCGGTAATCATGTCCCGGTTGTTCGACAGCATGCCATCCGCGGGGCGCACTTTATCCCAGTCCACCCGGATGATGCGATCCACGCCGTGAACCATGAAGCCGAGAACGTGGCGGCTGTATTCGGTCACCATCATGGTGGATTGTGCGGCCGCATCCTGCGCGCTCATACCCATGAACCTGCCCAGCGACAGCACCGGCAGAATGCGACCGCGCAGCGATACGATACCTTCCACCCCGTCCGGCATGTTGGGGGTCTTGGTGATCGGCATCGCGCGGCAGACTTCCTTGACCTTGAACACGTTAATGCCGAACGATTCCTGCGTGCCGAGCGAGAACAGCAAGATCTCCATCTTGTTGGAGCCGGCCAAGCCGGTGCGCGCGTCCACCGCCCCCAGCAAATCGCCATCATCGCTTTCGGGAGCGTCATCCTGTTCAGAAGCCTGAAGTTCCGTATAAGTCATGGCTGTTTCCTTTCGCTTTGCGCGGGCTTCAGCCCGTAACCGGCTGCGATTTGTCTGCCGCCAGCAGGCGGCCCAACGTTTGCGCCAGCCTCTGCGGCTCGAACTTGGACACGTACTCGTCCACCCCGACCGCCTTGCCGAGCTGCTGGTTGGAGATGCTGGAAAGCGAGGAGTGCATCAGCACCGGAATGCCGGAAAAACGCTTGTCTTCCTTGACCTTGCGGGTGAGCATGTAGCCGTCCATTTCCGGCATCTCCACATCGGTCAGAATGACCTGCACCATCTCGTTCACCTTGCCCCCGTTCGCATCGGCCTGATCGGCCAATTTCCGCAATCCCTCCCACGCCTGGCGGCCATTGATGGCGGAAATATAATTCACCTGCATCGCCTCCAGCGTGCCGGCGATCTGCTTGCGCGCCACCGAGGAGTCATCGGCAAAAAACACCGTGCGCCCGGATACCCCGAGCGGCTTGACGTTCTTGATCGCGGAATCCTCGTAAAACTGCCCGGTTTCTGCCAGCACTTTTTCCACGTCCATCATCATCACCAGGTTGCCGTTGGCCAGCTCGGTGACGGCGGTCACCAGCCCGCCCATCTGAGCGTTGAGCATGTCCGGCGGCACCTTCATGGCGGACCAGTCGAGGCGCAGGATGGTATCCACCGCCTCGACCAGAAAACCCTGGGTATGGCCGTTGTATTCGGTGACGATCATGATTCCCGGTTTGGTGTCGGTCTTAACCCCGGTATATTTCGCCAGATCAATCACCGGCACCAGCGCCTTGCGCAGGCTCACCATGCCTTCCACGGCGGGAGGCATTTCCGGCGCCTGGGTGATGGGCGGGATGCGCATCACCTCGCGCACCTTGAACACGTTGATCCCGAAAATTTCGCGCCGCCCGCTACGGCTATCCTGGCCGAGCGTGAACATCAGGATTTCCAGTTTGTTGGTTCCCGCCAGCTTGGTGCGCTCATCTATGTTTTTTAGCAGTTCGGACATTGCGCCCTCCTAATATTCCGGCATTCCAACCCGTAATGCGGTTTTTTGTAAGTGCGAATAAACCGCTCTCAACCCCTCATTGGTGCCGGCCATGCCGGACAGACCGGCGAACCCGATGGGAGCCAGCAGCAGGGGCATGGGGCTGATGACCACAACCAAGCGCGATTTGACGGTCAGATTTTTGAGCATGGTGTGTATCGCTGTTTCGTTATGTTGGCGGCGCAACCATGGCGCAACCCTCCACAGTATTTGCGGCAGCGCGGCAGAAAACTTTAACCCCGGAGCGCTGTAGATTGGCCGATTTGTGGGTGCGGGTTTATCCGTGAGAACAACGGAAGATGCGGGAGTTGCTGTGTGGGGCGGATAAAGGTCGCAGGCCGTCTCCACCGTGCCTGCTCTACCCCCTGCAAGGGGGCCGCGGGCTAACCCGGATCAGAACTCCGGGTTCTTGTGGAAGAACTCGAAACATTTTTTGAGTGCGCCGCGCTTGCTTTCATCGGCGTCCGTGAACTCCACGCCGCAAATGTACCCATCCGCTTCCTTACGCTGCCAGAGGATGCGTCCTTTGACGTGCAACGCATTCTGATGCATATACCGGTTCAGATCTTCATCGGGCAGATTTATTGAAAGATCCACCGGTATTCTTATGGCCAGATCTACATGGTCGCGCTCGCTCAAGGTATGGGGGAGCCTCAAGCGCAATCCGGTCAGGGAAAAATCGCTGCTGACCGCCTCGATGGCGCGGTCGCCTTGGGATAGCTTCACCAGCAGCGAGTTCTGCGCCCTTGGCGCGTGGCGTTTCTCGTGCTGGGCGGGTTCGATCTTGTCGCTCCCGGCGGCGAACGTGAAGCCGGACATGATGCCGTTGAGCCTGCCCGCGACCGCGCGCAGATCGTCGCCGATGGTGGCCGTGATTTCCACTTTGCCACCGTTTTCTTTCAGCGTTGCGAACAGGGTTTCCAGCGTGGTTTGCAGCAGCCCAAACTGGTCCAGCTGCCGCTGGCTCGCGCCGGAAATCCCCTGGTTGGCCTGCGCGGTTTCGACCACGTTGCCGGCCATCCCCTCGATGGTGCGGGCGGTTTTCCCGGCCTCTTCCTGGGTGACGTTCACTTTCTGCACCACCCCGTCCATGCTCGCGGCCACCTGCTGCACCTTGCCGGAAAGTTTGCCGATAATGTCGCCGACTTCCGTTGCCGAACCGGTGGTGCGCTCGGCCAGCTTTCTCACTTCGTCGGCCACCACCGCGAAGCCGCGCCCCTGTTCCCCGGCCCGCGCCGCCTCGATGGCGGCGTTGAGCGCGAGCAGGTTGGTTTGCCCGGCGATCTCCTTGATGGTTTTGACGATGTTGTGGATTTGCCGGGCGGACTGCTCCAGCTCCTGGATTTCGAGGGAGGCCAGGCCGACCTGCCGGGTGGTTTCCGCCATCGAGCTGATGTTCTGGTGTACGCTCGCGATGCCTTCCCGCGCCAGAACCTCGACCTGGCACGAGCGGTCGGCCGCTTCGGTGGCCTGCGCCTGAACGTTGGAAGAGATCTGGTGCAGTTGCCGCATCGCGGTGATCACTTCTCCGGAGTGGCTTTCCTGCTGTTTGCTCACTTCGGATATCTCGTTCGAGATCGTGGCGATATGGAAGGACGATTGGCCCATGTTCCGGCTGCAATCCCCGATCTCCCGCATGACTTCGGAGAAGCGTCCGATCAGACCGTTGAATGCGGCGGAAGCCTGCCCGATTTCTTCCTTGCCATGCACCGCCGCGCGCGCATTCAGGTTGCTGTCCGCCGCCATCTGCACCATCACGCCGCGCAGCCCGTTCACCGAACGGTTGATGCTGCGGATGACCGAGTAACCCAGCGCGCCGCCCAATAACGCGCCGATCAGGGCCAGCGCGACAGATAACGTTCGCATGGAACGGTAAGTGGCGTCCGATTCTTCCTGCGCCTTCTGGGCGTCGCGCACCTGCATTTCGATCAAGCCGTTCAACGCTTCATCCAGCGGGGCGTTCAAGGGTGAGATGCGCTCGACCTGTATCCGCTTGATCTCGGCCAGGTCGTTGGCACGCAGCGCGGCTACCGCCGGTTTGATGCCCTGCTCGACGAAGCGTCCTCGCACCTCGAGAAATCTTGCCGCCAGCATCCTGTCTTCCTCGTCCACTATGCCATCGCGCAAGACAACCGCCGCGAACCTCTCCCACTCTTTGTCTATCAGCGCTTTGTTTTCCGCTATTTTCCGGATGGATCCCGCCATGCTTTCGGGCTGCGCGATGGCGTTGGAAATGGCCAGCCGGTTGCTCAGGTTGGCCCGGTAGATGGCGTTCAGGTGCATGAGGGGAATCACCCGATCATCGTTCACCGATTTCATCGCGTCGTTGGATTTGCCGGAGGCGTACAGCCCCACCCCGCCGACCGCCAGAATGACCGCCAGCAACAAAGCCAGCAGCAGCGTCAGCCGCGCGCTGATCTTCATGTTGTTTAACATCTCCAATTTCCTCTCGCCAACACTACTTTTTCTGCCGCTGTCGTGGACGACATACATCGTTCGGAGAAGAGGGAAGGGAACGCGCCTTCGGCGCTCAAGGGAAAAGGGTATTCACCTTTCACACCTTGAACCTGCTTGCCGCACCCTGCAGCTCCGTAGCCAACTGCTCCAGGCGCGTGATGTCCCGCGCGTTCGACTTCACTGCCGCATGGTTTTCTTCCGACATTCGCGCGATCTTTTCCACGTTGCGCGCGATTTCGGTGCTGGCTTTGCCCTGCTCGCTTACCGAGGTGGCAATGCCACTTATGCCATGGCTGGATTGCGATACCGATTCGCCCGCCTCGGTCAGCACCGCCGAGACGCGCCCGACCTGTTCCTGCGTTGTTAGCAGGGAGCGCAAGCCGGTCTGCACGGTCGCTTCGACATGGGCCGACTTCTGGTTCAGCGAGCCGGTTACCCGGTCAATTTCGTTGGCGGATTGCGCGGATTTTTCCGCCAGCTTGCGCACCTCGTCCGCCACCACCGCGAAGCCGCGCCCCTGCTCCCCGGCGCGCGCTGCCTCGATGGCCGCGTTCAGCGCCAGCAGGTTGGTCTGGTCGGCGATTTCCTTCACTTGCTGGGTCATGCCGGCGATGGCGCGCGTGCTGTCAACAAACTCCTTTACCGAAACGGCGATCTGGTTGACCGCTTCCTGCACGCACCCGATTTCTCCGATCATGGCAGTAACGCTCTGGTTGCCCTGCCGGGTCTGGTTCAGGCTTTTCTCTGCCAGCTTGCGCACGGTCTCAGTGTTGCCTGCAACCGAATGGATGCTCTCCGTGATCTGCTCCACCGCCGCCGCCGTGGAGGTGGCAGCCTCGCTCTGCGCCTGCGAGCCTTGCGCGATCTGCAACGAAGATGCAGACAATTGCGAAGCTGTGCCGGATACGGTGCCTGCGCTGCCGATCACCTGCCGGATAATGTCGGCGAACCCGTCCATTAGCCCGTTGAACGCAGTCGCCGCCTGCCCGATTTCATCCCGCCCATATACGGTGGCGCGCGCCCTCAAATCTCCGTCCGCCGACATTTTCACCATCACGCCGCGCAGTTCCCCCACCGAGCGGTTGATCCCGCGCACGATGGAGAATCCCAGCGCGCCGCCCGCTATCGCGCACAGCAGGATCAGCGCGATGGACGCAGCGCGCGCAACACCGAAGGCGGCGACCGTTTGCTCGTGCAGTTTTTCGGAATCGCGCCGCTGCATTTCGACCAGCGCAACCAGCGCCTCGTTCAGCGGCGCATTCAGCGCGATGATGGGGTCCAGTTGCACCCGCTTGAGCTCGGCCAGATTATTGGCGCGCATCGCGGCCAGCGCCGGTTTGATGCCGCCCTCGACCAGGCGGTCGCGCAGCTCGGCATAATTTGCCGCCAGCACCCTGTCCTCTTCGTCGAGCAGGGAACGCTGGTAGGCTTCCCATTGCTTGTCTATGACGGCCCTGTTTTCCGTTATTTTCTGGATATACTTCGGCATCTCCTCCGGCTGCGAGATCGCATATGCGATGGCAAGCTGGTTGTTCAGGTTCGCGCGGGCGATTACATCCAGCTGGATAAGAGGGATCATCTTGTCATCGTAGACCGACTCCAGTGCACTGTTTGCTTTGCTCGAGACGTACAGGCCCATCGCGCCGATCACCATCATGCCCGCCAGCAGGAAAGCCAGCAGGTAAGTTAGCCGCGCACTGATTTTCATGTTGTGTAGCATGGCCGATCTCCCCCGTGCCAATTTCATTAAACTCCGGTTTTACATACTGTCCGGCCAAACCGGATCGCGGCCAGCGCCACAAAACCCAGTGCTCCACCCGATAACGGCAACGTGGAATAAAACTTTAACGTGCGCGGCAAAACACGGCGGATGTCGCTGCGCGGGGTTCCGCCGGATGGTTTTCGAGTTGCAACGGAGCGCCCCGCAAGGGGGCTTACATCGGGCGTTGCTTAATGTTTGGCTGTCGGGGGCAACGCTGACACGCCGCTGATGATCGGCTGCATGGCGTCGGTGGCTCCGGTTTCCACTTCCACGGTGCCGCCGTCGTTGCGCGCGGATTCTTCGGCCTTCTTGTTCATCACGATAATGCTGATGCGCCGGTTGATCGGGTTGAGCGGGTCGCTCTTGTCGAACAGCACGGCAGAGGACAGGCCGACCACGCGCACGATCTTCTCGTCGCTCATGCCGCCCGCGATCAGTTCGCGGCGCGAAGCGTTGGCCCGATCTGCCGACAGCTCCCAGTTGCTGTAGCCCTTGCCGCCGGATGAGTAGGCCTGCGCATCGGTATGCCCGGAGAGGCTCACCTTGTTTTGCACCTGATTCAGCGTGCTGCCGATTTCGTGAAGGATTTCGCGGGTGTGTGGCTCCAGTTCGGCGCGCCCGCTTTGGAACATGGGGCGGTTCAGCTCGTCCACGATCTGGATACGCAGGCCCTCGCTGGTGATGTCCAGCAGAATCTGCTTCTTGAACGGGGCCAGCTTGGCGTTGGCGTCAATGGCCTTCTCGATGTTGAGCTTCAGCTCTTTCAGTTTGAGCAGTTCCTGGCGCAGGAATTCTTCTTGAGCAGCTTTGAGGTTGACGGTTTTTTTTACAGTCGGCAGCTCGCCTTGTTTCACCTGCCCTTCGCTGCGCGTCAAGTCCTTGCCGCCGCCCTTGATGATGCTGGAGCTGTCGCCGCTGCCCGAACCCCCGGCCAGTGCAACCTTGAGTGGGGTTTTGAAGTATTCCGCAATTCCATCCAGATCACCCTTGGCGGTTGAGCCCAGCAACCACATCAGCAGGAAAAACGCCATCATTGCGGTGACAAAATCCGCGTAGGCGATTTTCCATGCCCCGCCGTGATGGCCGCCCGCCACCTTTTTGATGCGCTTGATTACGATAGGCCGTTTTTCGTCGCTCGCCATGATGCAGCACCTGCTGTCCGGTCAACGTTTTTGTTTGACGTGCTCTTCGAGTTCGAGGAAGCCGGGGCGCTCCGTGGAATACAGCGCCTTGCGCCCAAACTCCACAGCCATCGCGGGAGCATAGCCGTTCAAGTTGGCGAGCAAGGTGACCTTGACGGTCTGGAACATCTTGCTGGACTCTTCCGCTTTCTGCTCCAGCAGGGTCGCCAGCGGCCCGACAAATCCGTAAGCCAGCAAAATGCCGAGGAAAGTACCCACCAGCGCGTGCGCGATCAGTATCCCCAGTTCGGCGGGGGGGAGGCCGACCGACTCCATGGTATGCACCACTCCCATCACCGCCGCGACAATGCCGAAGGCCGGCATGCCGTCCCCCAGCTTGGCGACCACGTGCGAAGGCACCATGGCCTCGTGGTGGTGAGTTTCGATTTCCACGTCCATCAGGTTTTCGATTTCCATCGCATTGAGGTTGCCGCTAACCATGATGCGGAGGTAATCGGTCATGAACTCGACCACGTGGTGATCGGCGAGCACTTTCGGGTATTTGGTGAAGATCGGGCTTTCTTCCGGTTTTTCGACATCGCCCTCGATGGACATCAGCCCTTCCTTGCGGATTTTTCCCAGCAGCTCGTAGAGCAGCGCCATCAGTTCCATATAGCTCTCTTTCGAGTATTTGGCCCCTTTGAGCACGGAAGGCAACGCCTTGAGGGTGGCTTTGATGGTCTTGCCGCTGTTGCCGACGAAGAAAGCGCCAGCCGCACCGCCGCCGATCATCAGCAGTTCCAGCGGCTGAAACAGCGCCCCCATGTGTCCACCCGCAAGAGCGAACCCGCCAAACACCGAAGCCGACACGACCACATACCCGATTATTACCAACATGCCCCGATTCCCTGTGGTTGTCTGGACAGCCCCTTGTGCGGCAAGGAGATGTCCGACCATGTATTGATGAGCTGATTGGCTTTGCGGAACCAGTCCGCAACGGCATCATGCGTGGTTATAACGACAGGAAACGCGAAAACTTTAGCGGTGCATGGATGCTGCCCGCTCGTGCGGCCAAGCCGTTACCGATCAGAGGGCGGTAATTCGCAGGGGAACCACAGAAGCCATTTTTTGTTTTGTTTTTCCGGCGCGGGAAGGGGGGCGGCAAATACCACAAATATAGTCGTCATACAGCTCGTTGGCGTGTACGACAAACTGGCCGTCGCATTCGGTGCAAACGGTCAATTGCAGCATCTTCGCGTTGCAGAAACGCACCAGAAACCAGGCGCGCGTGATGCTCAATACCGGCTCGTCGCCGCTGACGCCGATCTGTTCGAGGTACAAGCGGTAGCTTTTGATCAGCGCCCCGACTCCGGAAAGCCTGGCGTTCTTTACCAAAAACTGATAAATCCCCATGAACAGCGAGGAGTGGATGTTGGGCGACCAGCTCATGAACCAGTCGGTCGAGTAAGGCAACATGCCCTTCGACGGCGAAACCCCCTTTATTTCCTTGTAGAGTTTGAGCAAACGCTCGCGGCTCAAGGAGGTTTCTTCCTGCAGCAACTGCAAGCGGGCACCCAGTTCGATCAGGTCTGCAGCAACCCTTATCTGGTGAGCTTCGCTGACTACGCTTTTATTGCGCATGGAGGCGAGACGACAACCGGGTCAGGCCGCCAGCGCTTCTACTGGTCTGCCCGCCATCAGTATGGCCGCGTGTGCCTGCGACATCATCCGATCCTTGTTGTAATCGGTAACCATGTTGAGCAGCAACTTTTCATCGAGCCGAAAGCGACATAGCAGCATGTTGGATGATGCCATCTTGAGCAATTGCGCCGGGCTCAAACCGGCGATGAGGTCTGCCATTTCCTCGCTGACACCTAGGCGGAACAGGGACGATGCCTTGTCATCCTGAATCATCTGCTTCGCCAGCAGCATGTAAGACAGGTTGGCTTCTTTGATTTCTTCATGCAATTGTGCTGAATTCATGTTTCGTCCCCTTGCAAGTTGGCAATGACTATCGTTTCCGACAGCCGCATCTTGCTATACGAACGAACGGGGAGAAATCGGAAATTTTCCGATTTCTTTGTAGGAATTTTCCTTACACGAACAAAAACACCCTCCCGCATGATGCGGAAGAGTAAAACAAACCAACCTTGGTAATAACCTGCGCCAAAGGCAATCTTCAGTTTTAGGTTTTCGGCCGTGCTTGGAAAAACTTTAGGGTGTTTCTAAAAATATTTTCATCCGTGCCGCTTCAGCAAACTCATAGTCTTACTGTGTCATAAAACACGTCTACCCCCACAACAGCAAGGGCATCGCTGGAGC
>VIKH01000036.1 GCA_008080515.1 Gallionellaceae bacterium | reverse complement strand
ACCCGCGCCAATACTTGGCTTTACGTTGTCGATACCCAATTTAACCGGACACTAGTGGTATTACATAGGAACCCGGACAAAATCCCGGGCGCCGGGAGAAAGCGGGGGTGCATCCCGTAACCGGGATTCTGTCAAATCCTCGGAAACGGGCGAAACAGTTCCGGAATCCGTTCCGGGTTCCGGCTGTTTCTTCGCATAATGGCCGAATACGTAAAAGCGACACCCGCAAACCTTGGGGCGGCAACCCAACTCCAAAGAGGGAGCTGTGATGGATTTTTTCAAAAACGCTTGTAGGATACACACCGACTTCATGGTGGGGCGGTATCTCATGAGCAATGCAGATGGGCGGCAGAATGGTGCCGAAAAAGCTCATTATCACATGGAGCTGTGTAAGTTCTATGTGGCAGTAACGCGCGGGCATGATGACCCTCGCACAGTGCGAGAAGAGTACGAAGAAGATTTTGAGGTTGTACATGAAAGAACCCAGGAGTTGACAAGTTTCCTTGACGAGCGAATCGGCTTTCCGCTTACCGGGCGCCCTGACTACGACACCCTCAAGCCTTTATTCTTTGACCTGTTTCATGAACTAGCGATGGCCGCATTGACGCACACTTGATCGCTGTTCTGAAATTACCGGAATTTCAGGTTGTATAATGGCTCCATCAAACCGTGGGGCTTCTCGCCCCACACCCCCGGCAGGTTGAACCTGCACACAATCAACACCGTGGGGCTTCTCGCCCCACACCCCCGGCAGGTTGAACCTGCACACAATCACAACACCGTCCGCGTTGTCGCGCTTCGCGCGGATACTGTTTTGACTCACTCGCGCAGCATATCGAGCCTGCTTCCCTCCTGAGTTCCGCCCCGTCTTAAAACCGGCAAGAAAACCGTGCCAGCGCTCCGCATGGCGTGAGCATAAAAAAACACCTTTTATCCCTCCCGCCATAAGCGCTACGCGCTGGCACGGTTTTCTTGCCAATCAAAAGCGCCGGGACGGAACTCAGGAGGAAAGCAACAAACGACAAAAGCAGTCTGCGCGATGAGGAAGTCAACACCGCCGAACAGAATCTAGGCGAGAAGCAGGAAAGGCAAAGGCAAAAACATGTACCTGAAAAACCGCAAATACATGGAAGGCGAGGAATTCAAGGCCCGGCAAGGCGTGTTCGAAATCGTCTGCCTAAAATCCTATGCGCTCATAAAGAAATTCGTAGAGGACTGCCGATCTGGATGGTACGAGCTTTTCCATCCGAAGCAACCGCGCGCGGCGAACAGGTCGCTCCCCTTGCCGTTCGACCGGCCATTGACACACCGGGAATGGGCAAAAAAGGCAATGCAGATTTGCATAAACGTAGAAACAGCTTAAAATCAACTCAACTTGAAAGGAATAACTATGAGCAACATCGAAAATCTGATGCTGGAACACCTGAAAAAGATTCAGGCAGAGTTGGCAGAAATCCGGCAAGACAATGCAGAAATTAAATCGAGGCTGTCCGGCATCGAAAGCGGCGTTGCACGAATCACAAGAGACGAGGCCGGAAACTACGGCGAGATCATCGAGAACCGGCACATGTATGACAAGCTGTCCGAACGAATAGGACGAATCGAGAAAAGGCTAGAGATAGCCGGGTAAACAAAAGCCCTCTTCGGAGGGCTTTTTTGTTGGACAAATTCTGTCAGCAATCGCCGGGCTGCTCAAGAAAAACGCACTGAAACCATGCAGCGCTTTTATCGCGATGAAGCCGATCAAGATCAGCACAACCAGCAATGGTAAGGATGGCCAGAGCGATCAGGAGGCGCACTTCTCGACCTCGAATGCGCCAGTGGCTTCAAAACGCCTGAAAAACTCAAGCCGCCGCTCGACCGGCAAGCGCTGGATTCGCTCGACCAAAGGGAGCTTGGGCTTGTAGTTGTGAACAGGCCGCCAAGGAGTTCCAGCAGCCCACAGAAGGCACCGCTTGAGAAGGGGAGGGGGAAGATAACGACCGTGCGTTAAAAAAGGCGGCAAGACGGTATGGAGGCCGGGGGAATCGGTTTCCGAGAACACTTGGTTAGTGTCATATCCGCCTTGAACTGTGAGGCCGCGATAGAACCAGCGATCAACGACCAGAGCGCTATGCGTGATGCCGTACTTGACCGAACACACATGCACACGAGGCGGACGCGAGGGCAGGCCGAGGTATCGAAGCAAGCCGCCTATGAACGGAATGGAAAGCCGGTCGGTGCGCTTGCAAACGCCCTCGTGCTCGATCAGGCCAGAACGTATTTGCTTGTCTATCGCATCGAGGGATTGCATGGTGTAGATCACGTCCCATCCGAGCTTCCGCGAATGGCGAAGCCACGCGATCACCGCCGCGCGCCGCTTGTCGCCCCACTCCCGCGAATTGAAAAGCACGTTGCACTCGTCCAGGACGATCAAGCCGTTGTGGCGCTCATCTTTCGCGTAATGACCTGGCCTGTTCTTATCCGGGATGTAGTGACCGCGCCCGATGACATTCAAATCTTCGATGGTCGGAAAATCCGGCAAGCGGATACAGGACATTTGAGAGCGAGGGTGCAAAAGCTTGTCAAGGTACAGATTGAAGTTTGTCGCTACGCGCCGCCCTTGCCGCAAATATTCTTGCATCCTGCCTGTTGCGCACAGCGACTTGCCGGAACCGAGACCACCGGTCAGAGCATACGTAGGCATTAAGACTGCACCTTGACCTTGACGATTGCCCACTTGACCTGAAACAGCCAGAGAGCAATGCGCGCAGTAATGACGGCAGAAACGCAGGACGGAACGTTCGACGGGATAAGACCTAGACCCCACTGGAACTGCGCGGGCATGGTCATTGAAAGACTGGTCAACATGGCATTGAAAAGCACCGTCAATCCAGCAAGCATAGCGACGAAGGCACCGACCGCCGCGACGACCAGCAGCAGCTTGCCGGAAATGTACTGACCGAACGCGGCGAAAAAGTAGCCGAACAAGGAACTGAAAAGCCGACCGAGCGCAGCCACGTTATTCACTCCCTTCTGGTCGGCGCGTAAACATCTGGAAAAGCAGCGCCGCAGTTATGAGGTAGATAACCCAAGAAAATACAGCCCTGATCGTTGCCACGTGCGGGCAAATGCTACCTTTCAAAAGGAGGGTATCTATCCCTCATTTCCGTGAACGTCACGGCCCGATTTACGGCTCACGCCGCGAATGCTTTTACCCTTGCGAAAAGAACCTAAATACGCGCATCACAACGCCGAGCATGAGGCCGGATGTAAAGCCCATGGCGAAGGCATAGACGGCATAGCTGCCCACGTCAGAAAGTGTCATGTTTGCCGCCGCCGGAATTGAAAACGAAATAGCCGAACTTGAAGCCGAGCAGGAAGGTTGCGACGACCCACAGGAAGATCATTAGCACCTGCGTATTAACGACAGTGCGCGCGGTTTCATACAGCGGTGAAAAAACAGAAGGATTGCCGTTACCGGCGAGGCCGGTAACATTGTCCGGGATGGTGCAATCGAAGATCGAGAAGCCGTTAGCCGGGCGCGACCAGAGGTAAGTTTCCGCGCCTGTAGTCGGGTTGACCGTGTACATGTTCTCGTAGAAAACACGGGTATTCGAAGCGTACTGTACGTTTCTCTTGTAGATCGTGCCGGCTGGGTCTGAAAAGTATTGAGGAACGGATTGCTCTTCAAAGAAAGCGCGTTGAGCGTCAGCAATGCTTGCATAGCAGTTGTCACGCCAGAGGAAGCCCACCGCGGCTTCCGATTCATCGGGCAGCACCAGCAGAATGACGACCAACACGGCAGCAATCAGTCCAGCAACGTAGCGCAGAAAACTTGCCTTGTCCGTGCTGCGCTCTTCGTCGTAAAAAGGGCAACTCATTTAGGCCACCTTTTTGATGTCGTCCCACCAGCTCACCGGCTCAGCGACGATTAGCCTACGGGTACGCAACTCGACGATCTGACCGGCGCAGAGTTCGGCGGAGGATAGACCGGCAGCGCGGAGGTATTTGGTATGGTCATACCAAGCAGTTTTTCCCATGCTTTCTTTTGCTTGCGTATAACCGACCGACCGAATAAGCAACCAAGTTCGATGTGCCGCCAGCGCCTTGCCTTTTGTCGGGCAAATCTTTTCCAGTTCCTGCAATAGTGCGCCCATATCCTTCACCTCCAAACCTTGGCCGATCAACGCGCCGAAGAAATCGCGATGTTCCGCTACAAGTTCCATTTCAGTCAGTTGGTGCCATGCCTTCACATCCTGCAACCGGCGAAGCCAGCGCGCGCCCAACTTCAATTCCAGCCGGAGCAGGTTGTCCGCCTTTTCGATGAATTCGCCTGGACACTCAAACGCACCGCTTGCGACCTGACGGCGCAGATGCGCGCCTTTGTGGTATGCCTTGCCCGCGCGCAAGTCGCTCGAAGGATTCCAGTAAACGGTATCGCCGCCTTTGCGGTCTGAATTGGTGCGGCGGCGCGGCGCGTCAGTTCCGAGCAGCAGACGCAATGCTTGCTTGACCTGCGCCGGGTTGCCCATGTCGTAATTGCAGGTTACGTCAATCCGGCGGCACTGCCAGCGCTCGAACGAGGGCAAGACGGCGCTCAAGGCGCAGGCTACGTGCTTTATCAGGACTTGCGCGCAATATTCAATGTCAGCCGAACCGAACACGTTCAAACCGGCAAATTCAAGACTTGCAGGGCTTGCGCCGACCGTCAGATAGCGCCGGGAATCGCCATACAGCCCTTGCGAATCGGAGCGCAGCTTATCCAGATCGAGGTTGTTCTTTATCCATTTGACTTCACCATCCGCACCCATGCAGTACGTGCGCCCGAGGCATTCCGATACCTTCTGAAAAACGAATTTGCCTATGGTTTCATCCAGCGGGTAGCGAATTGTCAGCCAGTCAATCAGCATGATTTTTCCGCTGTAACGGAGTTTGTCCGGGTATTACATACGTACCCGGAGAAATTTAGACCCTTCGCGGCGGTCGGGATTAGGACAGAATAACCATTTGCTTTTGTCAGGTATACATCGAGTTTTTGCGGTGCGCCCTCGCCCCTCGAAAGGGTGCTCGTGTTGCAGCAAAAGGACGCACCGAAAAAACCTCTGCCGACAGTGGGCAGAGGAAAGCCAAGGGAGGCGGCTTTTGTGGACATTGCCGGTTCAGGCAGGGCGAAAAAATGCGTATGTAGTGCGAAGATCGAGAAATGACCGCTTGGCCGAAACCGGGTAGCGGTTAACCAGCCTTAATTCTTCGATCACATCGCGCAACGAGCAAGAGTAGGTTTTCATCACTGGCCGCCTACGATAGTTGGAAGGCCGCCGCGCGGGATGAAAAACTGAACGCGCCCGCCATCGTTGACCATGGCGCCGACCGGGACGCGGACGGTTTTGCCGAGCGCCTTCTGGAAAGCGCCGCCCTGATCGCGCACGTTGAAATCGTCAAGCACGATGCGCTTTTCCGTGCCATCGGCACCGCCGGGCATTTCGTAGTAAAGCTGGGCTTTGTGACCGGCGGCGGTCACTTCGCCGGTTTCCTTGTTGGTAAAGGCTTTGGTCGAAAACACATTGACCACTTTGGCTTCAAGCATGAGCATGATGTTTCCTTTCGAGGGTTGAATGCCTCGTAAAAACGAGGTAAGCAATTGTAACTCGAAAAAGCGAGTTATTGTCAACCCTAAAATCGGGGTATAGTTTGCCGCAAGAGGTGACACTATGAGCAAAGCCAAAGAATTATTGCTGGAATGCAAAGTCAAGCTGGGAATCCAGACCGACTACAAGCTCGCGCAAGCCCTCGAACTGCACACGGCAAGGATTGCCGAATACATGAGCGGAAAAACGCACCCGAGCGTTTATACGTGCGTCAAAATAGCATTAATACTTGAACGCGATCCCGCCGGAGTGATAGCCGAGATTGAAGCGGAAACCGAGAAGAACGAAAAGCGCCGGGAGTTTTGGAGAAATTTTCTACAGCGTGCCAAGCAAGCGGCCAAGCTGGGCACGCTGGCGTTACTCTTTACAGCTTCCTTGCTGGGAGGCGCGGCAAGCGACCGGGAGGGCGCTTTTTTTAGGCGGCGCTACTTCGCATAATGTGCGTTATGTCAAACTATTCCTGGAGTATTGGCCGGTGTTCCTCCCCCTGTTCGCCCTTTGCCTACTGGCCTTCCCTTGGCACACTCTCGCAAAAAAACTACCGGACAACTTGTCCGCACCCTGAACCCCGAGGAGAAGCATGCACAGGATAAATAAAAATGCGCTCCATCGAATCTTTTGCCGACCTCGCTGCCGGGCTGAACGAGGATTATCTGGCCGATTTCCTGCAAGTTGACCTCAAAACCCTGCGCCGGTGGAAGTCCGGCGCATCCAAACCGCCCCACGCCGTCACCCTGCTGCTGCGCCTGAAATTCGAGTCCGATCTGTCCGCCCTGGGCGGTCCCGAATGGGAGGGTTTCCGGCTGCGCCCGGACGGGAAGTTTTACCACCCGTTCTGGGAGCGCGGCTTTGATCCCGGCCAGCTCAAGGCGATGTTCTTCATGGTGCAGGATGCCTGGGCGGATAAGCGGGATCTGGAAAGCCTGCGGGCGGAGCTGGCCGATCTGCGCAAAAGCGAGGCTTTTTACCGGAGACAATGCCAGGTGGAAAGCCGCATGGGGTTGATGCTGGCGAGGATCGCGGGCTAGACCGGGATGCCACTATCGGCGCGGGTCACGCCGTCCAATCCTCGATTTTTAAGCCGTGCACCAGCCCAAGGTGCCGCGTGTTATTGGTGACCACTACCGCCTTTTCTGCTTTGGCGTGCCCGGCCAGCAATTGATCTGGCTCCCCGATGGGTTTTCCGGCGTTTTCCAGCTGAACCCGCACTTTCGCCGCAGACAGCGCCGCCGCAGAATTGAAGTTTTTTACTCCAAAATCCTTGACGATCCCCGCAAGCCTGTCCACATTTGGCTTGCCGACTTTGGCCTTGATGAGCTTGGTGTGCAGCTCGTAGAGCGTGATTGACGATACCTTGACGTTTTCCGCCCCAACCTTTGCAATATGCCTGTCTATTTTGTCGCGCCTGCGCTCATCGTTGGCGTAGTGGATCAGGACATTGGCATCCAAGAAGTACATCACTTGACGTGCAGAGCCTTGGTGAGCTTCCCGGTAAGCGGTTTTGCCAGCAAGTGAATCTTGCGGTGTTTCGGCGACAAAGAATCAAGGTATTCCCGTTCTTTGGCGGATAGTTTTGCGGGCGCAGTCCTGCGCGTGGTTGCGGTTTTCATGGTGTGCCCTCCAAGGCGTTTTGACGGTTTTGATTCTACGTCAAAAAGGGAGCGCAGGAAATTCACTTCTTGAGCAGGTGGAAGTCCGGCGCGGCCCCAGCATCGAAGGCAATAACCGCTCAATACCGCACCACAACCGGGTGCGGCGATATGCCGCACCTCCCTTTCAGAGCGCGTCCCTTAAAATCGCGTCTTTTTGGCAAACTACAACAAGCTTTCTGGGGGAGATTAAAAAATGAGCAAGGAAAAATTTACTGGCTGTTTCGCCTTGAGTTTATTGGCCATAGTTAACCAGGCAGTATATGCGGCTGACGAGCCTCAACTGATGGATGAAGTGGTGGTGAGCGGCACTCGCGAAGCAGAGCGCAAGGCCGAGATTCCGGCCACAGTGGATGTCATCAAGGGTGATGCCATACGCGATGCCAAAGCATCCCACCCTTCGCAGATCATGGGGCGCGTGCCGGGCGTATGGGTCAACATCACAGGCGGCGAAGGACACCAGACGGCAATCCGGCAACCGCTAACCACTGCTCCGGTTTATTCCTATCTGGAAGATGGAATCCCGGTTCGCGCCACCGGATTTTTCAACCATAACGCACTGTACGAGGTCAACATGCCCCAGTCTGGCGGCATTGAAGTGACCAAGGGACCCGGTTCCGCGCTGTATGGATCGGATGCGATTGGCGGGGTGGTCAACGTCTTATCACGGCGCCCCCCAGTTTCTTCAGAATTTGAGGCAAGCGCTGAAGTGGGCAGCTTCGGCTGGAAGCGCGCGCTTCTATCCGGCGGCAACACTTCCGGCAACAACGGCGTGCGTGCCGACCTCAATCTGACGAAAACCAACGGCTGGCGCCAAACTACCGGCTATACCCGCCAGAGCGGCAGCTTGCGCTGGGACAGAGCGCTTGAGAACGATGCGGCGTTAAAGGTATTTGCCACTGCTTCCAATATTGACCAACAAACGGCGGGGAGTTCGGCAATTTCGCTCAACGACTATCTCAACAACCCCACGATCAACTACACCCCGATTTCTCTACGCAAAGTCAAGGCGGCACGACTGTCCGCCGCATACGAGAAAGAAACCGCCAACTCATCGTTGAGCATCACGCCCTATGTTCGCGACGACAGCATGGATCTGCTTGCCAACTGGTCGCTGGGGTACGATCCGACGATTTACAACACCTATAACCAGTCACTTGGCGTGATGGCCAAATATCGCACGGATTTTGAACCCTACCGCACCCGCCTGATTGTTGGCGTGGATGTGGATCACAGCCCGGGCGGGCGAACAGAAAACAGCATCCTGACCACCCGGGTAGGCAGTATCTATACCGCTTATGCACTCAGGAACCGGCTGTATGATTACAAGGTAACCTACCAGGGCGTGTCGCCTTACCTGCACGGGGAAATGTCTCCCACCCCGCAACTGCGGCTGACTGGCGGGCTGCGCTACGACGACCTCGGCTACGATTTCCGGAACAACCTGCCAGCCTCAGCCATCCAGGCTACTGGCAGCCTTACCAGATGGTACGGGCAAAGCGCCAGCGTAAAGAAAAAATACAGCCACTTCAGTCCGAAACTGGGCGCTACTTATGCGTTCTCGGAACAACTGAACGGATTTGTGTCATATAACCACAGCTTCCGCGCACCTTCGGAAGGCCAGTTGTTCCGGCCTGCAGCAACCACAAGCGCTCTTCTGGCGCAACAGATTGCTGTCGGCAACCTGGCGCTGCAACCGATCAAGGTGGACAGCTACGAAACCGGATTGCGGGGCAAAGCCGGAACGGGAGTCTCATACGAAATTTCACTGTACCACATGGTTAAACGTGACGACATCCTCACCCAAAGGGATCCGGCAACCAGCGCGCCAATTCAAACCAACGGCGGCAAAACCCTGCACAAGGGTATAGAAGCTGGCTTGGGAGCAAAACTTGCGGCAGCGCTCCGGCTTGATTTGAGTTTCAGCTACGCGAAGCACACTTACGAAAACTGGGTAACAAACGCAGCCAACTTTACCGGAAAGGAAATGGCCTTGGCACCGAGGGTGATCGCGAATACCCGGCTAACTTATGCGCCAGGCATTTTGCAGGGCGGCAATGTCGGGGTAGAAGTAGTCACGCTGGGCAGCTACTGGATGGATGATGCCAATACCACCAAATACAGCGGCCATGACCTGTTCAATCTTTCCGGCAGCTACCGTTTCGGCAAGGACATGGAGCTGTTCGCCAAGGTCAACAACCTGACCGACAAGCGTTTTGCGGAAAGCACTTCTGGCACCGCCACTTATGCGCCCGGCTTGCCGCGCACTGCTTACGTTGGCGTTCAGGGCGCATGGAAATGAGATTGCGTATCGCTCCCCGCCCGGCTTGCCTGGCAGCATTGATTTGTTGCCTTGCGGTCAGCGGGGCAGTTTGGGCTGCCGATCCCGCAGCCTCCACCCCCGCAAAACCCCACGACATGGGAAAGATGTGGAAAACAGCTCTCGCCCGCAAGCCTGTCGCTGTCGGCGCCACTTTTGACGCGAAGGGCAGGCTTTGGCTGGCATCCGTGAAAGACGGTCATGTTGTGGTGAGCCATTCGGACGACCTCGGTAAAACCCTGAGCGCGCCGGCCACGGTGAATCAGGAATCCGAATTCATCGCGGCGGAAGGTGAAAACCGCCCGAAAATCCTGGTGGCGGACAACGGCAATATGGCAATATCTATGTTTCCTATACCCAGCCGCTGGAGACGCCCTTTTCCGGCAATGTCCGCTTCAGCCGCTCGGTGGATGGCGGGAAAACTTTTTCCGCGCCGATCACCGTCAACGACAACCTCGACCCCATCACCCACCGCTTCGAGGCGATGGGGGCGAATGGGCGCGGCCAGGTTTACCTTGCCTGGCTGGACAAGCGCGATAATGCCGCCGCCAAGAAACGGGAAGAGAAATACAGCGGCATCGCGGTCTATTATGCGGTCTCGAATGACGGGGGCCAGAGCTTCCAGCCCAACGTCAATGCAGCCGATCACACCTGTGAGTGCTGCCGCGTGGCGCTGGCAATGGATACGGATGGCACACCGGTCATCGCGTGGCGGCATATTTTTGGCAAAAACGTGCGCGACCACGCCATGCTGCGGCTCGACGGCAAGTCGCAACTCGTTCGCCTGAGCCATGACAACTGGGAAATTGATGCCTGCCCGCACCACGGCCCTGCCCTTTCCATCGCCCCGGACGGCGCCTATCATGCTGTCTGGTTCAGCAACGCCCCGGAAATGCGCGGCCTGTTCTATGCACGCTCATCCGATCAGGGCAAAAGTTTCTCCAGCCCGTTCAGCTTCGGGAACCTCAAGGCTCAGCCTGCGCACCCTTACGTGCTGAGCCTGGGCAAGCTCGTCTTCATCGCCTGGAAGGAGTTTGACGGCGAAGCCACCCGCATCAATCTGATACAATCCTCGGATGGAGGGGGGCTCTGGACGGAGCCAGAAAAAATCGCTGCCACCGCCGACACATCGGATCATCCCCTGCTGATCGCTGCGGGTGAGAAAGCATATCTCTCCTGGAATACCGTCAAGGAAGGCTATCGCCTGATAGCCTTGCCGGAGAATACGCAATAATGAAATGGCTGCTTACACTTTTGCTGTGCTTCAGCGCGACCAGCGTTTCCGCCGATCAGGAAACCAGACCCTTTGTGCGCGGTAGCTACGAGCGAATCGTGTCTTCCCATACAGGCAAGCCGTTTATTGTCAGCTTCTGGTCGCTCACGTGCACCAATTGCCGCGAGGATCTCGCCATGTTCGGCAAGCTGGCAAAAAAATACCCTAACTTCAAGCTGGTTCTGGTTGCCACCGATTCACCGGAACAAAACAAGGAAATTGAGCAAAGCCTGCAACGCTATCGCCTGGAGCGTGCCGAATCCTGGGTGTTCGCCGACAGCTACACGGAACGCCTGCGTTTCGAGGTTGACAAAGAATGGTATGGAGAGCTGCCGCGCACCTATTTTTATGATGCGCAGGGCCGTGTTGGTTGCCCTGGTCGTCGCGCTGCATATCGCGGCCTTTCTTGCCTGGATTTCGCTCCCTGCCAGCACACCTGAGCCGCTCAAGGAAATGGCGGTTTCGGTGACCATCGCGCCGCCCGCGATGCCCGAGGCGATACCCACCCCTCCGCCGCCCGCTCCAAAACCCATTCCTCAGCCACGCAAGGTAATACCTGAACCCAAGCCCGCACCGGTTGAACCGGTGGCGCAGCCGACCGAAATGCCCGTGGAGCAACCGAGCGAACCTCCTCCGGTAGTTGCGGCAGCACCCGCACCAGTTGCCGCCGCTCCGGTCATCGCGCCCCCTCCTCCGCCCGTTCCAGACGTGGAGCCGGATTACAAGGCGAGCTACCTGAACAACCCGCGCCCGCCCTACCCGTTTGCCGCGCGCCGCATGGGCTTGCAAGGCAAGGTGGTGCTGAATGTGGAAGTGCTGGCCGCAGGCTTGTGCGGCCAAGTCAACGTGCATCAGAGCAGCGGCCACGAAATGCTGGACAATGCGGCCTTGCAGACGGTTAAAACCTGGAAGTTCGTTCCTGCGCGCCAAGCCGGTCAGGCTGTCACCAAGTGGTTCAAGATCCCGATCCAGTTTTCCTTGAATAATAACGAATCATGAATGATTTTTTCTCCGTCGGCTCGCCGGTTGTGGCGGCTACGCTGCTGGTGCTGGTTCTGCTTTCCGTGGCCACCTGGTCAACCGCCCTGTTCAAGCTGTGGAAACAACTTCTGGACGGCAAGCGCAGGCGCGTTTTCAACGATGCATTCTGGGCGGCGCACGACTGGCACGAGGCCGCCGAGGTGGCGAAATCGGGCGAAGGTGACTTGGCCCGCCTGGCGCAGGCAGGGTTCGCCGAACTGAACAACCTGAACGCCGAGCAGCAGGATTTGCAGCACTTGGGCGCGCCGCAGGACGTGCTGGAGCGGATGCTGCGCCAGCAGGTGCAGAATATCCAGCGCTACCACGAGCGCGGCTTGGCGGAGCTGGCCACCATCGGCTCGACCTCGCCCTTTGTCGGCCTGTTCGGCACGGTATGGGGCATCATGCACGCGCTGCAGGACATCGGCAAAAGCGGCACGGCCAGCCTGGACGTGGTGGCCGGGCCGATCGGCGAAGCGCTGATCGCCACCGCCATCGGCATCGCCACCGCGCTGCCCGCCGTGCTGGCTTACAACTATTTCCTGCGCCGCCTGCGCCTGAATATCACCGAGCTGGAAAACTTCGCGCACGATTTCGTGCGGCTGGCGCTGAAACATAACTTCAAGGTGTAACATTTCTCCGTCATTTCGGCGCAGGCCGGAATCCAGAAAACTACGTGGACACTGGCTTCTGCCGGTGTGACGAAACAGGTATGGAGAGGCAAGCATGGCATTCGGCAATTCCTCCGAACAGAACATGATGAGCGAGATCAACGTCACGCCGCTGGTGGACGTGATGCTGGTGCTGCTGGTGGTGTTCATCATCACCGCGCCGCTGCTGGCGCCGCAATCGCTCAAGGTCAACCTGCCCAAGACCACCCAGGTGACCTCCGACAACAAGCGCTTGCCGGTGCGGCTGATGATAGACGCCAAGGGAAATATTGCAGTCAACGAATCGCACTTGAACGATGAAGGGCTGGCAGAAATGCTGTACGCCCGCGCGGCGGCGGACGCCTCGTTCCAGCTTCAGATTGAAGCTGACAAAGAAGTGCCTTACGGGCGCGTTGCCGAGCTGATGGCCATCGCACAGCGCGCCGGTGTGGCCAGGCTGTCTTTCATTACCGTAGCGGGGCACTGAAGCATTTGCGATCCAGAAATGCTGGGGTTCGCAAGCTTACCCCAGCCTGCGGCTACTGGTGCTCAAGCAGGCTGAGGCGTTATCTAGACATGGATGAGCTGGTTGCGCCGCCAATTCCTGCAACACTGCCTTGAGCAACTCCCAGCAGCGTCCGACCGATGCGATTTCCACCCGCTCGCCGGGCGCATGGGCGCCGCGTATGTCCGGCCCAAAAGAAATCATCTCCAGATGCGGGTGGCTCGCCGCCAGCAGCCCGCATTCCAGTCCGGCATGGATCACCTGTACGTTCGCTGGCTGCCCAAACTGCGCGGCATAAACGCGCTGGCACAACGCCAGCAAACCGGATGCGGGATTTGGCGCCCATCCCGGATAGGCGCCGCCTTTCCATGCCTGAAGCCCATACGACACTGCGTGCGCTGCCAGCTTGCTGGCGAGGGCATCCGCCCTGGTGTCGTGCAGCGATCGCACCTTGAAGGTCGCGCGGAATTCGCCCCGTTCAAGCGCCACCACGCCGAGGTTGCTGGAGGTATCGGTCACGCCGGGAAATTTATCGCTGACCAGCGCCACACCGTTAGCGGCGATGTCGAGAAAAGCCAGCAGCCGTTCCTGGTCCGCACGCGAAATGGCTCTGCCTGGCAGCGTACCAATATGCTTGCAAGCGAATGATACCTTTGCGTCAGCCTCCGCGAAGCGTTGCCGCCATGATTCATGCCGATGCAGTACCCACTCTTCGATATTCGCTGCCGCAGCAACGGGCAGCGCGCAGACCGCAAACGCCTCGCGCGGGATCGCGTTGCGCGCCGTGCCACCCTTCATTTCAATCAGTCGAGCATCGGTGTGCGCAGAAAGATCACGCAATGCCTCCGCCAGCAACTTGATGGCATTGCCGCGCCCGAGATGAATGTCTATGCCGGAATGTCCGCCACGCAGGCCGGACACCTCCAACCGCAGGAGCGCAGAGCCGGGCGGCAGCTCTTGCTGCGTGCAAGTGTGGCGCGCTTCCACATCCACTCCGCCCGCGCAGCCCAGATAGAAATGCCCCCACTCCTCGGTGTCGAGGTTGATCAGTGCCCTGCCCTGCAACGCGCCGGGTGCCAGGCCGCGCGCGCCATCCATACCGGATTCCTCATTGACAGTGAGCAGCACTTCCAGCGGCGGGTGGCTCAGCCCCGGCTCTTCCAGCGCGGCCAGCGCGAGCGCCACGCCGATGCCGTTGTCCGCGCCCAGCGTGGTCTCTTCCGCCACCACCCAGCCATCGCGCACCACCGCGCGGATCGGGTCGCGCTCGAAATCGTGCCGCGTCCCGGCGTTGGCCTGGCACACCATGTCGAGGTGGCCTTGCAGGATCACCCCCGGCTTCTTCTCGCTGCCGTGGCTGGCGGGCTTCTTCAGGATCAGGTTGCCCGCCGCATCCACGACAAATCCGATGTGGCGCTCTCGCGCCCACCCGATCAGATGGTCGCGCAGGGCCGCCTCGTGCAGCGAGGAACGCGGTATCGCGCACAGCGTGGCGAAGTGCGCCCAAACAGGGTTCGGTTGTATATCCGCACAGTTGCCGGTGGTCGTAGCAATTAGAAAACTCATAGCGCGTTTCCTCTGCGGGCGAAAGGGGGGCAAATTCTACCCCGCCGTTACGGGCGCGCCGTCCGAAAAGTTGAGCGCGGGTTGAGCGTGATGTTACAATGCGCGCCCCGTTTGTCCGGGGAATGCGTTAGCGGCACGGACAAACGGAATTTTCACACTCGTCCATGTTGGGGTGCCCGCGAGGGTCAAGCTGGCGAGTGAATGACATTAACCCTTAACACACGGAGCAATTATGGCTGTTACCATGCGTCAAATGCTGGAAGCGGGCGTCCATTTCGGACATCAGACCCGCTACTGGAANGATGGCCCCTTACATTTTTGGTCATCGCAACAAAATCCACATCATCAACCTGGAAAAAACCGTTGTCATGTACAACGACGCCCTCAAGTTTGCCAGCAAGCAGGCCGCCAACAAGGGCACCATCCTGTTCGTGGCAACCAAGCGCCAAGCGCGTGAGATCATCAAGGAAGAGGCGACTCGTGCGGGTTGCTCATATGTGGACCAGCGCTGGCTGGGCGGCATGCTGACCAACTTCAAGACGGTGCAGCAATCCATCAAACGCCTGCGCGACCTCGAAGCGCAGGTGCAGGATAGCGCCGCGATGGAGAAGGTTTCCAAAAAAGAAGGCCTGATGATGCAGCGCGAATTGGAAAAACTGGATCGCAGCCTGGGTGGCATCAAGAATATGAATGGTTTGCCTTCCGCGATTTTCGTCATTGATGTGGGCTATCAGAAAGGTGCCATCGTGGAGGCGCAAAAGCTGGGCATACCGGTGATCGGCGTGGTGGACACCAACCACAGCCCCCTCGGTGTGGATTATGTCATCCCCGGCAACGACGACTCCAGCCAGGCGATCCGCCTGTACGCGCGCGGCATGGCAGATGCGGTGCTGGAAGGCCGCCAGCAGGCGCTCACCGAAGCGGTGGCGCAAGCGGAAGAGCAAGGCTGATAGCAGGTAGCCTGTAGCTGGTAGCGGGAAGCAATATCAAGAACCGCGCGTTGCGCGACTTAACCTGCTACAAGCTACCAGCCACTGGCTACCAGCTTCAAAGGGCGCGAGCCCTTTTTTTGTAAGTCACGAAATTTTAAGGAGCTGGGAAATGGCGGAAATTACCGCAAGCATGGTGAAAGAACTGCGTGAGGCGACCGGCCTCGGCATGATGGAATGCAAAAAGGCGCTGACGGAAACCGGCGGCGACTTCAAGGCCGCCGAAGAACTGTTGCGCATCAAGAGCGGCGCCAAAGCGAGCAAAGCATCTTCGCGCGTGACCGCCGAGGGCGTGGTGGGCATTTTTATCGGCATGGACGGCAAGACCGGCGCACTGGTTGAAGTGAATTGCGAAACCGATTTCGTGGCGAAAAATGAAGACCTGCTGGCGTTCGCCAGAAATGTGGCGCAGGCTGCGGCGCAGCACACCCCCGCCGATGTTGCGGCACTATCCGCCGTCGCGCTGCCCGGCAGCGGAACCGTTGAAGAAACGCGCCAGGCTTTGATCATGAAGCTGGGCGAGAACATCGCCGTGCGCCGTTTTGCGCGCTACGCCACCGCTGCCGGCAAGCTGTCTTCCTATCTGCACGGCAACAAAATCGGCGTGCTGTTGAACTATGCCGGAGGCGACGACCTCTTGGGCAAGGATTTGGCGATGCACATTGCGGCCAGCAAGCCGAAATCGATTGATGCTTCGGGCGTGAGCGCCGACGAGGTGGCAACCGAGCGCCGCATCGCGACCGAGAAGGCGCGCGAAGCGGGCAAACCGGAAGCCATGCTGGAAAAGATCGCCGAAGGTTCGGTGCAGAAATTCCTCAAGGAAGTGACGCTGCTCGGCCAAGTGTTTGTCAAAGCCGAGGACGGCAAGCAGACCATCGAGCAATTGTTGAAAAGCAAGGGCGCTTCCGTGGCCGCCTTCCAGTTGTCGCCGCCGCCGCCGCGAAAGGTTAGCCGGGGATGGCCGCACCCTACAAACGCATCCTGCTCAAGCTCTCGGGCGAGGCCCTGATGGGCGGTGACAGCTACGGCATCAACCGCGCCGTGATCGAACGCATCGTTGCGGAGATCGGCGATGTGGTGGCGCTGGGCGTACAGGTGGCGATAGTAATCGGTGGCGGCAACATTTTTCGCGGCATCGCTCCCGCCGCGGAAGGCATGGATCGCGCCACCGCCGACTACATGGGCATGCTTGCCACGGTGATGAACGCCATGGCTTTGCAGGATGCCATGAAGCGCCAAAAGCTGGAATGCCGGGTGCAGTCCGCACTCAACCTCGAACAGGTGGCAGAACCGTTCATACGCGGCAAAGCCCTGCGCTACCTGGAAGAGGGCAAAGTGGTGATATTCGGCGCCGGTACCGGCAACCCGTTCTTCACTACCGATACCGCCGCCGCCCTGCGCGGCGTGGAAATGGGTGCGGAAGTGGTGATCAAAGCCACCAAGGTGGATGGGGTGTACACCGCCGACCCGAACAAGGATGCAAGCGCCACCCGCTACCGGGAATTGAGTTTTGACGAGGCGATAGCCAGGAACCTCAAGGTGATGGACGCAACCGCGCTGACCCTCTGCCGCGACCAGAACCTGCCGCTCATCGTGTTCAGCATTTTCAAGCATGGCGCGCTGAAGCGTGTGGTAATGCGGGAGGACGAGGGAACGCTGGTGCGCTGCAACTGATGCAAGGAGGACGCGATGATTTCTGATGTCAAGAAAAATGCCGAACAGAAAATGACCAGGACGCTGGAAGCGCTCAAGGCCGATTTCGCCAAGGTGCGCACCGGCAGAGCCCACACCGGGATACTGGATCATGTGATGGTGGATTATTACGGCAACCCGACGCCGCTCGGCCAGGTAGCCGGGGTGTCCCTGATTGATGCGCGCACGATAGGCGTGCAGCCGTGGGAAAAAAACATGGTGGCGCCAGTGGAGAAAGCGATCCGCGACGCCGACCTGGGGCTAAACCCTGCAACCAACGGCAGCGTGATCCGCGTGCCGATGCCGATGCTGACCGAGGAGCGCCGCCGCGACCTGACCAAGGTGGTGCGCGGCGAAGCGGAAAACGCCAAAGTGGCAGTGCGCAATGTGCGCCGCGACTCCAACGAGCACATCAAAAAGTTGCTCAAGGACAAGAAAATCGGTGAGGACGAGGAGCGCCGCGCCGAGGAAGAGGTGCAGAAACTGACCGACCGCTTTATCGCAGAAATAGACAAGGCGCTGCATGTCAAGGAAGCGGATCTGATGGCGGTGTAGCGGGTAGCTGGCAGCCCGCAGCCGGTAGCTTACAAAGTGCGCGCTTCGCGCGCGGCATCTAAAGCTACACGCTACGAGCTACCCGCTCCCAGCTTTAAGGATTCACCATGGCGTTATTCCAAAGCTCCACCCGCACTATTCCCGATGCACCCGGTGTGCCGTGCCACATTGCCATCATCATGGACGGCAACGGGCGATGGGCGAAGCAACGTTTTCTGCCGCGTGTGGCGGGACACCAGCGCGGCGTGGAAACAGTGCGTGATGTGGTGGGCGCATGCCGCGAGTTGGGAATCGCATATCTCACCCTGTTCGCCTTCAGCAGCGAAAACTGGCGCCGCCCGGCTGAAGAAGTCTCGTTCCTGATGCAACTGTTCCTGAAAATGCTGGAGCGCGAGGTGGCCAGGCTGCACGACAATAATATCCGCCTGAAAATCATCGGCGACCGCCGCCATTTCGACGACAAACTCAACGGGCGCATTGCCGAAGCAGAGCAGCTCACGGCAAACAACACCAGCCTGACTCTTACCGTTGCCGCCAACTACGGCGGACGCTGGGACATCATGCAGGCGGTGCAGGCGATGTTGCGGGCTCGCCCCGAACTCGCCGCCAACTTTGGCGAGGCGGAACTCGAACCTTATCTTTCCATGCACTATGCTCCGGAGCCCGACTTGTTCATCCGCACTGGCGGCGAGCAGCGCATCAGCAACTTTCTGCTGTGGCAAATGGCCTATACCGAGCTGTATTTCACCGATACGCTATGGCCGGCATTCAACCGCGAAGCGCTGCAAGCCGCCATCCGCTCCTACCAGACGCGCGAGCGCCGCTTTGGCCGAACCAGCGAACAATTGCGGGGCGAGCAGTTGCAGAACGAGCAGGTGCAAGGCACGAAAGATCGCTGATGTTAAAGCAGCGCGTTATCACCGCGACTGTCCTGCTGGTGCTGTTCCTGTCTGCCTTGTTTTTGCTGCCTGCCACGGGCTGGATGGTGCTGGTCACCATCATGGTGCTGCAAGGGGTTTCTGAATGGGCCCGCCTCGCCAAATTACCGGCAACCTCAGCCAGGGCCTACTGGTGGATCACCCTGGCGGTCATGGCCGGCATCACTTGGTCTGATTCAAGTCAGACTCTGGCGCAAACCGCGACGTTGCATTTTGTTATTTATGCGATATCCGTGCTGTTATGGGTAATCGTGGTGCCCGCCTGGCTGATCGCCGGTTGGCAGGTGCGGCAGCCGTTGCTGATGGCGCTGGTCGGCTGGGCGGTGTTGATCCCGACCGGGCTGGCGCTGATGGATCTGCGCGCGGCCAACCCGTGGTGGCTGCTCGCCGTGATGGGGCTGGTCTGGGTGGCAGACATCGCGGCCTATTTTGCCGGGCGCAAATTCGGAAAAAACAAGCTCGCTCCCAGCATCAGCCCCGGAAAGACTTGGGAGGGCGTAGCTGGTGCGCTGATCGCCGTGTCGGTCTACGCGCTGCTGGTCGCTTGGGCCACCGGCCTTTTCTCCGCCACCCACCTGCTGCCTGGCCTGTTGCTGGCATCGTGGTGGTGGGTTGGGCTGGCGGTAATCGGCGACTTGTTCGAGTCCGCCGTCAAGCGCCAGGCCGGGGTAAAGGATAGCGGCGAACTATTGCCCGGCCACGGCGGCCTGCTGGACCGCATAGACGCGCTGACTTCCACGCTACCGCTGGCCGCTCTGGCGATGATGCTGCAAACGATGAGTTAACGCTGATGTATTATGAAATGCAACCTTCTTTGAATAATTGCCTTCCAAGGATGCCGTAAAATTACGAATTCACCGGAAAGGAAGGAGGGGAACCACATGATTTCAGAACAAACCATACAGCAAGCCGCACATCTTTTAGGTGAAGCCGCCAAGCCCGCTAAAGTCATTCTATTTGGCTCATATGCACGCGGCGATGCGCGGGAAAGTTCGGATCTGGATTTCCTGGTCATCGAGCCGGAGCTACGCGACAAATTCAACGAGATGGTGCGCTTGAGGCAAGTGCTGCGCCCGTTAAGAGTGCCGGTAGATATATTGGTCTATTCGCAAGAGGAAATTAACCAGCAACAAGGTGCCTGCTCCACCGCTGTCTATTGGGCATTGCGCGAAGGCCGGGTGTTATATGACACTGCCCATTGAGCGCGCCCGCCGCTTGTTGGCTCTTGCCGGGCGCGACATCGTTTCGTTTCGCGCGTTGACCAGCCATCCTGAAGTTGACATTTCAGCGACGGGTTTTTTCGCCCAACAAGCCGTGGAAAAATGCCTTAAGGCCGTTGCCGAATATCACGGTATCGTGTTTCGCAGAACGTATGATGTGGACGAGCTGGTCGATCTGCTGTTGCAACACAGGATAGCAATGCCATTTCCATCTGACCAGTTCAGTGTTCTCAACCCCTTTGCTGTTATCTTGCGCTATGAAGAAACGCCCTATATCAGTATGTCGTTGGCTGAGATGAGCCGATTGGTTGATCTGGCCTACCAATGGGCGCATGGCGTGATTGCCGCCTGAAGCGATACGAAAAAAACAAACAACTCCCGAAGCGGTGGCGCGCAAAAAAGTGAAGCAGGGTTCATGAAAGATTCAGGTAAGAGAGCATGCAGCATCTGACCATCCTCGGCTCCACCGGCAGCATCGGTGCCAGCACGCTGGATGTGGTGGCGCGCCACCCCGCCCGGTACCGCGTGCTGGCGCTCGCCGCACAGCGCCGGGACGACATCCTGTTCGAGCAATGCGCGCGCTTCCTGCCCCGTTACGCGGTGTTGCTCGATGGCGATGCGGCGGATCGGCTGGCGCAGAAAGTTGCCGCTGCCGACCTCGATGTGCGGGTGTTGAGCGGGGCCGATGCGCTCGAGCACGTCGCTTCCCTGCCCGAGGTGGACGCGGTGATGGCGGCCATCGTCGGTGCGGCCGGCCTGCGCCCGACGCTGGCGGCGGCGCGCGCCGGAAAGAAAATCCTGCTGGCGAACAAGGAAACGCTGGTGATGGCCGGTCGCATTTTCATGGAGGCGGCCCGGCAGCACGGCGCCACGCTGCTGCCGATAGACAGCGAGCACAACGCGGTCTTCCAGGCGCTGCCCCGCAATTATGCCGGCGACCTTGCCGCCAGCGGCGTGCGCCGCATCCTGCTTACCGCATCCGGCGGCTCCTTCCGCAACGCGCCCTGGTCGGCGTTGCGGGAGGTCACGCCGGAACAGGCATGCGCGCACCCCAACTGGGTGATGGGGCAAAAAATATCGGTGGATTCATCCACCATGATGAACAAGGGGCTGGAAGTGATCGAAGCGCACTGGCTGTTCAACGCGCCCGCCGACGCCATCGAGGTGGTGGTACACCCGCAGAGCGTAATCCACTCGCTGGTGCAATATGTGGACGGGTCGGTGCTGGCGCAACTGGGCAACCCGGACATGCGCACCCCCATCGCGCACGCGCTGGCTTACCCCGAGCGCATCGAAGCCGGGGTCGAGCCGCTCGACCTCATCAAGGTGGCCACGCTCAATTTTGAAGCGCCAGACTTTGCCCGCTTTCCCTGTCTGGCGCTGGCTTACCGCGCCTTGCGCGCGGGCGGTACGGCGCCGACCACGCTGAACGCGGCGAACGAGATCGCCGTGGCTGCCTTCCTTGATCGAAAAATTCCCTTTCTGGCCATTCCGCAGGTGATCGAGCAGGTGCTGGATGCTTTGGCGGTGACCCCGGTTGACACGCTGGAGGACGTGCTGAATGCGGATGCGGTTGCCCGTGCGGCGGCATGCGACCGGATCCGGTGCGCGTCCCCCTCCTTCACACCCCTCTCGCCACGCCAGCTATGACCACGCTATGGGCTTTTGCCCTCGCCCTCGCGCTACTCGTGGTATTTCACGAGCTGGGGCATTTCTGGGTGGCGCGCCGCTGCGGAGTGAAAGTGCTGCGATTTTCCATCGGGTTCGGCAAGCCGCTGGTGAAATGGCATTTCGGCAAAGCGCGCAACCGGGAAACCGAGTGGGTGGTCTCCGCCATCCCGTTGGGCGGCTATGTCAGGATGCTGGATGAGCGCGAAGGCGAAGTGGCCGAACACGAACTGCACCGCTCCTTCAGTCGCCAACCGGTGCTGTGGCGTATGGCCATCGTCGCCGCCGGGCCGACAGCTAACCTGCTGCTGGCCATCGCCCTGTATTGGGCGCTGTTCATGTACGGGGTTCAAGGTGTCAAACCGGTGCTGGGAGAAATTGTCCCGGACTCTCCTGCCGCAATGGCGCAGTTCCGGTCGAACGAAATGCTTATCAGCATTAATGGCGATGCGGCACCGAGCTGGGAAGAGGTGCGCTGGTCGGTGCTGAACTTGGCTTTGCAAGGTGCCGAGGCGCATTTCGAGGGCCGCACGGAGCAAGGTGAAACGCTGCGACACACACTCGACTTGAGCGTGCTTGAACCCGCTGATCTCGATAGCGATTTCATGAAGAAGCTGGGCATGCAACTGTTCCAGCCCACGGTCGAACCCGTTATCGGCAAACTGGCTGAAGGCGGGGTCGCACAACGCTCCGGGCTGGCTGTGGGCGACCACATTATCAGCGTGGACGCGCGAGGCATCGCGCGCTGGACGGAACTGGTGGAGATCGTGCGCGCCCATCCGGGCAAAACATTGCAGTTTGAAATTGACCGTGGCGGGCATTTGCTGACGTTCGATCTGGCACCCGAAGCCATCACCGAAGCGGGCACGCAGATCGGCAAGATCGGTGCCGGGCCGCATATCGACAAAGCATTGTTTGATGCGCAACTGGTCAAGGTAAGCTACGGCCCCTACGCCGCACTCGAGCGGGCGGTGCGAAAAACTTGGGAAACCGCCGCCGTAAGCCTGAAAATGATGGTCAAAATGGTGTTCGGCGAGATTTCGCTAAAGAACTTGAGCGGGCCGATCACGATCGCCGATTATGCCGGTCAATCCGCCAGGATGGGTGTTGCTGCCTACCTGGATTTTCTGGCGCTGATCAGCGTCAGCCTCGGGGTGCTGAACCTGCTGCCCATCCCGTTATTGGATGGAGGGCATTTGCTGTATTATATGGCCGAGCTGGTAAAGGGGAGCCCCGTATCCGAAAGGGCATGGGATATCGGGCAGCAAGTGGGCATCGCGCTGCTTGCTACGTTGATGGCCTTCGCCCTGTATAACGATATTAGTCGCCTGATCTGGGGTTGACCGCCAATGAAATTAAAAAAACTCGCGGGTCTGATTCCGCTGCTGTACGCCACCTCTGCCACCGCCGTCGAGCCGTTTGTTGTCAAGGACATCCGGGTGGAAGGCATACAGCGCACCGAAGCGGGGACGGTGTTCAGTTACCTGCCGGTCAAGGTGGGCGACACGCTGGACGACGAACACGCCACCCAAGCCATACACGCTTTGTTTGCTACCGGCTTTTTCAAGGACGTGCGCTTGGAGGTGGAACAGGGGGTGCTGGTTGTGCTGGTGCGCGAGCGCCCCGCCATCGCCAGCATTGACGTCGAGGGGGTAAAAGATTTCCCGAAAGACCAGTTGCGCGACAACTTCAAGCTGGTCGGACTGGCAGAGGGGCGTATTTTCGACCGCTCGGTGCTGGACAAGGCCGAGCAGGAACTCAAGCGCCAATATGTGGCGCGCGGCAAATACGGCGTAACGGTCAAGGCATCCGTCACCGAACTGGAGCGCAACCGCGTCGCTGTCCGGCTCGATGTGGAAGAAGGCAAGGTCGCCAAGATCCGGCAGATCAACATTATCGGCCATCACGCCTACAGCGAGGCCGACCTGCGCGACATGATGAAGCTCGATACACCCGGATGGCTTGGGTGGTTCGGATCGAGCGACCAGTACTCCAAGCAGAAGCTGTCCGCCGATCTGGAAACTCTGCGCTCGTTCTATCTGGACGGTGGCTATCTCGAGTTTTCCATAGATTCCACCCAGGTCTCCATCACGCCAGACAAAAAGGACGTTTACATCACCATCAACCTCACCGAAGGGCCAAAATACACGGTCTCCACCATCAAGCTGTCCGGGCCTGAAAGCATCCTGCCGCACGAGGAAATGCGCCAGCTGATCACGGTCAAGCCAGGCGACACCTTTTCGCGCAAGGAACTGACCGCATCCACGACCAAAATAGGCGACCGCCTCGGTGACGATGGCTACGCCTTCGCCAACGTCAACGCCGTGCCGGAACTGGACAAGGAGAAACACGAAGTGGCGTTTACCTTCATGTTCGATCCGGGGCTGCGCGCATACGTGCGGCGCATCAACATCGCGGGCAACACCAAAACACGCGATGCGGTGATCCGGCGCGAATTGCGCCAGGCGGAAGGGGGATGGTTTTCCGCCACCAAGGTTAAAAAATCCAAGCAGAAGGTGGACCGGCTGGATTTCTTCAGCGAGGTAAATGTCGAGACACCTCCCGTGCCCGGCACCAACGACCAGATGGATGTCAACCTCTCGGTAAAGGAGAAGGCCACCGGCGATTTCTCCATCGGCGCCGGCATCTCCAGCGGCGAGGGGATGGTGCTCACCGCCTCGGTCACCGAGCGCAACCTGTTCGGAAGCGGCAACTACCTTTCCACGCAAATCAACACCAGCAAGGTCAACAAGGTATATTCGATATCCTATACCAACCCCTATTACACGGATGACGGGATGAGCCGCGGCTTCGACGTATACCAGCGCAACGTGGACTCGACCAGCACGGCGGTCACCCAGTACAAGTCTTCCACGATGGGTGCCGGGTTGCGCTTCGGCGTGCCGATCAGCGACGACGAAACCCTGCATTACGGGCTGGCTACCGAGCAGACCAAGCTCTCCCTCACCTCCACCAGCTCGCAGCGCTTCGTGGATTACGTCAACATATTCGGCACCTCCACAACCAACCTGGTGGGTACGGTGGGCTGGAGCCGCGATAGCCGCGACAGCGTGATCTACACCACGGAAGGTTTGGTGCAACACGCCTTCACCGAACTCGCCCTGCCGGTATCGAACCAGCGCTACTACAAACTGACATACCAGCAACAATGGTTTCGCCCCTTGAGCCGCGAGGTGACGCTGATGCTGAACGGCGAGGGCGGAATCGGGGGTGGCTACGGCGGCAAACCGCTGCCATTCTTCAAGAATTTTTACGCTGGCGGGCCCGGCTCAGTACGCGGTTTTGAGCCCAGTTCGCTGGGGCCGCGCGATAGCTTTAATAACGCGCTGGGCGGCACCAGGCGCATCGTGGGAAATGCGGAACTGCTGTTCCCCATGCCGGGAATGTCCAAAGAAAAATCGGTGCGCCTGAGCGCGTTTGCCGATGCCGGCGCGGTATACGGGCAGGGAGATATGGCGGGAACCTCCGGCCTGCGCTATTCTGTTGGCCTCGCATTCACTTGGGTATCCCCCGTCGGCCCGCTCAAGATCAGCTACGGGAAACCGGTCAGCCAGAAGCCGACCGACAAGGTGCAGAAGTTCCAGTTCACGCTGGGCTCGATATTCTGATGGGCGCGGCAATTATGCCGTTACTGATAAAATTTGCCACGCCCGCCCCTACCCCAGAAAGAGAAAAGGCAAACGGATCGCTACTCGAATCTTATATTTACGAGGAGAACGAAATTGAAAACATCGAAAATCTGGCTTGCTTGCGTCATACCGGCCTTGTTGTTGCTGGCCAGCGGCCAGGCGAGCACCACGGAATTCCGGGTCGGGGTAGTGGATACCGAACGTATTTTGCGCGAATCCGTGCCCGCGCTGAAAGCCGAAAAAAAAATCGAGAAGGAATTTGCCGCACGCGATCAGGAAATCAAAAAAATTACCCAGCAGATTCGGGACATCCAGGTCTTTCTGGATAAGGAGGGTATGACCTTGCCGGACGCGGAGCGCCGCAACAAAGAGCGCGAACTGGATAACCTGAACGCCAATTTGCAACGCATGCAACGCGAGTTCCGCGAGGACTTGAACTTGCGCAAGAACGAGGAATTGGTGGTGGTTCTTGGGCTGGCCAACAAGGCCATACAGCAGATTGCGGAAAGCGAAAAATTCGATCTGGTGCTGCAAGAGGCGGTCTACCGCAACCCGAAAATAGACATCACAGAAAAAGTTTTGAAGCATCTGGCAAACGAAAAATAATTTCATCGCGCAATATGGAGCGAACAGCGTATCGCCTGGCAGACATCGTCGCGCGGCTTGGCGGTCGCGCACAAGGCGACGCCGGCACCGAGATTACGCAAATAGGCACGCTGGACAGCGCGCAAGCCGGGCACCTCGCCTTTCTTGCCAGCGGCAAATACCGCGCACAGCTTGCATCCACGCGCGCGTCAGCGGTCATTCTCGGCGAGGCGGATGCCGGTGCCACCGACCTTCCCCGCATCGTGTGCGACAATCCATACGCCTACTTCGCCAAGGTGTCGGCGTTATTGAACCCACCCGAACTGGCGGCACCAGGCATTCACCCCAGCGCCGTGGTTGCCGAGGGCGCGTACATCCATCCGACGGCACACATCGGCCCGCACGTTATGGTCGGCGCGGGCACCAGAATTGGAGCGCGTTGCACGATCATGGCCGGATGCGCCATTGGCGCAGATACCCGCATCGGCGAAGAAGCACGTTTGTATCCGCGCGTGGTGGTTTACCACAACTGCGTGCTGGGCAACCGGCTGATCGCGCACTCGGGGGCGGTGATCGGCGCGGACGGCTTCGGCATGGCGGAGGAGGAAGGACACTGGCTGAAAATCCCGCAGATCGGCAGAGTGGTGATCGGCGACGATGTGGAGATAGGCGCGAACACCACCATAGACCGCGGCGCGCTGGATGACACCGTGATCGAAGATGGGGTCAAGCTGGACAACCAGATCCAGGTGGCGCACAACGTGCGCATCGGCGCGCATACCGCGATTGCAGGTTGCGTCGGCATAGCGGGCAGCACCGCCATCGGTCACCATTGCCGGATCGGCGGCAGCGCGGGCATTCTGGGGCATTTGAAAATTGCCGACCACGTGGAAATCTCATCTTTCACTTTGATCGGCAAATCCATACGCGAACCGGGAAGCTATACCGGAATCTTTCCGTTCAGCCCCAGCGAAGATTGGCGCAAAAACGCCGCCCATCTGCGCCATCTGGCCGAACTCGCGGACAAAATCAAAACGCTGCAACACGAAATTGAAATTTTGAAAAGGAAAGACCGATGAGCACCCGCATGGACATCTACGAGATTCTCGAATACTTGCCACACCGCTATCCGTTTCTTTTGATAGATCGCGTGCTGTCCTGCGAGCCGGGCAAGGACATCGTGGCGCTGAAAAATGTCACCATCAACGAGCCATTCTTTGGCGGGCACTTCCCGCATCACCCGGTGATGCCGGGCGTGCTGGTCATCGAGGCCATGGCGCAGACCGCAGCTATCCTGTCGTTCAAGACGCTTGGCACTAAACCCGATAAAAACTCGGTGTATTACTTTGTCGGAATTGATGAGGCGCGCTTCAAAAAACCGGTCAGCGCGGGCGACCAGCTTATCTTTAAAGTAACCCTGTTGCGCAGGTCGCGCGGGCTGTGGAAGTTTTCCGCCACCGCGGAAGTGGATGGACAGATTGCCGCCGAAGCCGTGGTGATGTGCACCATACGGGATCTATAATGCATCACCCGACGGCACTTATTCACCCCGGCGCCAGACTGGCGGACGATGTCGAGGTGGGGGCCTATTCCATCATCGGCGAGCATGAGGAGCAACCGCATCTTCCAGTTCTGCTCGCTGGGCGAAATCCCGCAGGATATGAAATATGCGGGTGAAGCGACCCGGCTGGAGATCGGCGACGGCAACACCATCCGCGAATTCTGCACCTTCAACCTCGGCACCGTGCAGGACGGGGGCGTGACGCGGCTGGGCAACCACAACTGGATCATGGCCTACGTGCATCTGGCGCACGACTGCCAGATCGGAGACCACACCATCTTCGCCAACAACGCGCAACTGGCCGGCCATGTACTGGTAGGAGATCACGCCATCCTGGGCGGCTTCACGGTGGTGCACCAGTTTTGCCAGATCGGCGCGCATGTGATCACCGGCATGGGCACCATTCTGTTGCAGGACATTCCGCCTTACGTCACCGCCTCCGGCAACCCCGCCGCCCCCCACGGTATCAACTCGGAAGGTCTGAAGCGGCGCGGTTTTTCCGGCGATGCGGTAACCGCGATCAAGCGCGCCTACAAGACGCTCTACAAATCCGGGCTACCGCTGGAAGAAGCCAAAGCAGCAGTACTCGCGCAGGCAGATACACATCCGGAGCTACATCTGCTGGCGGATTTTCTGGGTGGCTCCCAACGCGGAATCATTCGCTGATTTCCTGCCACAGCCGACGGTTTTAACCTTGTGGCAGACAGTCAGGTTTCAACGCGATATGCCGGGTTGAAACCCGGCATGCAGTAAAAGTGCGAGCAGATTTTGCGCGAGCCGCCTCTCCAGCGCGGCCAGAGATACACTGATACCGACATCGCTCACCTGGGTGACGCGCAGCCCGGCATAGCCGCAGGGATGGATGCGGGCGAACGGGGTCAGATCCATATCCACGTTCAGCGCCAGTCCGTGATAGCAGCAACCGTTCCTGATTTTCAAGCCCAACGCGGCGATCTTCTCCTCGCCCACGTACACACCCGGCGCTCCCTCGCGGCTCTGTGCGGCGACGCCGTGCTGTGCGAGCAAATTGATTACCGCCTGTTCCATCAGCCGCACCAGTTGACGCACGTTGATTTTTCGGCGGCGCAAATCCAGCAACAGGTAGGCGACAACCTGGCCGGGGCCGTGATAGGTGATCTGCCCGCCGCGATCAGTCCTGACCACCGGAATCTCGCCGGGGCACAGCAGATGTTCCGGCTTGCCCGCCTGCCCCAATGTGTAAACCGGCGGGTGTTGCACCATCCAGATTTCATCCTGCGTTCCGGTTGCACGCGCCGCAGTAAAATCTTTCATCGCCCGCCAGGTGGGCTGATATTCGACAAGGCCCAGAAACCTTGGGGAGAGGGGAAGCGGGAAGGGAGAAGGGTGAGAGCACTCCGGTTCGCCACCTACGGCGCCTGACCCAATGTTTTTTCCCTCCCCCTCCTCCCCTATCTCTTCCCCGCTCATAACACCATCACCACCATCGGGTGGTCGCACAGTTCCTGGTAAAGCGCGTCGAGTTGCTCGCGCGAAGTGGCGCGCACGGTGCAAGTCAGGCTGACGTAGCGCGCGCCGCTGCTGCTGCGCATCTGCATGGAGGCCGTGCTGAATTCCGGGTCGTGGCGCACCACCACCTCCGCCACCGCTTGCGCAAAGCCCTGCCGCGACAGGCCCATCACCTTGATCGGAAAATCGCAGGGGTATTCGATCAGAGAGTCCGAAAGCCCCCCCGCTTTCACGCCACTCCTCCACCGGCGGAAGCGGCATCTTTGCGCATCACGTCGCGCTTGAAATTCTGATACAGCCCGTGCAGCCTGGCGAACATCGCGCCGGGTTTGCCCGACCCCACCGGCTTGTCGTCCAGCGTAGTGATGGCGAGCACTTCCTTGGTGGAAGAAGTGAGCAGCAGTTCGTCCGCGCCAAAAACTTCGCTTGCCGCAACTTTGCGCACCTCATGCAAGATGTTGTTGGCCTGCGCGATTTCCAGCACCACATCGTAGGTGATGCCGGGCAGCATGAAGTTATCTTTCGGCGGCGCCAGCAGCTTGCCGTTCTTTGCCACAAAGATGTTACTGGCCGCGCCCTCGGTCATAAAGCCGTCGCGGATCAGGATGGTTTCCGCGCAGCCCGCATCCACCGCCATCTGCCGCAGCAACACGTTGGGCAGCAAAGCGATGGCCTTGATGTCGCAGCGCAGCCAGCGGTTGTCCGCCGCGCTGACCGCACCGACGCCGCTGGCAAGCAACTCGGCGGGAGGAGTGAGCAGCGGGTTGCTCATCATGAACACCGTCGGCGGCACCGGCGGTTTGGGAAAAGCGTGATCGCGCTTCGCCGCACCGCGCGTGATGTGCAGGTAGAGATACTGGTCTTCCGCCTCGCCGGAACGGATGAGTTCGTTGACCAGCCGTTCCCATTCCTGCCCGCTGTGCGGGTTTTGCAGGCGGATGCCGTCCAGGCTGTGCTGCAGCCGCCGCAAGTGCTCCGCGAGGCGGAATGGGCGGCGTGAATACACCGGGATGACTTCGTACACGCCATCGCCAAAAATAAATCCGCGATCCAGCACGGGAATCCTGGCTTCTTCGATAGGCATGAACTGCCCATTCAGATAAACAATCATTTTGCGATCCTCAACCGGGTATTGAAAAATGTAACGAGAGGCGATCAGGCACGGCGGAAACCGGGGAGCAAGCGGAGTTTACACGCAGTTCATCGCTACGCGACCCCGCATTTCGAGCCGGTTTCCAACGCCGCATCATCGCCTCGCAGTAGTTTTACGACACCCTGTTAAAAAATGCCCTGCTGGAAAAACAAGCGGATGCTGTCCCACCCACGCGAAAAGATGTTGGCCAGCGGCACGGTTTCCAGCGCTACCAGAGGGAACTCCGCATACGGTTTGCCCGCCAGCGCAAGCTTCAACACGCGCGCCAGCATCCCGCTCGGCACGGACAGGAATAAATCGTTGCGGAACCCGAGCTCTACCCTGTTCCGGGTGCCCTTCCACAGCGGCAGGCTGGTTACCGGCTGGTTTTTCTGATATAGGCGCACCGCCTCGAAATGGCGGAAACCGTAATTCAGCAACTTCTGGCTTTCCGTGGCGCGCTGGTTGTCGGAAGCGGCACCAAGCAGCACCGAAACCAGCCTCCGGTTGTCGCGCTTGGCCGATGCCACCAAGCAGAACCCGGCAGTTTCGCTGTAGCCCGTTTTCATCCCGTCCACATAAGGGTCAACCCACAACAGGCGGTTGCGGTTGATCTGCTTGATGCCGTTGTACTGGTATTCGCGCAAACTGTAAATCGGGTAACGTTCAGGAAAATCGCGCACGATGGCAGCGGCGAGCAGCGCCAAGTCGTGCGCGCTGGAATAGTGCTGCGGATGCGGCAAGCCGGTGGCATTGGCAAAATGGGTGTCCTTCATGCCCAGCCGCTGCGCTTCCAGATTCATCATTGCGGCAAAGCCTTCTTCGCTGCCGCCCACCGCCACGGCCAGCACGCGCGCGGCATCGTTGCCCGATTGCACGATAAGGCCATGCAACAAATCTTCCACGGTTACCGGCTTGCCCGGTTCGAGCAACATGCGCGAGCCCTCGTCGCTGGCAGGCAGCACTTCTGCCGCCGGAATGACAGCCTGTGCCAGCACCAGTTTGTTTTGCCGGATGGCGGCAAAAGTCAGGTAGGCCGTCATCAGCTTGGTCAGGGAAGCCGTCTCAAAGTGCTCGTTGCCGTTTTCGTTAACCAGCACCTGGTTGCTGACAAGGTCGTACAGCAACCATGCTCTGGCTGCCAGAGCGGGGGGTTGTGGCACCAAGGGCTGCTGCGCCAGTACGGCAGGCGGCAACAGCGCGGCAAAAAGAAGAGCCAGCGTAAATTTCATGGCGGAATGACGAGAAGGAATGCTGATTATAATCGCGCGGAATGCGCTATGCGAAACCGTGCGGCACGATGCAGATTACTGCGCTCATTTCGCTGGCAAGCGGCTCCGGAATAGGGTACAGAATGCATTTCTGCTAATATAGCAGACCTTGTTACTCCAACATGTACCACGTTTCTTCACACAGAAAAATCCGGCTCCGGAAAGGCGGGGCCAATGGTGGCTGAGCGCAGAACTACCGTTTTAGCAATGTCGCTTTTAAAATTATGCCTATACTTCGACCTGCCCGGCACATGCGGGTAACCCGCTGATTTGCAACAATGGCCATTCACACCGCATCTGCTCGAAGTGCGATTTCTGCAGCGCCCTTACCATGAACATCCTGACCTTCGATATTGAGGACTGGTTTCACTTGCTGGATATTGAATGCACCGCCACCGAAGCCGAATGGCGCAACTTCAAGCCCAGGATTCACGCCAATGTTGAGCGTTTGCTGGAAACGACCTTGCGGCACGGATACAAGGCAACATTTTTTTGCCTGGGATGGGTGGCCGAACAATATCCGGAAATTATTCGCCGCATAGATGAACTCGGTTTTGAAGTCGCGTCTCACTCATACATGCACCAGTTGGTTTACCAGCAGAACCGGGAGCAGTTCCGGGAGGACTTGAAGCGCTCAATCCATGTCCTCGAGGACATTACCGGCAAGAAAATCAAGACCTACCGCGCTCCCGGATTTTCCTTTGTCAGAGGTAACTCCTGGGCGATAGAGGCACTTCTCGAACACGGCATAGAAAGAGACAGCTCCATTTTTCCCGCCGAAAGGGGGCATGGCGGATACGAAAATTTCGGGCGAGCTCAACCTTCCGTTTTGAGCTGTGCTGCGGGAAAGATCAAGGAGTTCCCGATCAGCCTCGGGCGTGTGTTGGGAAGAAATATTGTTTTTTCAGGGGGGGGCTATTTTAGGTTGTTGCCATACCGGATAATTCAGCGTTTGACCAACCGGTCCGATTATGTGATGACTTATTTCCACCCGCGCGATTTCGACGCCGACCAACCCGTGCTGGATTTGCCGCTACACAGGAGGTTTAAATCGTATGTCGGCTTGAAAGACGCGCACGGCAAACTGGATCGCTGGTTAAGCGAGAACAAATTTGTTGACATCGAAGCAGCGGACAAGCTCGTAAACTGGGATGCCGCCCCGCTGGTTGAGTTGCGTTCGCACCATGCGTAAGAATAACGGCATTGATTCAAGCAACGACGGGTTTCGCCATATCTGGACAACTCGCACATCCGGCCCGGTTACCGGCGGCGGCAAAACCCGAAGCGGAGCAAATAACCGGTAACGCGCATGATTGAAATCTCTCTCGAGTCTATCGGCCTCATCTTGTGCACGACAATTTTTCTGTCCATGCTGCTGATGCCTGTCGCCTCCAGTTTGGCGCATAAAGTTGGGGCAATAGATGTCCCCAAAAGCCGCAGCTCGCATACCACACCCAAACCGCGCATGGGCGGGTTGGCGATGTCGTTGAGCCTGGTGATAGCCTGCCTGGCTTTTTTGCCGCTGAATTCTTATATCGTGGCTTTTTTGTCGGGGTTGGCCGTGATCGTCATGACCGGTGTGGTTGACGACATGGTCGAGATTTCGCCGCGCTGGAAATTTGTGGGGCAAATTCTGGGAGCTTCATTATTTGTCTATTTGAGCGGCATGGAGATAGAACATATCGGCGATATAGTGGGCATGGGCGATATCAGGCTGGGTGGCGCGTCTTTTTTGTTTACCGTATTTTGCCTGGTTGGTGCAGTCAATGCGCTCAACCTCGCTGACGGCTTGGACGGGCTGGCCGGCGGAATATCGCTGATCGCATCCGTCTTTTTTGCTTACTTTGCATGGAGTGTACAAGGCGGCGAGCTGCTGATTATCGCAGTTGCGCTGATCGGTGCGATTCTCGGTTTCTTGCGCTACAACAGCTATCCGGCCAGAGTGTTCATGGGCGATAGCGGCAGCATGATGCTGGGGTATGTCGTGGCGGTGCTGCTGATCACATTAAGCCATGACGCGCCGCGCTTGCCGGTTCCCGCCCTAGCGATGGTCGTGGCATTACCGCTGATAGACACATTGCTGGTGATGGCGCGGCGGGTGCGCTACGGGCGCAACCCGTTTCATCCGGATCGGACGCATTTGCACCATCGCTTGCTGGAACTGGGATTTCCCCATCCCGCAGTGGTGGCGGTGATATATTCCGTGATGCTCGGTTTTGGCTTGCTGGCGGTCGCGCTGCATGACAGGTCGGACCCGGTGATCTTCTCGAACCTGGTGGGCACTGGATTGCTGATATTTTCCGGCGTCACGCTGGCCCAGCAAACCAGCTTCCGTTACAAGGCGAAAACCAGCAAACGGCTTGATTCGATCCAGCAAACAGCCATTTTTAAACGGATCTCTCTCTGGCTCAAGGCAACCGCAAGACCGGTCGGGGTTGCAATTCTTGCCGCCTTGTTGCTCCCGGCCCTATTTGCGCCGCTGCTCGCCTTGAGCGGCAACAGGGTGCTGGCGCTTTATTGTTCGGCTGCGCTGCTGGTCTATTTTTCCTTCCGCACCCGGCGCGCGGCGGACCAAGGCATCCTGCACGGCACCTTGTATTTAACGATATTCGCGCTGCTACTGATTTACAACCTCTCCGCGCAATACAACCCGTCCTGGCTTGATTGGTATCTCAACGCATTGTCGGCTGCCACCTTGGTGTGGGTGGTACTGAAGCTGTTTTTTTCGAAGCATAGCGAAATTATTTTTGCGTCCGGCTTCGAGCTGTTGATATTGTTCGTTTCCTGGTTTGTTCCATTTGTGGCGCTGGAAGACTTGCAAATATCCGCCACTGTTTTACAGTCCGTGCAGCGCACCTGCTTGCTGTCCATCCCCTTCATGTTGGCGATGAAGATCAATATTCGCAATCAAGGGCAGAACCATTGGGTATCCATCCCGCTTGTTGTCGCACTTGCCATAGTGGCAACAAGGGCTGCGATGTAGCGCAAGGAAAATCGTGGCATGCCTTGGAGCAAGAAATCTATCGAGTTCAAGACGTTGGACGGCCAATTGGCCGAAACGACCAACCAGCCATGCACTAAAAGGTATTGGGGAGAGAAACCGGAAAACCGGTTTTTATGGCTTACGCGCCAAGGTCGGAAAGCGTATCCCGCTTGACTGGCTGAATGCCGCCGCGCCCTACCGATCTCGCTAAACGAACCAGCCCAAACAGCAGCATGAACGCGAATATTATCGCGAAGACCGACATTGCGATAACCAGAAGGCGCGTTTGCGGGAAAAGCGAATACGCCTGCAAGCTTAACAACACGCCCACGCACAGCGCCAACGCCTTATGCATCCTGCTTCCAAACGTGGAAGTTGATGCGCCGGAAGCCAAGTCAGCCAGATGAGCGCCAACTTCGAATTTTGTATGTTTGTTGTCCATTTTTGAGTCACCGACAGTTGCTGATTCGTTGGTGACTCTACGCCACTTCAGCCGCAATTACTATTGTACTCAAGTACAGGTACACCTTTCACCAATGGGCGATGGCCACTATGCCGTCCTTGGTATTCCGCCTAACGTCCGCTGATCGTGAACAAAAAGCAACACACTGATTTACAGCATCATATTGCGCTGGTGGCACACGATTTCCACGACCCCATCACCGATATTTTTCGCTGCTCGTGCGGTGAAATACACGAGGTCACCAGAAACACGCCTTCAGTTTGCGAACGGGTGCCGCAACACGATGGTTTCATCGCGATCCGGGCCGGTTGAAACCATGTCCACCGGCACCCCGCAAATCTCCGCCATGCGCTGCAAATAATTGCGCGCCTCCAGCGGCAGGTCTTCGTAACGTTTCGCCCCTACCGTGCTGCCGCTCCACCCCGGCATATCTTCGTACACCGGTTCGCACCCTAGCAAGGATTCCGCGCCGACCGGCAGGATGTCGCTGTATTGGCCGTCTATGCGGTAGCCAACACCGATGCGCACGGTTTCCATACCATCCATCACATCCAGCTTGGTCACGCATAGCCCGGACACGCCATTGATCTGGATCGAACGCTTGAGCGCCGCAGCATCGAACCAGCCGCAGCGGCGCGCGCGACCGGTAGTGGCACCGAACTCGCATCCCCTGTCCGCCAGCTGCTTGCCGATTGGATCCTGCTTGTCTTCCGCATCGTAAAGCTCGGTCGGGAAAGGGCCGGAGCCGACGCGCGTGGTGTAGGCCTTGGTGATGCCCAGCACATAATGCAGCATCTGCGGGCCGACTCCGCTGCCGGCGCAGACCGCGCCGGAAATGCAATTGCTGGAAGTCACAAAGGGGTAAGTGCCGTGGTCAATATCCAGCAACGTGCCCTGCGCGCCTTCGAACAGCAGGTTCTGCCCGGATTTGTTGGCCTCGTAAAGCGCGCGCGGCACATCCAGCACCAGCGGTTTGATGCGCCCTGCCAACATCAGCGCATCGTCCAGTGTTTTCTGGAAGTCCACCGTCGCGGCATGGAAATAGTTTTTCAGCACAAAATTGTGGTAATCCAGCAGCTCGCCCAACTTGGCCGCGAAGCGCTCGCGGTGAAATAGATCCTGCAGGCGGATCGCGCGGCGCGCCACCTTGTCTTCGTAGGCCGGGCCGATACCGCGTCCGGTGGTGCCGATCTTGGCCGCACCCTTGGCGATTTCGCGCGCTTTGTCCAGCGCCTCGTGGTGCGGCAGGATCAGCGGGCAGGCCTCTGAAATGCGCAGGCGGCCAGCCACATCCACCCCTGCGGCAGTCAACTGGTCCATCTCCTTGAGCAGCGCCTGTGGCGACAACACCACGCCATTGCCGATGTAGCACATCACCTGTTCGCGCAGGATGCCGGAAGGGATGAGGTGCAACACCGTTTTTTTGCCGCCGATAACCAGCGTGTGACCGGCGTTGTGCCCGCCCTGAAACCGCACCACGCCTTGCGCGTGGTCGGTGAGCCAATCCACGATTTTGCCCTTGCCTTCGTCGCCCCACTGGGTGCCTATCACCACTACATTCTTCGACATGCTGATTCCTAACGTAGGGTGGACATTTCGCCCACCGATTTACAAGAGCCTCTCATCCGCGACTGCTTAAAACCCAACCACAATCCACGCGCCATCGCGCAACACCAGCTCGCGATCACAACCGAGCTCGTCTCGCAACGAGGGGGCGCCGAGCAAATCAACCACCACGGCGAGGCCCTGCGCGCGCAGTTGCGCGATCTTCTCCTGCAAGGCAGGGTCATCGCAGTGCGGTGCGCGTATGCCGCCGGGCAACACCTGTTGCGCCAGCAGGCCGTGCAACTGGCGCAAATCCATGCTGAAGCCGGTGGCGGGGCGTGCGCGCCCGAAGCTCCTGCCCACATCATCGTAGCGCCCGCCCAGCGCGATGGCATCGTGGCTGCCCGGGTGGTAGGCCGCGAACACCATGCCGCTGTGGTAGTGGTAGCCGCGCAATTCGGCGAGATCAACGCCGATACTGTGTGCCAGCGGTTGCAAATGGGCTGCGGCCCGCTCCAGGTCGTCCAGCGCCGCCACCACTTCCGGATAATCCGGCAGCACGGCGCGCGCGCGCGCGACGACTTCCTTGCCGCCATAAAGTTGCGGCAACGCCAGCAAAGCGTTTTTCACTTCCGGGCGCAAACCGTCCACCATCGCGCCCAACGCGGACATATCCTTGCTCTGCAAGGCCTCGAACAGCTCCGCTTCCAACTCTTTTCCTATCTCTCCGCGCATGGCCAGCGCCCGAAACAGCGCGACGTGACCGAGGTCGAGATGTACGCCGGAAATACCGAGCGCCGCCAGCGCCTCAAGCATCAGGCGCTGCACTTCCATGTCGCTCTCCATGCCGCCGTGCCCATATAGCTCCGCGCCGACCTGCAACGGCTCGCGGGTACGCATCAGTCCGGCTGGCCGCGTGTGCAGCACACTACCGGCATAGCACAGGCGGGTGATACCCCGGCGGTTGAGCAGGTGCGCATCAATGCGCGCCACCTGCGGGGTAATGTCGGCGCGCAGCGCCAGCGTGCGCCCGCCCAACTGGTCAACCAGCTTGAAGCTGCGCAAATCCATGTCGCCGCTGCCGTTGACCAGCAGCGACTCGGCATATTCCAGCAGCGGCGGCACCACCAGCTGATAGCCGGACAGGCGCAGCAACCCGAGCACGTCGGCCCGCATCCGCTCGATGCGCCAAGCCTCGTCCGGCAGCATATCCTGGATGTATTCGGGCAGCAGCCAATTCGAGTTCGGCATGATTATCTCACCAGATACAGCAGCACCAAGCCTGCCAGCATGGCGCTGATACCCACGAAGCGCAATTGACCATCGGAAAGCCGCACCATCTTGCTGAACATCTCACGCCAGGCGGCAGGGAACAGGAACGGGATAATGCCCTCGATAACCAGCATCAGCGCCAACCCGATCAGCCAGTAATCCAGCATCCCCTACTTGCCCGATTTTCCAGAACTCTTCAGGTACTTGAAAAAGGCGGAGCTGGGGTCAACCACCATGACATCGCCCTTGTTTTTGAAGCTTTGCTTGTAGGCTTCCAGGCTGCGGTAGAAAGAATAAAACTCGGAATTGCGGCCAAACGCGGCAGCATAAATCGCGGCCGACTTGGCGTCGCCGTCGCCCTTGATCTTCTGCGCGTCACGATAAGCGTTGGCGAGCGTCACTTCGCGCTGGCGGTCGGCGTCGGCCCGAATTTTTTCGCTTTCTGCATTGCCGGTCGCACGCAGCTCGTTGGCTACCCGCTTGCGCTCGGCATCCATGCGACGATACACCGACTCGCTGATCTCGAGCGGAAAATCTACCCGCTTCAGGCGCACGTCCAGCACTTCCACGCCGATCTTGCGCGCGTCGAAATCAGCCTTCTGGCGCAGCACCTCCATAATTTTTTCGCGTTCGCCGGATACCACTTCGTGGATGGTGCGCTTGCCGAATTCCTCCCTCATGCTGGCGTTTACCGTCTGCATCAGGCGGGTATGCGCGCGCACTTCATCGCCGCCCACGCTGATGTAATACTGCTTCACATCGGCGATGCGCCACTTGACGAACGAGTCCACCATCACGTTTTTCTTTTCTGCGGTGATGAAGCGCTCGGGTTCCATGCTGTCCATGGTCAGAATGCGCGCATCGAAATAGCGCACGTTCTGCACCAGCGGTATCTTGAAATACAGGCCGGGTTCGGTTTTCTCCCCCACCACTTCGCCGAGCTGGAACACGATGGCGGTCTGCCGCTGGTCCACCACGAACATGCTCAGGCTGAACAACACCAGCAACGCGATCGCGCCAACCAGAATATTGCCGAAATTGCTTTTCATTGGCGAGCCTCTCTTTCGCGACCGCGCAACCCCTCGCGCACATTTGGCATGACCGGCTCGATTGCCGCTGCGGGCTGTGGCGCCACCTGCTCGGCATTGTTGGCCGAGCGCCCGGCCGCATCCGGTATCGCCGCGCCCGGATTGGTGCTTTGCATCAGTTTATCCAGGGGCAAAAACAGCAGGCTGTTGCCCGCCTTCTGATCCACCAGCACCTTGCTGCTGCTGGACAATACCTGCTGCATCATGTCCAGATACATGCGCTCGCGCGTCACGACCGGCGCTTTCTCGTACTCCACCAGCACCTGCTTGAAGCGGCTGGTATCGCCTTCTGCATTCGCCACCACGCGCTGGCGGTAGCCCTCCGCCTCCTGCATCAGGCGCGCCGCCGCACCCTTGGCCTTGGGCACCACATCATTGGCATAAGCCTGGCCTTCGTTCTTCTGGCGCTCCCGGTCCTGCCCGGCTTTCACCGCGTCATCGAAGGCGGCTTGCACCTGTTCGGGCGGCTGCGCATTCTGCATGGTGACTTTGCTCACCAGGATGCCGGACTTGTAGCGGTCGAGTATGTCCTGGATCAGCTTGGTTGTCGCCGCCGCCACCTGCTCGCGCCCTTCGTACAGCACGAAGTCCATCTTGTTCTTGCCGACGACTTCGCGGATGGCGGTTTCCGCCGCCTGGCGCACGTTCTCGTCCGGCATGCGGTTGTTGAACAGATAGTCGGCGGGGTCTTTCAGGAAGTACTGCACGGCGAACTGGATGTCTATGATGTTCTCGTCGTCGGTCAGCATCAGCGACTCTTTCAGCATCTTGTTCTTCACGTTGTCGCGGTAGCCGACCTCCACCGTCCTGACCTGGCTGAGGTTCACCACCTCGACCGTTTCGATGGGGAATGGAAAATGCCAGCGCGGGCCCGCCTGGGTGGCCTCGACATACTTGCCGAAGCGCAGCACCACGCCGCGCTGGCTCGCATCCACGATGTAGAAACCGCTGGCGGCCCACACCAGCAGGATCGCCGCGACGATCAGGCCCAGCCCGCCGCTGAGGTTCCTCGGCATACCGCTGCCGCCGCTTCCAGCTCCGCCGCCTGCGCCGCCGCCCTTACCGCCAAACATCTCGGTAATTTTCTTGTTCAAATCGCGCAGCACCGCCTCCAAGTCGGGCGGGCCTCCGCTATTCTTGTTGCCCCATTGCGGGTCGTTCAATCCCATATTCCATCCTGTTTTCAGTTAGCTTCATCGCCGAGTGGATGCCACTCCGCCGCTGCCGCATCCTGCGGTTGCGCCGCGCGCAGCTCCGCCAGTGTCGCCCGCAGTTCGTCCACCCCCGCGCCGGTCTTTGCGCTCAAGCGAATCGCGGCGATTCTACCATACTCGTCACGCTCGACACCGGGAGGCACCCCCTGCAAATCTATCTTGTTCAGCAGCAGAATTTGCGGGATATGCTGCGCCCCGACCTCGCGCAATACCTTGTTGACCTCGGCGATCTGGCCATCGCGGTCCGGGCTGTTGGCGTCCACCACATGCAGCAGCAGA
>VIKH01000170.1 GCA_008080515.1 Gallionellaceae bacterium | reverse complement strand
GCCGCTCGCAGCAGTGCTTGTATTTCTTCCCGCTGCCGCAGGGGCAGGGGTCATTGCGTCCGGGTTTGCTCATGGAAATTTCGCAGCCTTAAGCCGGTCAAGCGCTAAATCAGCCGTCGTTCTGGTACACTCTTTCGCAACAGCCGGTGCAGGTTTTTGCGCGGCTTGGATTATCCAATATTTCGTTACCAGATGCCGAAGAGTTCAACGCCAAGAAGGCTGCATATAGGCGGACAGGTCAAGTCCGAGGGCTGGGAGGTGCTGGACGCCAACCCGGCCCCCTTCGTTGATCACGTTTGCAATGCGAATAACTTGTCGCGGTTCGCCGACAATACTTTTGCCGAAATCTATGCTTCCCATGTGGTCGAGCACTTTGACTATACCGGCGAATTGGGGCGGGTGCTCAAGGAATGGAACCGCGTTCTGGCACCGGGCGGGAAGATTTACATTAGCGTCCCCGACCTGGACATTCTCGCGGGATGGCTGCTGGCAAAAGACCGGATGACCGCCAACGAGCGCTTCGGCGTGATGCGCATCATTTTCGGGGGGCACCGGGATCAGTACGACTATCATCTGATCGGCCTGAACGAGGAGTTTCTCGCCGAGTTTCTTAAGCATACCGGCTATGTGAACGCGCGCAGGGTGAAGGAATTCGGGCTGTTTCAGGATACCAGCCTGCAAACCTACAAAGGAGAGCCGTTCAGCCTGAATGTGGTTGCCGAAAAGCCTCTGCCCGCCTGACCGGTTTTTCCGCTCCCGTACGAGGCGGCAGTGAAGATGCGCCGCTTTGCAACATTCACGTTATTGGGTGCCCTCGCATGGCAACTTACGCGGTTGGCGATATACAGGGCTGTTGCGCCGAGTTCCGGCAACTGCTCGACTTGATGCGTTTTGATCCGTCTGCAGACCAGCTTTGGCTGGTGGGCGATCTGGTCAACCGCGGGCCGGATTCGGCGGGGGTGCTGCGCTTGGTAAAATCGCTGGGCGCCGCCGCCCTCACCGTGCTGGGCAACCATGACTTGCATCTGCTCGCGGTTGCCGAGGGCGAGGTAGAGTCACACCACAGCGACACTTTGGGAGATGTTCTCGCGGCGCCCGACCGCGACGAGCTGCTGGCCTGGCTGCGCGAGCAACGGTTGCTGCATGTAGAGGGCAACCATCTGCTGGTGCATGCCGGCCTGCTGCCGGATTGGAGTGTGACCAGGGCGCAACAGCTTGCCGGCGAGGTGGAAGCGGCGCTGCGCGGGCCGGATTACCGCAAATTTCTCGCGCACATGTACGGCAACCACCCCGACCATTGGGATGATGGCCTGACCGGCTACAAACGGTTGCGCGTCATCACCAACGCCTGCACGCGCATGCGCATCTGCACCCCGCTGGGCGGGATGGAATTCAAGTTCAAAGGCCTGGCGCAGAACGTTCCCGCAGGATATTTGCCGTGGTTTGAGGTGCCGGGCCGCGCCAGCGCCGGGGCGACGGTAATATGCGGCCACTGGTCGGCGCTCGGGCTGAAGATTGCGCCGGACGTCATCGCGCTGGACACTGGCTGCCTGTGGGGTGGCCCGCTGTCGGCGGTACGCCTGGAAGACCGGAAGCTGTTTCAGGTGTCTTGCGCCGCTTCGCCCGTTGCGAAGGACTGGCAATAGGTCGTCAGCAGGGTTTTTCCAGCAACCGCCGCATCATGTCTTCGGCCTGTCGCACATAGCCACCGCCGAACAGGTTGGCGTGGTTGAGGATGTGGTAAAGGTTGTATAGCTCCTTGCGGGCAGCATAGCCCTTGTCCAGCGGCCACGCGGCGCGGTAGGCGGCATAAAACTCCGGGCCGAATCCGCCAAACAGCTCCGTCATTGCAAGATCGGTTTCGCGGTCGCCGTAATAGGGCGCAGGGTCGAAAATGAACGGCGTTCCACCTGCGGAGAAGGCGTGGTTGCCGCCCCACAGGTCGCCATGCAGCAGCGATGGGAGCGGGCTGTAACCGTCGAAAAATTCCGGCAGCCGTTCCGCCAGCCTGCGCCCCATCTCCTGCAACTTCCCGCCGTAACCGTTGCGCGCCGCAAGTTCGAGCTGGAAGCCCAGGCGTCGTTCGCGCCAGAAGGTTACCCAGCAGGATAACCAATCGTTTTTCTGCGGCGTTTCACCAATGGTGTTGTCCTGCGAGAAGCCAAATTGGGCTGAGGTGCAGCGATGCAGTGCGGCAAGCTGTCCGCCGAGCAGGCGCTCGTTGCCGCTGCCGCTCAAGTCGAGAAATTCCAGCGCCAGAAAAGCGTGTTCGCCGCATGCGCCGCACGCGACTGGCTGCGGGACGAAGTAGCGCGCGCCGTTGTGGCCTTCGATGCGCCAGGCCCGATTGATGCAGCCGCCGCCCAACGGGGACGCGCGCGCAAACGTGAAGCCGGTTTGGGTGGCTTTGCCGATGCGGTCGGCGATGGCTTTCCAGCCGGGCGTAACGCTATAGGCTGATGGAATAACCAAAGTGCTGCTGAAATTGTGCCATCAATTCTTGCCGCAGCGGCCAGTGGTTCTGCCCGCCCCGGCAGGCTATCTTGATCGCGCCCATCAGCGATGCGAGGCGTCCGGTCGTCTCCCAATCCCACCCGCGCTGGATGCCGTACAACAGCCCGGCGCGATAAGCGTCGCCGCAGCCGGTCGGATCAACCAGCGCTGCCGGTTTGGGCGTCGGGATGGCGATTTGCTTGCCGCCGGCATAAACCAGCGAGCCGTCCGGGCCGAGCGTGACGATCAGGGCGCGCACCATGTCGGCGATTTCTTCCAGCTTTTTGCCGGTTTTGTCTTGCAGCAGCTTGGCCTCGTAATCGTTCGCCGTCACATAGTCGGCCAGCCCGATCAGCCGGAGCAGCTCGTTGCCGGAGAACATCGGGATGCCTTGGCCGGGGTCGAACACGAACGGGATGCCCGCTTCGGCGAATTCTTCCGCATGCTGCATCATGCCTTCGCGCCCGTCGGGAGAAACGATGCCGAGCGAGACCTCCTTCGCTTCAGCGACGCGGTTGAGGTGGGACATGCCCATCGCTCCCGGATGGAAGGCGGTGATCTGGTTGTCGTCCAGGTCGGTGGTGATGAATGCCTGGCCGGTGAACGTGTCCGGCACGTGGCGGATGTGTTGTTGGGACAAACCGAGTTTTTCCAGACGCGCCGAGTAGGGGGCGAAATCGTCGCCCACGGTGGCCATGATCAGCGGCCTGCCGCCGAGCAGATGCAGGTTGTAGGCGATGTTGCCCGCGCAGCCACCATATTCACGGCGCATTTCCGGCACGAGAAAAGCGACGTTCAGGATGTGGATCTGTTCGGGGAGAATGTGTTTCTTGAAATGATCCTTGAACACCATGATGGTGTCGTAGGCCATGGAGCCGCAAATGAGAGTGTGCATGGATAACCGATCCGGGTAAGGGGAGTGCCTACGCTCTGAATTTTTTCACCGCGTTCTCCAGCTCTTCGGCCAGGTTTTCGAGGCTGTGCGCGGAGGAGGCCACCTCCTGGATGGCGGCGTGGTTCTCGTCCGACATCTGCGCCACCCGCTCCACGTTTTTCGCGACGTCGGTGCTGGCCACGCTCTGCTCCTTGATGGCGGCGCTGATGTCGCTGGCGGCGTGGACCACTTTCTGCGCGCCGGAGCTGATCTGGTTGATCGCCTCGCCCGCCTGTCCGGCCAGCTCCACCCCCCCGTTGACCTGGCTGACGCCGGTCTCCATGCTGCCGACGGCGTTTTTGGTGCCTTCCTGGATCTTGCCGACGATTTCGGCGATCACCCGCGTGGACTGGGAGGTGCGCTCGGCCAGCTTGCGCACCTCGTCCGCCACCACGGCGAAGCCGCGGCCCTGCTCGCCGGCGCGCGCCGCCTCGATGGCGGCGTTGAGCGCGAGCAGGTTGGTCTGGTCGGCGATGTCCTTGATCACCTGCACGATGGTGTAGATCTCGTCGGACTGTTTGCCCAGGTCCTGGATGATGACCGACGACTGGTTCACGGTTTCGGCGATGCGGCGCATGTCGTTCACCACTTGCAGGATGACCTCGCTGCCTCTGGACGACAGGTTGCCGTTTTCCAGCGAGCTGCTGTGCGCCTCGCTGGCGTGCTCGGCGACCTGGTCTATGCGCACCGTCATCTGCTCCATGGTCGCGGCGATCGCGGCGGCGGCCTCGCTTTGGGCCTGCGAGCCGCTGCTCACCTGGGCGGTGGAGGCGGCCACCTGCCCCGCGCTGCGGCGCACCCGGTCGGCGCTTTCGGAAACGTTGCGGATGATGCCCTGCAAGCCGCCCATCAGCAGGTTGAACGCTTCCCCGGCCTGGGCGATCTCGTCCTTGCCGGAAACTGCGGCGCGTTGCGTCAGGTCGTTGCTGCCCTGCACCCGGACTATGGTTTCGTGCAGCGCGGCCAGCGGGCCGCTTATGCTGCGGACGATCCACGCCCCCAGCAGCACCGTCGCCAGAACGATAGCCGCGCCGAAAACAATGCCCGCAAACATCTCGGCGCGCGACTTGGCGGCAATGTCGGCAGCCTTTTTCTGGATATTCGCGGCGACCAGGTTTTCCACCTCTTTCATGGCGTTGATGCGGGCGGTGGCGGCGGCGAACCACCGGGTCGGCTCGACGCCAAACTCGACTTCCTGCACCTTGTCTCCCGCCTGCTTGCGCGCGGTGAACGCCGCACCCGTTTTGTCGTTCACGATCTTGCGCAAGGCTTCTACCTCGTCCGTGATCGGCCCGCTCAACTTGTTCTTGTAAAATGCCCGTTCCTCGTCGGACGCCGTCTCGTCAAATATCTCCAGATGTTCTTTTTGCGCGGAGGCGAGATCGAGAAACGACTGGTATTGCTCCGGCAGCTCAACCCGGTTTGCGGTAAAAACTGTCGCCATCAGCGCGCGCTCCCGCCCGGCGTGCTCCTTGGCGTCGAGAAACATCTGGTAGGAATATATCCGCCGGTATATTTCCTTGCTGTTGATCTGTTCTGAAATCAGCGGAACCAACCCGAGAAGATCGTTAATCGTTCCGGTGTAGTAAGCAATCGCCTCCGGCGCGGAAATTTTGAGCCCCGAGGCGGCTTCGCGTTTGCCGTCCAGGCCGCCCAGCTTCGCTAAAGCCGCTTCGCCCCCCGCTTTGATGGTGGGCAAGTCTGTCAGGTCGAGTTTGGCGTAAGCCTCCTTGAACAGCGCCAGATTCTTGTCGGTGTCCGCGCGGTAGCCCGGCAAGACATCGGCGAACTTCCCCCCCCTGGACTGCACGAACCCCGCCGTGCTGCCGCGCTCGACCTGCATCTGGTGAGTGAGATTGCCGACCGAGACGCCGAGTTTCATCAGCGCTTCGGCCTGCTCCATGTTTTTCCAGTCGCGGCGATCATGGATGGCGCTCATCGCCACATATAAAATCAACCCGACCAGCGGGAGCGACAGCAGTAAAGTGAGTTTTGTTGTAACGAAAATGTTTTTCATGTTGGACAGCCTTTCCGGAAATAACAGTAGTGCAGGCCGGTTTCCGCTCTGCGCGCTACGCTCTGAATTTTTTCACCGCGTTCTCCAGCTCTTCGGCCAGGTTTTCGAGGCTGT
>VIKH01000035.1 GCA_008080515.1 Gallionellaceae bacterium | reverse complement strand
AGCCAGTCGCGGATGTTGTCGCCCTTGCCGTAAATCGGCAGCGGCTTGCCGTTGACCGCGTTCAGGATGACCAGCGGGATGAGCTTTTCCGGGAAGTGAAAGGGGCCGTAATTGTTGGAGCAGTTGGTGGTGAGCACGGGCAGGCCGTAGGTGTGGTGCCAGGCGCGCACCAGATGGTCGGAGGAGGCCTTGCTCGCCGAGTAGGGCGAGTTGGGTTGATATGGCGTGTCTTCGGTGAAGAAACCGGTTTCGCCGAGGCTGCCATAGACTTCGTCGGTGGAAATGTGCTGGAAGCGGAAAGCGGCCTTGCGCTCTGCGAGCAACCCGCTCCAGTATTCCCGCGCGGCCGCAAGCAGGGTGTAGGTGCCGATGATATTGGTTTCGATGAATGCGGCCGGGCCGCTGATGGAGCGGTCAACATGGGATTCGGCGGCGAGGTGCATCACCGCTTCCGGCTGGTGTTCGCGAAACAGGCGCGCAACCTCGGCAGCGTCGCAGATGTCCACCCGCTCGAAACGATAGCGCGGGTTATCGGCGACCGATACCAGCGATTGCAGGTTGCCGGCGTAGGTCAGCTTGTCCACGTTGACCACCGAGATGGCGGTTTCCGCGATCAGTTGGCGGATGACGGCGGAGCCGATGAATCCGGCGCCGCCGGTAATGAGGATTTTATTCATGATGATAAGTGGGGGGGATCGTTGAAATCGGGCAAATTTTACCGGAAACGGCACCGGCAGTGCCGCCTCTAGTGTCCGGTGTTTTCGATTGACAGGGAGATAAGATGCAGAGCACGTTCGGTTGCACCGAGGCTGGCGCTCACAAAGCGCCGCCCGGCTTTACCGGATTCGGCCATGCGCTCGGGTTCGGAAATCATTTGGCGCAAGGTCTGGGCAAGGCTGGCGCTGTCCTGTACCCGCACCGCCGCGCCGCATTCCACGGCGGACTGACCGGCTTGCGCGAAGTTGTAGGTATGCGGGCCGATGATGACCGGCTTGCCGACAATGCAGGCCTCGATCAGGTTTTGCCCGCCGAACGGCAGCAGACTGCCGCCGATGAAGGCGAGGTCGCAGGCGGCATAGTAGGCGAACATTTCCCCCATGCTGTCGCCCAGCACCACCCGGATATCCGCCGCGACCGGTTGATCCGCGCTCCTGCGCTGAAAACGGATGTTTCGCTGTGCCAGCAGTGCTGCCACTTCGTCGAAGCGCTGCGGGTGGCGCGGCACGATCACGGCCAGCAGTTCCGGAATACCGGCTTGTGCAATCGCGTCGAGCAATAGTGCTTCTTCCCCTTCCCGCGTACTGGCGGCCAGAAAAATTTTCCGGTTTGCACCAAATTGCCCGCGCAGCCGTTTCCCCAGCTCCAGCGTGGCGGGGGGAGGCTCGATATCGAATTTCAGGTTGCCCATAACCGAGACTTTGGCGGCACCCAAGGCAACCAGCCGTGCAGCGTCGTTTTCGGTTTGCGCCGCGATGGCAGCCAGATCGTCCAATCCGCCTTTAGCCAGGTTCGGGTAGCGCGCGTAGCGCGCGGCTGATTTCTCCGATAGCCGCGCGTTGAGCAGCAGCAGCGGAACGGATGCCGTGTAACAGGAGTGAATCAGGTTGAACCAGATTTCCTGGAAGTGGCGCAGAAAACGCCGCACCGCACACGGGTAGTCGTAAGGCAGCTACACCCGCAGCACCCCGCTCCCGTAAAGCTGCTCGCCGGCGGCGCGCCCGGTTGGGGTGGTGTGGGTGAGCAGCAACTGGTGCTGCGGGTAGCTTTCCCGCAGGCGCCGCACCAGGCTGGCCGCCGCGCGCGTTTCTCCGACCGATACGGCATGCAGCCAGATGATGGGTTGGTTGCCGCGCGTTCCATAAAAACCGAAGCGCTCGCCTATATGTCGCAGGTATTCCGGTTGCTTGCGCGCGCGCCACAGCAGGTGGAAAAAAACGTAGGGCAGCAGCAGCCACAGCCCCAAGGTGTAGAAAAATCGCGGGTTAACCACGGCTGGCGCCCATCGCCGCCATCATTTGTCCGCGGCGCTGGCCGGTGCCGCCATCCGGTCGAAAATAAAGGGGGGGGCTGTCGCTGGCCCGATAAAACGTGCCGCAACCAGACCGTTCACCGTGCCAAACAGCAGCGCGGCCGCAGCGAAGAGGGGCACCAGGTAGGCCAGCCCGGCATGCGGGATGAGCCAGAAAAACACCAGCAGCAGTTGCCCGGCAATGTGGGCGAAGGCGGCAAGTATGCTGTGGCTGACCGGGCCGAACCAGCGTTGCGGCAAGTGCTGGCTTGCGGCGAGAACAGCGAGGCTGCACGCTGCGCCAGCGAGACTCAAAAAGAATCCGGGTGCGAGAAAATTTCCCAGCAGCAGGCTTCCGGCCAGCACGCGCAGCAATGAGACCCAAGCCGCCGCCCGCCATCCATAACGCGCCAGCACGATGAGTGTGACGATATTGGCCAGCCCCGGCTTGACCCCCGGCAAGGGCGACGGGATGGCCGCTTCCAGCACCGACAGGCCGAGCGCCAGCGCCGCCATGCGCGCAATCCGGTGATCTTGCGGCGTCGCGACCAGTTTAATAGTTGAGGCTGTCATATTTTTTCTTGCCGCCGCTCAGCTCGACGCTGACCTGGTTGGGCAGGCACACGGCGATTTCTCCGGCCCGTTTCAGCCACCCCTGGCGCACGCAGTATTGTCGCGGGCTGGGGTCGGATGCGATACGCGCTTGCAGCTTGTGTATGGCGATCTGGCTGGTACCGAGCGGGCCGGGCACGGAGATGATCTGGTCGCGCGACAGCGGCACTTCCCGGAATATTTTTCCGCCGCTGCGAATGACGGCCTTGTCCGCAGCGCCGCCCTGCCACAGCGCGGCGGCAAAGTACGCGGTGAGCAGACAGCCCGATGCGAGCACCAGAATATCGCCAGCCTTGAGGCCGCCCGGCAGGAGGCGCATGTTCAATCGAGCTCGCGGTGGCGCAACAGCACCTGCTGCTGCGGTTCGAAATGCCGCGCCAGTTTTTCCGCCAGGTAGACCGAGCGGTGCTGGCCGCCGGTACAGCCGAGGGCGACGGTGAGATAACTGCGGTTGTCGGCGACGTAAAACGGCAGCCAGCCTGCGATGAAGCTGCGGATATCGTCGTACATCCTTTGTGCGGCGGGCGTGCGTTTCATAAACCGCACCACCGCCTCATCACGCCCGGTCAGCGGTCGCAGCCCCGGGTCGTAATGCGGGTTGGGCAGGCAGCGCACATCGAATACCAGATCGGCATCGAGCGGAATGCCGTTCTTGTAGCCGAACGACTGGAACAGCAGGGTGAGGCGCGAGCGATCAACCCGGATAAAATCCTTGACCCAAGCGCGCAGCGCGTTGGCGCCGAGCTCGCTGGTATCAATGCGGTGGCCGATATCGCCGATTCCGGCAAGCAGTTTGCGCTCGCGCTGGATACACTCGGTGAGCGTGGTCTGGTCGTTGCTCAGCGGGTGGCGGCGGCGCGTTTCGGAAAACCGCTTCACCAGCGTTTCGTCGCGCGCGTCGAGAAATAGCAGGTGGACTTCCGCCCCCTCCTGCTTGAGCTGTTCGATATAGCGCGGCAACTGTTGCGTGCTGCTGCCACTGCGCGCATCCACGCTCACGGCCACCTGCACATGCCCGGACTGGCGCAGGTTCCCCAATAGCGGCACCAGCAATTCGGCGGGCAAATTGTCAACACAATAATAGCCGCTGTCTTCCAGCATCTTGAGCGCCACGCTCTTGCCGGAGCCTGAAAGGCCGCTGATCAGGAATAGCTGCACGGTTTGACCTCGCAACTGTAGGGTGTTAAACGGGGCGTTAAAAAACGTGGCGAGAGGCGATCAGGCAAGGCGGAAACCGGCGAGAATGCGGGGTTTACACGCAGTAAATGAGCATTTCTGGCCGGTTTCCAACGCCGCATCATCGCCTCGCAGCAGTTTTTCAGCACCCTGTTAATGCTCCAGCATGTATTGCTCATGGCGGCTTATAAATTCCTGCACGGTATCTATGCCGCGCTGTTGCAGCACGAAGTTGCGCGCGGCGGCTTCGACCAGCACCGCCAAGTTGCGCCCCGCCACGACGGGGATGCTGACCGTGTTGATTTTAATGCCGAGGATTTCCTGGTAGCTGGCTTGCAGCGGCAGCCTGTCCAGGTGCGATACGTCGCCGCCGGGAGGCCGGTGTAGATGCACGATCAGTTTCAGCCCTTTTTTTCGTCGCACCGCAGTTTCGCCGAACATGGTGCGGATGTTGAGCACGCCCAGCCCCCGCACTTCGAGAAAATCGCGCAACAGTTCCGGGCAACGGCCTTCCAGCGTATCCGGCGAGACGCGGTACACCTCGGTGATGTCGTCCGCCACCAACCCGTTGCCGCGCGTGATGAGCTCCAACCCCAGCTCGCTTTTGCCCACGCCGCTATCGCCGGTGATCAGCACGCCGACGCCCAGCACGTCGAGGAATACGCCATGTCGCGTCGTGGATTCAGCCAGCGCCTTGACGATATAGTGGCGCACCAGCCACATCAGGTGAACGCTGGGAAAGGGCGAGCGGAACAACGGGGTATGGGTGCGGTCGGCGTAATCAATCAAGGGCTGCGGGATCTCCTGGTCGCCGGCCACAATCAGGCACAGGGTGCCGCCGCGACCGAGTTGCGCCAGCGCTTCGCCGAGGGCATCGGGCTGCAAGGCGCGCAGATATTCAAGCTCGGTGGCGCTGAACACCTGCACCCAGTTCGGGTGGATCAGATTGAGGTGGCCGATCAGCCCCTTGTTGGATGCGTTGATCAGCTCGCTGTCGAGTATCTTGGCTCCCCCCCCTTCGCCTGCGACCCAGTTCAAAGCCAGCCGCTCTTTCTTGTCTTCAAATAATTGCTGGATGTTGACCTGAGCCATCCGGAACCTACTCTTTCCAGCCGGTGAGCAACTGGTGGATAGCCGCCGGGTCGTCGCAGTTTTGCAACTGCTCGCGGAAAGACTTGTCGCCAAACATTTGCGCCAGTTGGCCGAGCAGTTGCAGGTGCAGGTCGGTGGCCCGCTCGGGCACCAGCAGCACAAAAATCAGGCTGACCGGCTGACCGTCCGGCGCGTCGAACGGGATCGGTGTGTGCGTTTTGACAAAAGCGCCGACAGCGTCGCGCAACCCCTTGATGCGGCCATGCGGAATGGCAACACCCTGCCCCAACCCGGTGGAGCCGAGCTTTTCTCGCGCAAACAGGCTGTCGAATACCTGGCTGCGCGCGATTTGCCGGGAGTTCTCGAACAATATGCCCACCCGCTCGAACACCCGTTTTTTGCTGGACGAATCGTTGTCCAACAAAACATTTTCGGCGGGCATGATCTTGCTAATCAGGTTCATTGTTTCCCTTGTGCCCGGAAAGCCGGGCGGTTGCTATGGTTTGCTTGCAGCGGGTTATTCTGTTGCCGGGTGCTTGCCTGATGCGTCGTGGCGGCGCGCGTTATGTTTTTCCTTGTGCTTGAGTATCTGGCGATCCAGCTTTTCGACCAGGTTGTCTATGGCGACATACAGGTTGGTGTCGTCGCATTCCACAAAGATGGTTTTGCCGCTCAAGTGAACATTTGCCTCGGCCTTCTGTTTCAGCTTGTCCACGGAAAGGATGACGTTCACGTCGATCACGTGATCAAAGTGGCGTTTGACTTTTCCGAGTTTGCTCAACACGTGCTCGCGGATGGCGGGGGTGATTTCCAGGTGGTGTCCGCTGAGGTTGAGGTTCATGGCTTGCTCCTTATGGTTTAGATTGATTTACGAAGATTGGCCGGCAGGATGTGTAGCGCCTCCCGGTATTTTGCCACGGTACGCCGGGCAACCAATATGCCCTGCTGTGCCAGGATTTCTGACATGCGGTTGTCGCTCAACGGATGGAGGGTATCCTCCTGGCTGACAAATTGCTTGATGAGCTCGCGGATGGCCGTGGCCGAGCAGGTGCCGCCCGCATCGGTCGAGACCCCGCTGCCGAAAAAATACTTGAGTTCGAAAATGCCGCGCGGGGTGAGCATGAATTTCTGCGTAGTCACGCGCGAGATGGTGGACTCGTGCAATTCGAGCTGCTCGGCGATTTCGCGCAACACCAGCGGACGCATGGCGATTTCGCCGTGTTCCAGAAAATGCCGCTGGCGTTCCACGATGGCCTGGGATACACGCAAAATGGTGTCGAAGCGTTGTTGCAGGTTTTTGATGAACCAGCGCGCTTCCTGCAACTGGCTTGAAAGCTGTTGCGCGCTTTTTTCTCCGCGCTGTTGCAGGATGCCGGCATAGATCTGGTTGATGCGCAGGCGGGGCATGGCCTCCGTATTCAGCCGCGCACGCCAGTTTCCCTGATGGCGCTCCACGATCACATCCGGCACCACGTAATCGGCAACGCGCTGCCCAAATTCCGACCCAGGTTTGGGATTGAGCTGGACAATGAGAGCTTGCGCGGTGCGCAGGGCATCATCGTCACAGTGCAAAGCTTTTTTCAGTTTGACAAAATCGTGTGCCGCCAGCAGGCCGAGATGCTGCGTGGTGATGAGCAACGCGAGCGTGCGTCCCGGAGTGTTTGCAGGCAACGCCTTGACCTGCAGGGCCAGACACTCGCTCAAGTCGCGCGCGCCGACACCGGGAACCCCCAGGTTTTGCAGTTGCGCTAAAGCGGTTTCCAGATCGTCCAGCGAAATTTCGAGCTGTTCCGGCAACAGTTCAGCTATTTCCTGAAGGGGCTGCGCCAGGTAGCCGTTTTCGTCCAGCGCATCTATCAGCAGCCCTATTATTTTTTTATCTTTTTCAGCAAGCTGGCTCATGTTGAGCTGCCAGATAAGGTGTTCGCGCAGGCTGGGCGAATTTGCCACCATTTCACCGTGCGGCTCCTCTTCTTCATCTTCCGATGCGCCCGCAGACGAAAACGAGGACTCGTTCCACTCGTCGCCGGCCCATTCCTCTTCGGGCCTTTGTTGGCCTGGCTCTTCAGCCGTGTTGGCGCTTTCCGATGACGGCCCGGAAGACGGGGTATCACCAGCGGTGTAGGCGGGTTCGCTGTCGTCGTCTTCGCGCTCGAGCATGGGGTTCTCTCCCAGCAAATACTCCACCTCCTGATTGATCTCCAGTGTGGAGAGCTGCAACAGGCGGATAGCCTGCTGCAACTGGGGGGTAAGCGTCAGTTGCTGGGATTGCCTGAGCTGTAATGCGGGTTTCATTGCATGGAAAATGCGCCTGAGCTGGAAGGCCGTTTATAGTTTGAAATGCTCGCCGAGATAGACTTTCCTTACGCCCTCATTATAAATGATTTCATCCGGCTTGCCTTCCGCCATGACCGAACCGGCGTTGATGATATAGGCGCGGTCGCAGATGCCCAAGGTCTCGCGCACGTTGTGGTCGGTTATCAGCACCCCGATGTCGCGCTCCTTGAGGAAGCGGATGATTTTCTGGATGTCCAGCACGGCGATCGGATCCACCCCGGCAAACGGCTCGTCCAGCAGGATGAAGCGCGGCTCGGTAGCCAGCGCGCGGGCGATTTCAACGCGCCGCCGCTCGCCCCCTGAAAGACTGATAGCCGGATTGTCGCGGATATGGGTGATGTGCAGATCTTCCAGCAAGCCTTCCAGCCGGGATCCGATTTCGTCGCCCGAGCACCCTTGCAGCTCCAGCACCGCCCGGATGTTTTGCGCCACGGTCAAGCGGCGGAATATGGATGCCTCCTGCGGCAGATAGCCCAAGCCCAGCCTGGCGCGGCGGTGTATCGGCAGGTGGGTGATATTGCGGTCATCTATGAAAATATCGCCGCCGTCCGTCGCCACCAGGCCGACGATCATGTAGAAGCAAGTGGTCTTGCCCGCACCGTTGGGGCCAAGCAGCCCGACCACTTCGCCGCTTTGCAGCGACAGGGAGACATCGTGCACGACAGTGCGGGAGCGGTAGCGCTTTTTCAGGGATACGGCGCGCAGCTCGCTCATGGCCGGGTCAGCGTATCGGACGGCGCGATGAATAGCGGCTCCGCCGGGGTGGACACCGCGCTCTTTTTGGGCTGGATAACGGCATGCACCCGCCCTTTGGGCTGAACACCCGCAGGTTCACCCTGCCTGTCCAACGTGCCATGCACCTGAAATATCTCCGTCTTCGAGTTGTAGGTGATGTGCTCGCCGCTCACCTCGTCCTGCTCCCGTTTCACACGCGCTTTCACGAGCAGATCTACGGTTTCGTTTCTGGCATCGTAATGGATGGTCTCTCCGAAACCTTCCGCGTATTCGTCCAGCCCTTCGCGCTTCTGTCGGAAACTGGCGGGTTGCCCGGTCGCCGTGCTGTGCGTGAAACCCTCCTTGTCTTGAGTCACGACAATCTTGTCGCCGCGAATGACCATCGTTCCCTGAATAATTTGCACGTTGCCTTCAAACGTGCTGATCTGGTTGGCGTCGTCTATGTTGACCCGGTTTGCCTCGAGATGCATCGGCTTGTCGCGGTCGGCGCGCTCGGCGTGGCAGGTGGCAGCGCAGCCAATTAAGGCGGCGAAAACCAGGGCGGCAGCATTAATTTTTTTTGGGTTCATGTTGGCTTCTTACCTGTGCGAGCAATTTGATCGTACGCGCCTTGTTGTCCAGTTGCATTCCCACCGCATGCACGACATTGTGCGCGTCCGTCATGATGACGGGCTGGTCGGTGTCTGCCTGCTCGCGCTCCGGGATAACGTGCAGGTAAGCGGTGGAGAATGCCATCGCACTTTGCGTCTCGCTGCCGGCACGAACCAGCTTTACCTCATCGTGCAGAAAAACCTCCTCGCCTTTGCTCGATACCTCGCCCCGCTTGGAGGAGGTATAGATGGTTGGCCGCGCAGGAAAAAAGCTGGCCAATTGCGGGTCTTCCAGATGGGTGCTGTCGTTGTCCGGATAATGGGTCATTTTTCTTGCGGTCATAATAAAACGTGGCGCGCCATGCTCGTCGAGGGTGGTGGCGGTAAAGCTGCTGACGATAAAATCGGGGGCATGGCGTTTGGCGCTGTCCAGTTTTGCCGATAGCGGCTGCACTTGCAGATTCAGCCAGTAGGCGGCGGCAAGCAGCAGCAGCAACGGTAACAGCGATGACCACTCGCGCAGTTTCTGCAGGAACCCGGTCATGTCAGGCACCCGCACCCAAATAGGTTGCCAGTTGCCTGTCCAGCGTGCCCTGTGCGGACATCAGCAGCTCGCACGCCTCGCGCACCGCTCCGTGACCGCCGCTGCGGCGGGTGACGTAATGTGCGCGGTCGCGCACCACCTGCGCCGCTTCCGGCACGCTCAAGGCGAGCCCCACATGGAGCATCACCGGCAGATCCACCACATCATCGCCCATGAAGGCGGCAGCGGTCGGCGCGACCTGGAGCCGGGCCAAAAGTTTCTGCATGGCACCCAGCTTGTCCTGCACGCCCTGATACAAATGGGGGATACCCAGGTCGCGGGCGCGCAGTTCCACGCAGCGCGAGGTTCGCCCGGTAATGATGGCCAGTTCCACGCCTGAAGCCTTGAGCATCTTCAGGCCGTGCCCGTCCATGGAGTTGAAGCGCTTGAACTCCTCCCCCGAGTCGGACAGGTATATCCCGCCATCGGTCAGGATCCCGTCCACGTCAAAAGCGGCGAGGCGGATAGATTGTGCGCGGGTCAATGGCATGGATGGCTGATGGGTCAGATAACTTTTGCGTGCAACAGGTCATGCATGTTCAGCGCGCCGACCAGTTTGCCGTCGCCGTCCACCACCAGCATCTGGTTGATGTTGTGCCGCTCCATGATTTGTACCGCTTCGGCTGCCAGCGCGTCAGGGCCGATGCTGCGCGGATTGCGCGACATGACAGCATGAACCGGAGTTTCGTTGAAATCGAGGCGTTTTTCCAGGGTGCGACGCAAATCGCCGTCCGTGTAGATGCCCAGCACGCACCGCGCGTCGTCAACGATGGCGGTCATGCCCAGCCCCTTGCGAGAGATTTCAAGCACCGCATCGGAAAGCAGGGCCCCGTAGCCGACGGCGGGAACCTCACCGCCGGTATGCATGATGTCGCGCACATGGGTAAGCAGGCGCCGGCCCAGGTTGCCGCCGGGATGCGAGCGCGCGAAATCTTCCTCGCTGAACCCTTTTGCATCCAGCAGCGCCACCGCGAGCGCGTCGCCCAGCGCCAGCGCGGCCGTAGTGCTGGCGGTCGGCGCCAGGCCCATCGGACATGCCTCCTTATCCACGGCGGTATCGAGATGGGCGTCCGATGCCAGCGCCAGGCTGGATTCGGGGTTACCGGTCAGGCTGATCAGCCGCGCACCTTGCCTCTTGATGACCGGCACGATGGTGAGCAATTCCTGGTTCTCGCCGGAGTAAGACAGCGCGATAAACACATCTTCTGAAGTAATCATGCCCAGATCGCCGTGGCTCGCCTCTGCGGGGTGGACGAAATAAGCCGGAGTGCCCGTGCTCGACATGGTGGAGGCGATTTTGCGCGCGATATGGCCGGATTTGCCCATGCCGCTAACGACCACCCGCCCCTCACATGACAGGATGATGTCGAGCGCGCGCAGGAATGACCCGTCAACGCGTTGCGCCAGCGCCTTCACGGCTGCCGCTTCGGTATGCAGTACCTCACGCGCGATGTCGAGCGCGCGGGGCGCGGCAGGAAAGGCTTTGTTCATGGCGGAAATTATAGCAGTGCGCCCGGAGAGTGGCGGTTTTTTGCGCGGTTGCCGGTTGCGTGCTGGTGTCTGCCCGGTTTTTATCGCGCTATCCCATGTGTCCGGGCAGACGGGTTGGCGGTATGTAGTGCAGCCTAAATTGTTTTCCTTGCCGCAGCGCAAGGTTGCCAGATCATAACCGCCAAATACGTAACCATAAAAACCATAAAAAAACAGTTGCCAAAGCTGGCCCGGCTTTTATACAATGCGCCCCTTTTATCGCAAGCCAACTTTGAGGAGCTACCATGGCCAACAGCGCACAAGCCAGAAAACGTGCAAAACAAGCTGAAAAACAGCGCGGGCATAATATGAGCCTGCGCTCGGAGCTTCGCACCGCAATCAAGCAAGTGGTGAAAGCTATCGAAGCGGGCGACAAGGCGGCGGCACAAGCCGTTTTCAGCAAATCCACCGGCGTGGTGGATTCCATCGCCGACAAGAAAATCATTCACAAAAACAAGGCGGCCCGCCATAAGAGTCGCCTGTCTGCCGCCATCAAGGCGATGGCTTGAGCTGATTTCGGTTTGACCCCAACAAAATAAAAGCCGGTAGTTTCTGCCGGCTTTTATTTTTGCTTGGCTGGATTCGGCATGACTTCCCCCTTGCGCAACAAAGGGTCTTTAGCTCAATATACGACCTTTAGCGAACTCGGTACGGCGGCTTTGCCGCCGTCTTTCATTTTATGTCGCACCTGATGAATACTTACGCCCGTCTTCCCGTCGCCTTTTCGCACGGCGAAGGCGCGTGGCTGTGGGATACCGATGGCAAGCGTTATCTGGATGCGCTGTCCGGCGTTGCCGTCAATACCCTGGGGCACGCCCACCCGCGCCTTGCGGCGGCGCTGAACGCCCAGATCGCCAAACTGGTACACGTTTCCAATATTTACCAGGTGCGCGAACAGGAGTTGCTCGCCGACAAATTGTGCGAATTGTCCGGCATGAGCGAGGTGTTTTTCTGCAATTCCGGCTGCGAGGCCAACGAAGCCGCAATCAAGCTGGCACGCATGGTCGGACACAACAGGGGCATCGAGACCCCCGCCATCATCGTGATGGAGAAGGCGTTCCACGGCCGCACGCTGGCCACCCTTTCCGCTACCGGCAGCCGCAAGGTACAGGCTGGCTTCGAACCGCTGGTAAAGGGTTTTGTGCGCGTCCCTTACGACGATCTGGATGCGATCCGCCAGGTCGCCGAACACAACCACGATATCGCGGCGGTGCTGGTGGAGCCGATCCAGGGCGAGGGCGGCATCCGCACGCTGGACATTCATTACCTGCAACAATTGCGGCAGATTTGCGACCGGCAAAATTGGCTGCTGATGCTGGATGAAGTGCAATGCGGCACGGGCCGCACCGGAAAATGGTTCGCCCACCAGCATACCGGCATCCTGCCCGATGTGATGACCCTCGCCAAAGGGCTGGGCTCCGGCGTGCCGATCGGCGCCTGCCTGACTGCGGGCAGGGCGGCGAACACATTCAAGCCGGGCAATCACGGCTCCACCTTCGGCGGCAACCCGCTGGCCTGCGTGGCGGCGCTCACCACCCTGGATATTCTGGAGCAGGACGATCTGCTCTACCGCGCAACCACCACTGGAAACCATCTGCTGCAAAGTTTGCACGAGCGCATCGGGCAACTTCCTGGAGTGTCCGCCATCCGCGGGCAGGGGCTGATGATCGGAATCGAACTGGCCCGACCATGCGGTGACCTGGTCCAGCGGGCCCTGGCTCAAGGCCTGCTCATCAACGTTACGGCGGAAAACGTCATTCGGCTGCTGCCGTCGCTGGTGTTCACCCACAGGGAGGCCGAGCAACTGCTGGATATGCTGTGCCCTCTGGTGAGCGATTTTCTGGCTTAATGTTTGCGCGCAGTCATGGCCATCAAGCATTTTAGTTCCGGCATCCCCCCCGCAAGCGTGCATGAGTCTTCACTGAAAGGCCTTCGGCATTTTCTGCAATTCAGGGATTTCACCCGCACCGAGTTCGAGCACTTGTTCGAGCGCACCCGCGTCATCAAACAGCGTTTCAAGGCCTACCAGAAATACCACCCGCTGGCGGACCGCACGCTGGTGATGATTTTCGAGAAAAGCTCAACACGCACACGTTTATCGTTCGAAGCCGGGATGCAGCAACTTGGCGGCAATGCCATCTACCTCAACACGCGCGATTCGCAGCTCGGTCGCGGCGAATCGGTTGAGGATGCGGCGCAAGTCATTTCGCGCATGAGCGATCTGGTGATGGTGCGCACCTTCGAGCAGGACATCATCGAGCGATTTGCCGCCAACTCGCGCGTGCCGGTGATCAACGGCCTGACCAACGAGTATCACCCCTGCCAGATCCTGGCCGACATCTATACCTACATCGAGCAGCGCGGCAACATTCAGGGCCGGACCGTGGCGTGGGTCGGCGACTCGAACAACGTGTGCAACACTTGGCTGCAAGCCGCCGAAGTATTCGGCTTCAATGTTCACGTCTCCACTCCGCCCGGTTACGAAGTCGAGCCGGAGCGTGCCGGCCTGCTTGGCGAAAGCCACTACGAGGAATTTGCCGACCCGATGGATGCCGTGCGCGGCGCCGATCTCGTGACTACCGACGTGTGGACCAGCATGGGCTTCGAGGCGGAAAACGAAGAGCGGATGAAGGATTTTGCCGACTGGCAGGTGGATGCGGAAATGATGTCCGTCGCCAAGCCGGATGCTCTGTT
>VIKH01000034.1 GCA_008080515.1 Gallionellaceae bacterium | reverse complement strand
TTTCCCGCCAAGTCGAACTGGATCAAGCCGATCTATTCCACGCTCGACCCGGAAATCTGCCGCACCTGCAAAAAACGCATCTTTCCGGAATGCCACGCATCTTTACCAAACGGAGAGCCGAGACAAACATGAAAAACCGCCTCGTCCGCTGGCTGCCTTTCCTGCAATGGTTTCCCTTGCGCGCGGAAACGCTCAAGGCCGATCTGGTTGCCGGAATCACTGTCGCACTGGTGCTGATCCCGCAGTCCATGGCCTACGCGCAGCTCGCCGGGCTGCCCGCCTACTACGGCCTCTACGCGGCGTTCCTGCCCGGCATCATCGCCGCGCTGTGGGGTTCGTCGGCGCAGCTCGCCACCGGGCCGGTGGCGGTGGTTTCCCTGCTCACCGCCTCGGCGCTGGCGCCGCTTGCCGCCACCGGTTCCGAGCAGTTTGTCGCCCTGGCCATCCTACTCGCGCTACTGGTGGGCCTGCTGCAACTGGCGCTGGGGCTGTTCAAGCTTGGTGTGCTGGTCAATTTTCTTTCTCATCCGGTGATCGTCGGTTTCACCAATGCGGCCGCGATCATCATTGGCCTGTCCCAGCTCAACAAGCTGTTCGGCGTTTCCATGGGGCGCAGCGAGCATTTCATCCAGGATATCTGGGGGGTGCTGCTCCAAGTCGGGGAAACCCATCTCCCCACTTTAGCCATGGGAGCCGTCGCCTTCGCCATTATGATCGCGTTGAAAAAATTTGCGCCCAAAATGCCCAACGTGCTGATTGCGGTGGTGCTGACCACGCTGGTGAGCTGGAGTACCGGCTTCGAGCGCAATAGTTCCGGCAAAATCGAAGCCATCATGGATGTGGAGGTCAAGGCGCTGGCCGACGAATACCAGCGCGCCGAGGCGCGGATCAACGGCCTGAAGAACAAGCTGGACACCGGCACAGCGGAGCTCAAGAAAAACCAGAAAGACGCGACCAGCGGCCAGCGCGCCGCCGCGCTCAAATATGAAATCGAGCTACTGCAACTGGAGCTGGAAAACGCAAAGAAAGAAAACCGGAATAACAGCCGCGCATTGCGAAAATTTATTTTTGAGCAAGTGCCAGCCAGCGGCGCAGAACCGGCAAAACTGTATCTTCTGGGACATGTGCCGCAAGGCGAAAAATCCGACGGGCATCGCTGGCGCATCGGCAAGCTGCACAACGGCGAGCTCAAGCTGATCGGCGGAGGCGAAGTGGTCGGTAACGTTCCTTCCGGGCTGCCCGGCTTCAGCCTTCCTGACATCAGTTGGGATGCGGTAGCCGCGTTGCTTTCCAGCGCGCTGGTGATTTCGATGGTCGGATTCATGGAGGCCATCTCCGTCGCCAAAGCCATGGCCGCGAAAACCAAGCAGCGCATCGAGCCGAACCAGGAGTTGCTCGGCCAGGGGTTGTCCAACCTGGTCGGCAGCTTGAGCCTATCCTTCCCGGTCAGCGGCTCGTTCTCGCGCTCCGCCGTCAACCTCAACGCCGGGGCGGCGAGCGGCATGTCTTCGGTGTTCGCCAGCATCGTCGTGCTGCTGACTCTGCTGTTCCTGACTCCGCTGCTGTACCACCTGCCGCAGGCGGTTCTGGCCGCCGTTATCATGATGGCGGTATCCGGCCTGATCAATTTCAAAGCGATCCGACATGCCTGGCATGTGCACCGGCACGATGGTGCGGCCGCCGCCGTGACTTTCGTCGCCACGCTCGTGTTTGCGCCGCATCTCGACAACGGCATCCTGGTTGGCGCGGGAGTCGCCATCGTGCTGTATCTGTTCCGCACCATGAAGCCCAGGGTGGCGATACTGGCGCGCCACAGCGATGGCACGCTGCGCGATGTGAAAGTCCACAACCTTCCGGCCAGCGAGCACGTTATCGCCATGCGCTACGACGGGCAGCTGTATTTTGCCAACGTTTCCTATTTTGAAGATACCGTCCTTGAGGCGGTAGCCAACCGGCCCCAAGCCAGCTACCTGCTGGTGGTGGGCAATGGCATCAACCAGATGGACGCTTCCGGCGAAGAAGTCATCCACCACCTCGTGCAGCGCCTGCGCAGCAACGGTGTCACCATCGTGTTCAGCGGGCTGAAGAAACAGGTGCTGGATCTCATGCGCCAGACCGGCCTGTTCGACGTGATCGGCGGGGGTAATATTTTCGCCAACGAAGATCTCGCGCTGGACGACATTTTCAAGCGCCTGGACTCGAAAGGGATGGATATCGGGCGCGATCGCAGCCTGCTGAAAAATGATTGAGTACACGGTTGACGCGCGTCAAACCAACATAGCCCATAAGGGTAGCCACCCATCACCCTTATGGGTTATAGACACAGGAAGCCCGATTCTACTTAATAGCGCTACCCGGCTGGCGCTTTGACGCAAGCCGGTGATTACAACAACTGCCACACACCAACGCACGACCACGGAGATTATTATGAACGTTGACAAAGAGCTGGATGCAAGGGGTCTCAACTGCCCGCTGCCCATCCTGAAAACCAAGAAATCGTTGGCCGACATGACGCCGGGGCAGGTGCTCAAGGTCGTTTCCACCGACCCGGGTTCCATCAAGGACATGCAGGCATTCGCCAACCAGACCGGAAACGCGCTGGTGTCCTCGACCGAAGAAAAAGGGGAATACGTGTTCCTCATGCAAAAGAAATAACGCCGTAATTTCGAGGAGTATCCCATGAAAAAAATGGCGATTATCGCGACCAAGGGAACGCTGGATATGGCCTATCCGCCGTTCATCCTCGCATCCACAGCCGCCGCGCTCGGCTACGAAGTCCAGGTGTTCTTCACCTTTTACGGCTTGCAGTTGTTGCGCAAGGATTTGTCCGACGTGAAGATCAGCCCGCTGGCCAACCCCGCGATGCCGATGCCGGTGCCGATGCCGGTGCTGGTGCAGGTGCTGCCCGGCATGGAAACGATGGCGACCATGATGATGAAGGACAAGCTCAAGAAGAAAGGCGTGGCATCCCTTGAGGAATTGCGCACCGTATGCCAGGAAGCCGACGTGAAATTCATCGCCTGCCAGATGACGGTTGACCTTTTCGAGTTCGACAAGAACGACTTCATCTCCGGTATCGAATATGGAGGTGCCGCCATGTTCATGGAGTTTGCCGGAGAAACCGACATTTGCCTTTTCGTTTAACCACCGCAACAGATTCACCATCTTAACTTGATAAGGGGAAGTTTTATGAACAAGCAGAGAGTTCTTGTCCTGGCGCTGATTGCAGGTGGTCTGGTTTCACCGGTGGCGCACGCCACCAACGGTTATTTCTCGCACGGCTACGGAATGAAGGCAAAAGGGATGGGTGGCGCTGCCACCGCAATGACTATCGACACCTTCGGCGGGGCAAACAATCCGGCAAGTATGGTATGGGTGGGTGACCGCATTGATATCGGTGTTGATCTCTTTAGCCCGAAACGGTCTGTTTCAAGACAAGGCGCAACAGGTGGCGGTGGTTTTTATAACGGCTCCGCCGACAGTGACAGCACCCTGTTCCTTATTCCCGAGTTTGGTTACAACAAGCTGATTAACCCGAACACGTCCCTCGGCGTAACCGTTTATGGAAATGGCGGGATGAACACGGATTTTAATACGCCACTCGCAGGCCCCCCATTCGCCGCTTGTGGAGCAGCTCAAGCCAACATGTTATATGGTTGCGGCAAGCTCGGTGTGGACCTGATGCAATTAATCGTAGCACCAACTGTCGCCTATAAAATCAATGAGAGCAATTCGGTGGGAATATCGCCATTGCTGGGTTACCAAAAATTCAAGGTGGATGGCTTGCAGGCTTTCACAGTTCTTTCCGCCTCCCAAAGCAACGTGACCAACCTTGGTTATGATACCTCTACCGGTTATGGCATACGGATCGGCTGGCAAGGCAGGCTGTCAAGCACTGTCACGCTGGGCGCCGCTTATTCCACGAAAATGAAAATGGGCAAATTCGACAAATACAAGGGGCTATTTGCGGAACAAGGAGGGTTTGACATACCTGAGAATTACAGCGTAGGTGTCGCCATAAAGACAGCCCCGAATACAACTGTCGCTGTTGATATCCAACAAATCAATTACAGCAAGGTTGCGGCCATCGCTAATGGTGTAGCCAACAGCCTGCTGGCCCCCCCCGCTAATCCTCTTGGTTCTGCTGCCGGGTCAGGGTTCCGTTGGGCGGATCAGACCGTGTTCAAACTGGGCGTCGAGCACGAATATGGCAGCAACTGGACCGCGCGTGCCGGTTTCAACTACGGAAAATCACCTATTGGGAGCGCCATCAATGATGTCACTTTCAACATCCTCGCTCCCGGAGTTGTTGAAAAGCATCTGACCCTTGGCGCAACCTATAAAACCAGCTCTGGGGGTGAGCTTACCTTTTCCTACATGCACGCTTTTGAAAATTCCGTTACTGGGCCATCGGCAGCCTCGCTTTTGGGAGCAGGTGACATGGGAACGGAAACCCTGAAGATGCACCAAGACTCCATTGGTATCGCCTACGGTTGGAAAATGTAAGCAGCAACTGAATCAGCTACCTCTCTGGCCCGCCATCCCCGGCGGGCGTTTTTTTGGGGTGTCCCCGCGTAGCCGGGCGCCGCAATCATCTCCCGGCGCACTTTGCTGCGAGGAGCAAGAAGGCCTTCCCCTTTTTTGTTCCGGCTCGCCCGGTATAAGAGTGGCCCGCAATTGGCAAGGCGAAGCTATGCCTGTCGAATTTCTGTCAGCTCCCATTCCGCGACGCCATCCCGCAAGCCAGCAGACCGGAAGCCTTCCTTGCGCAGCAGGCTGGCCGCATCAACTGCCATCAGGCAGTAGGGCCCCCGGCAATAGGCGACAATCGGCCTGTCCTTCGGCAGTTCCGCCAGCCGCTGGCGCAACTCGTCAATGGGGATGGAGCGGGCAAACGGAAGGTGTGCCGCCAGATATTCCTCGACCGGGCGCACGTCCAGCACGACCACCTCCCCGCGGCGTGCCATTTTCATCAGCGTCTCCCGGTCGCTGGGAACCAGATCATCCGGTTGCACGGCGATTTTCTGTAGCGCCATTTGCAGTTCAACCAGCCGATCTTCGGCGAGGGAATGGGTGTGTACCCACAAATCGGCGACCGCCTTGCCGGCCAGGCGGTAGAGAATGTTTTTGCCCTGTCGCTCGGTTTCGACCAGATGGGCGGCGCGCAGCTCGCGCAGATGGGCACTGGCCAGCTTCATGCTGATAGAAGCCTCCTGCGCGAGCGTTTCCACCGTCTTTTCGCCCTGGCATAGCAGCTCGATCAGTTCCAGCCGCTTGGGGCTGGAAAACACCTTGCCGATCCGCGCCACCTGCTCGTAAAGCAGGTCTTTGATTCTGCGTGCGTCTTTCATTTCGACAATCCGATAATTGTTTGAACGTTGATTATAGCAGCAAGCAGTCAGGCAATGATTTTATTGACATCGTGGGGATATGGTGCTTTAATCAATCCAGTAATTATTAGATTGTTGTGATAGATGGAGGAGGTTATGAAATACCTGATGATCCTGAACGATGCCCCTTACGGGACAGAGCGCAGCTATAACGGCTTGCGGCTCGCACGCTGGTTGCTCAAAACGGGCGATGCGGAAGTCAAGATGTTTCTTGTCGGGGATGCGGCCGCATGTGCCAAGCGCGGCCAGAAGGTGCCGCAGGGCTTTTACAACATCGGCGACATGCTGGGCATGGTGGCGCACCACGGAGGGGAAATCGGCGCATGCGGCAGTTGCCTCGACGCACGTGGCATCGCCGCCGAGGAGCTGATTGAAGGCGTATCGCGCAGCACCATGGACCAGCTCACGGCGTGGACGCAGCGGGCCGACAAGGTGATCGCTTTTTAACAAAAAATAAACAGGCGGTTTGAGAAGTCGCCCGCGGCCTCGCAGAAGATCTCGCACCCCCGGGGGCTGGCCGGACCAAGAATGGCTTTCAGCGAGGGGCTTCGCCCCTCGACAGGTGCAGCGGGAACGGTGATTTTCGGCAGTATTATGTCGCCACGCATAGGAGAATAAAATGAGCCGAACAGTGCTGGTGTTGGGCGCGGGGATCGGCGGCATCGTTGCCGCCGAGACGCTGCGCAAGCTGCTGCCCGCTTCTGACCGCGTGATTGCGGCAGATCGCGCCGCACAGCATTTCTTTCCGCCTTCGCTGCTATGGCTGATGGTGGGGGAGCGTGCTCCGGAAGATTTCTCCAGGCCGCTTGACCGGCTATCCCGGCACGGCATCGAGTTCCTCTGCGGCAACGTCACGCGGATTGATCCCGGCCGGTGCGAAGCGGAAATCGGCGGGCAGTCTGTGCAAGCCGATGCGCTGGTGGTTGCGCTGGGTGCGGAGTACGCGCAGGAGACCATTCCCGGCCTCGCCGGAGCCGGGCTCTGCATTTACACCATGGAAGGCGCGACCGCTATCCGCGATGCGCTGGCCCAGTTTGCGGGCGGGCGCATCACCATCCTGACCGCAGCGCCCCAATACAAGTGCCCCGCCGCGCCCTACGAAGCAGCGATGCTGGTGGATAGCTATCTGCGCGAGCGCGGCCTGCGCGAGAAAACAACCCTCGAGATTTTCGCCGCCGAAGCGCGGCCGATGTTCGTCGCCGGCCCCGAGGTGGGCACCGCCGTGTGCGGGATGGTCGAGGAGCGCGGCATCGCCTACCACCCCGAACACCAGGTCAAAGAAGTGGATGCCGCCAGCCGCCGCATGGTTTTTGCGAACGGTGCCGAGACCGGGTTCGACCTGCTGCTCTATGTCCCGCCGCACCGCGCGCCAGCAGTGGTGCGCGAGGCGGGGTTGACCAACGAAAGCGGCTGGGTTCCGGTTGACCGCCACACGCTGCAAACAAAATTCGAGAACGTCTTCGCCATCGGCGACATCACTACCATCCCGCTCAAGATGGGCCGGCCTTTACCAAAAGCCGGAGTGTTCGCGGACGGACAGGCCGAGGTCGTGGCGCACAATATCGCCCACGCATGGATCGGCGGGGGTTCAGCGCGCCAGTTTAACGGAGAGGGCTTATGTTTCATCGAGACCGGCGGCGGTCGCGCCGGTCTCGGCAAGGGTGATTTTTATGCCGAGCCGATGCCGCAAGTAACGATGCACGAGCCAAGCCGTTTCTGGCACACGGGCAAAATACTCTATGAGAAGCACTGGCTGTACCGGCGTTTTTGAAGCAAAGCATCGCATTCGACAACCACGAATTTCAGGGAGGGAGCATGTATTTGAATCCGCTACATAGCAAGACTGTCTTCGCCACCTTGGCTGCCCTGTTTTTTGCCTTGGGCGCCACCGCCGCAGAGCTGGATGATCGGCATGCACTCGATAGCGTGAAAACGGGCAAGGCGCTGTTCGACATCGCCACCGGCAACCCCAACGCCATAGCAACAACCCTCGACGTCATCGGGGAAACCATCGAAGGTTTGAAGCGCCAAGGCGTTGAGCCAAAAATCATCGTCGCCTTCCGTGGGCCAGCGGTGCGATTTTTGACCAGCGACAACGGCTATATTCCGGCGGAACATGCTGCCACCGCGATGGAGCTGTCGGCCCGCATCGAACAGCTTGCCGCGCGCGGGGTGCGCTTCGAAGCCTGTGGCATTACCGCGCGCATGATGAAAATTGACAATGCCACGCTGGTCAAGGGCGTACAGCCGGTGGCCAATACCTTCAATTCACTGATCGGGTACCAGTCCAAGGGTTATGCACTGATTCCCATTTTTTGAGATATATTGCGGGAAAGCTTCGGATCGTCATAGCGCAACCGGGTAATACCGGCCCGCATCGCCAGCGTCACCGACGCCATCATAAAAGCTGGAAAGCGTGGCGAGCCGCGGTGCAACATGATTGGTCCGGTTTCGGCGGGTGGTAAGTTCTGACAGCCCATCCATTGCCGCCAATCAAACACATGGATAGATAAATAATATTGAACAGTTACCCATGGCCACTTAACTATATAGGAGCGCATCAAAAATGTACGACTTATTCAAACCCGAAAAACCTGTTGGCCTGATGGACTTCGTGCGCGCCGCTAAATCCTGCATCGTTGAGGTTACGCCTGCGGAACTCAAAGCCAAACTGGATGCCAAGGAAGATTTTTTGCTTGTCGATGTGCGAGAGGCCAGCGAATTCGAGCACGGCCATATCGGGGGAGCGCATCTCGTGCCGCGCGGCATCATTGAAGCTGCCGCTGATACAAGCTACCCCAAACACTACCCGCCTCTGTCAGGTGCGAGAGACCAGCAGATCATCGTCTACTGCGCTACCAGTGGCCGGTCGGCCATGGCTGCTGCCGTCTTGCAGATGATGGGATTCAATAAAGTGTTCAACCTTGCCGGTGGCTATGCACGCTGGGAGGGCGAGGGCATGCCACGGGTTCGCGAAGCGGAGTATTAATCTCTTCGGGTTCAATTCCCCGCTGCTTGCGGCGGGGTGGTTTATTTCTACTGCCTCTCAAAGCGCAAAAGGGCGCATTGCAGCGTTAAAATTGGACACGAAATATTCAGTTGCTGGATATTATCGGGTTAAAGGACACTTCTAAAAATTCGGATTTTGTTATTCCGGCGAAAGCCGGAATCCAGTCTATTCAGCAGCAGCCGGAAGCCGTGCTGCTTTTGTCTTGCACAAACGGTATGTCACTGCCGCAACCGGGAAAAATCCCATAGTGCTGGCTGAAGCCGCCGATGAACTCGAAGTGTTGCCAAAAGCGTGTGTCATGCAACATGCGCCAAGTGTTGCCGCATACCGGAAAAATGCGCCCGGCCTCAATATCGTGATGGCAGTCGAGGACAAAACGATGCGCATGATCGGGTATCGTGCCGCGATAGGTCACTGCCTGCCCATAATCCTCGCAGGCGGATTCCAGTCCGTCCAGTTTAAATAACCGATAGGTGGCCGAGTAAAAACGCAGATTGCCCACGCGTGACGCAAGCTTCGGGTCGCTTATCTCCAACGGGCGGCTTTCAACCAGACGCGGATCGGCAAATCCGTTGCGCTGCGCCAGCCGCAAAAAATCGTTCCAGTACAGCGCGCCTCCCAGGCATTCGCCGTACAGCACGGGATCGTTGCGCACCGCATCCGGCACCCGCCGGTCGGCATAGACATCGGAGAAATAGAATTCCCCACCCGTCTTCAGCAGGCGATGCACTTCGCGCAAAACCGCATCCTTGTCGGGCGAAAGGTTAATCACGCAGTTCGACACAATGACATCGAAACTATTTGACTCCAGCCCAAGCTCATCGAGTTTCTCGATGTAGCCCCGCTTGAACGTCACGTTGTCAAAACCGAACGCCTCGGCGTGATGGGCGCGAAAATTTTCCGCAACAGCAAGCTGTTCTTCCGTCATGTCCACGCCGACCACTTGGCCGCGCGCGCCTGCCAGTTGTGCCAGCGCATAGACATCCCTACCGGAACCGCTACCCAAGTCAAGAATGCGGCAACCCTCCAGCAGCGGCGGACAAACCAGCCCGCAGCCGTAATAGCGCGACATCACTTCAGGGTGAATGCGCGCCAATAGCGGCTTGAGCCAGCCCGGCACGTTTGACGCATCGCAACAGGCAGATGTTTTCAGGTCGCCTGAATTTTGAAGCTGTTTGCCGTAATAGTCCTGGACGATTTTATGCATGGCATATTCCTCAAGCTGATTGAACGGGGGCGTTTGCTCAGTCGCGATTGTCTTGCGCTGCTGGCGCTCCGGCCAGCGAACACGCGGCGTTTCTTTTCTCGAAATGAAAACCGGCGAGTCTGGTGCGCGCGTCTTCTCCGATGTTGTCGGTATCTATTGCCACGCTCGCGCTCAACGCCTCATCCAGGCGTGATAGCGTTCCGCCCATTTGAGCAGGCCTTCTGGCGCATGCGCCTTCTTCCAGACGCCGGCCGCATATTTGTTCGCCTCGGCCAGTGTCGGATAGATGTGGATGGTGCCGAGAATCCGGCTGAGGCCGATGTTTTGCCGCATTGCCATCACGAATTCGGCGATCACATCGCCCGCGCTCTCGCCCACAATAGTCACCCCGAGAATCCGGTCTTTTCCGGGGACGGTCAGCACTTTGACGAGACCCCGCGCTTCGCCATCAACGATGGCGCGATCCAGGTCGTCAAGCTGGAACGCGCTGAGTTCGTACGGAATATTCTTCTCCCTAGCTTCGGTCTCGTTCAACCCGACCCTTGCCACCTCGGGGTCGGTGAAGGTAGCCCAGGGCATCACCGAATAGTCCACCTTGAACTTCCTGAAGTATCCGAACAATGCGTTCACGGCAGCGTACCAGGCCTGGTGTGCTGCGGCGTGGGTGAACTGGTATGGCCCGGCAACATCGCCGCAGGCATAAATATTCGGGTAGATCGTCTGCAAGTAGCTATTGGTTCCCACGGTGCCGGCCCTGGTCGTCGAAATGCCGAGTTCCTCCAGCCCGTAGCCGGTCGTATTCGCGACACGTCCCACGGCAACCAGCACGGCATCGAACGGAATCGGCACCTCGATGCCGTCGTGCTCGGCAATCAAAATCTTCTCGCCGTTCTCGACCACGAACCGTTTGGCTTTATGGCCAACGCGCACATCAATACCTTCCGCTTGGAAGGATTGCATCACCATGTTGGATATTTCGGGATCTTCGCGGAACATGATCCGGGGCAGCATCTCCACTTGGGTGACCTGCGCCCCGAGGCGGGCGAAGCATTGTGCGAGCTCGCAACCGATCGGCCCGCCGCCCATGACGAGAAGGCGGCGTGGCAGTTGCCGCAGGTTCCACACCGTGTCCGAAGTGAGATAGCCGATTTCTTCAAGGCCCGGAATCGGCGGAACAAAAGGCCGGGCGCCGGCGGCGATGACAATGGTACGGGTCGTCAGCGTTCTTGTCCCATTCCCAGTCCTTATGTCCACTGTGTACGGTGATGTGATCCTGGCTTCGCCATGTATGCAATCGACTCCCAGCGCCGCATATCGCTCGACTGAATCATGTGGCTCGACGGTTTTGACGATGCGCTGCACACGCTCCATGACCTCGGCGAAATCAAACTCGGCTTCGGCATTGCGGATACCGAACTCCTTGGCCCGCCGGATGTGGGAGAGTAGTTTCGCCGTCCGGATCAGCGCCTTCGACGGTACGCAGCCGGTGTTGAGACAGTCGCCACCCATCTTGTGCTTTTCGATGAGGCTGACCTTGGCCTTCACGGCGGCGGCGATGTAGGCGGTGACCAGGCCCGCCGCACCCGCACCGATGACTACCAGATTGCGGTCGAAGCGTCTGGGCTTGGCCCATTTCTTCGGTGTGGCAGGTGGGTTTGCATCCATATAATTCTCGATGCTGACGGTTAAGCCTCTACCGGCAGGCCGGCCGCCTTCCATTCCGGAAAGCCTTCTTTCAGGCGTCTGGCCTTGATGCCGCGACCGCGCAACTTCTCAACGGCGTCGTAGGAGAGAACGCAGTGCGGGCCGCGACAGTACGCAATAATTTCTTTTTTCGGCTTAAGCTTGCGGAGATACTTCTCCAATTCAGGCAAGGGCACGTTCACGGCACCGGCGATATGGCCAGCCGCATATTCGTCGGGCGGGCGCACATCGAGAACGATGACAAGCCCCTTCCGCGCTCTATCCAGCAGTTCCCCGGCTGGAACCGGCTCCAGAGCATCTTTGACGGTCAGGTAGGTATTGACCAGCCATTCCACCTCCGCGATGTTCTGTTCGGCCACGTTTCGCAATGCGTTCAAGAGACCGACAACCTCGTCTCCCGCCAATCGGTAATAGACATAAAGCCCGTCCTTGTAGGCGCTCACCAGCCCGGCTTGTCGCAGTTGCTGAAGGTGATGCGATGCGTTCGAAACAGGAAGCCCGCATTTTTCGGCCAGTGCTTCCACGCTGCGCTGCCCTTGCCCAAGGCATTCGAGCAGATCCAGTCTGGCCGGGCTGCCGATGGCCTTGCCCACGCGGGCGAACTGTTCAAAAAGCTGCTGCTTAAGTTTTTGTGTTGACATTTCCAAGGAAATCCCTATTATTCAAATATTCGTAAGAATACTAGAACAACATTCGGCGCATAGCAAACAGTTTTCAGTTTACCCCAATTCCACCACTCTGCCTGGAGGGGTCAATCGTTACCCGGACATCGGTCAGTTAGCAACCAAACACGAAATAGCGAAACGGGGCAGCACAAATGCGATTCGATAACTTGGCGCGATTTACCTTGTTGGCTGCGCTTCTGGCGGGCATCGCGGTGGCGGCAGTCTATCGCGAGCAATTTTCCGCTACGGCACTCCAGAACTGGATGCAGGACGCCGGCGTTGCGGCACCGCTGGTTTTCATGGCGCTCTATGCGGCGGCGACTATCCTTTTTCTTCCGGGTTCGGTGCTCACCATTACCGGTGGCGCGCTGTTCGGACCGGTATGGGGCACGTTCTACAGCCTGACGGGGGCTACGCTGGGCGCAACCCTGGCGTTCCTGGTCGCACGCCATCTCGCTTCCGATTGGGTTGCCCGCAAGGCGGGTGGCCGACTCAAACAGTTGATCGAGGGGGTGGAAACGGAGAGTTGGCGCTTCATCGCCTTCGTGCGCCTTGTGCCGCTTTTCCCCTTCAATCTCCTCAACTATGCGTTGGGGCTGACACGGATCAAGCTGTCCCACTTCATCGTCACTTCCTATATCTGCATGCTGCCAGGGGCGATCGCTTTCACTTATCTGGGCTATGCGGGGCGTGAGGCGGCTGCGGGAAGCGCGGGAAGCATCCAGAAGGGCTTGCTGGCGCTGGGCTTGCTGGCGTTGATCGTTTTTCTCCCGCGCCTGATACGCCGGATGCGCCGCACTCCCATGCTCGGCGTGGAGGAACTCAAACGAAAACTGGATGCCGGGGAGGATCTGTTGGTCCTTGATGTCAGGGGAGCGCAGGATTTTTGCGGCGAACAAGGCCACATCACTGAGGCTCGCAGTATTCCCCTTGAGGAACTTTCGCAGCGAGCGACGGAGCTCGATAGCTACTTGGCACGTCCGATCGCGATCGTGTGCCGTACCGACAAGCGCTCCACTGTCGCGGCCCGGTTATTGTCCGGGAAGGGGTTTTCTGACATCCGTGTGACGCGCGGTGGAATGACCGCCTGGAACCAACATGGTTTCCCGGTGGAAAGTAAAGCCGGGGCAGCGATCGGGGGCTTATCGTGATTCTTTACTTTTGGGGCATTCCATGATGTTTGCCCGCAACAGGAAGACCGTAGTTGTCGGCATCGTCCTGGTCGCCCTGATTATGTTCCTGGCTTGGCGACTGTTCCGTCCGATGAACATCTTCGTGGTATCTGAAGCGTTTGAACGCCCGGTCTCAACCGTCGGCCTGCCTCCGTCGCTCCAGTCTTTAAGCGCCAAAAGCTGCGCCGGATGCCACCGGGAGTTTTACGATGAGTGGGCGACGAGCATCCACAGCCAAGCTTGGACCGACCCCTATTTTCAGGTGGATTGGGTGTTTGACGGCGAACTGCAAATCTGCAAGAACTGCCATATTCCGCTCGATCGTCAGCAGGAGCACAAGGTCACTGGATTCAACGACCAGGAGAAATGGCAACCCATCCTGGAGCCTAATCCGGCGTTTGACGCGCAGTTGCAGCATGAGGGCGTCACCTGCGTAGCCTGTCACCTCAAGAATGACAAGATTGTCGGAACCTTCGGCAGCGGGAGTGCGGCGCATCCCGTGGAAAAAATCGCCAATTCCAACGAGATCTGCTTCAAGTGTCATGTCGTGGGCGGAAATCGTTGGGACACATTTTTCCGGTTCCCGCCATGCGGAACCGTCGCCGAGATCAGCAGCACCCCGGGCGCGACGAAGGACACCCCGCCGGTTGCCGCAAACGGCGCCGCTGGCCGCGAAGCCGCCGGGCCGGGCGACATGTCTCCAGACTGCATCCAATGCCACATGCCGCTCGTTGAACGACCCCTGGTCGCGGGCGGGCAGGTTCGGGCGGTGCGCAAACATTTGTGGCGTGGCGGGCACGACCCGGAAACGGTAAAACAAGGGCTGGAAGCTGTGCTTCGCGAAGCGCCAGCGCCTTCGCCTGGCAAACGCTCCTTTACGCTGACGCTGACCAATACCGGAGCAGCACATTATTTCCCGACCGGGACGCCGGATCGTCACCTGACCGTATCCATCCGCCTTGTGGATCAGAGTGGCGCCGTGCTGCGCGAAGACGACTATGTCATGAAGCGGAGCATCATGTGGCGCCCCTTTATCGTCGATCTGTGGGATAACCGCTTGCCGCGATGGCAGCCGAGGGTCTTCCGGTTTGATGTCGCCCCCCGTCGCGAGCCAACGGCGGTGGCGGTGGAGGCGCGGGTACGGTATCACCTGCTCGACGAAGATCGCAGGCGGCGAATCGGCTATGAGAACAAGGAACCCATTGCCTACGACGTGTTTCGCGCCAGTATCGCCCTGAATCGGGAGAAGACGAATTGACTATCGCAGGCGTACAGATACACGCCAAACCTGTTCAGGCACGCCGGCGAGCCTTACATAAAAAATACCGCATCGGCCGCGCATAAGGAGATCACATGTTCAATTTCTCGCTCGTCGAATTTTCCATCAGTCGTCCGAAGCTGATCGTAGCGGCAACGGTGGCGCTGACGCTGCTGTTCCTCACCCAGTTTCCAAGCATCAAGACCGACACCAACCCGAAGCACATGCTGCCGGAAAACTCCGACGTGCGTGTCTGGAACGACGAGGTGGATAAGACGTTTGCGCTGTATGAGGACACCATCGTCGTGGGCGTGGAAAACCATGCGGGTGTGCTCAACCGGGAAACCCTGGCCCGCATCGCCCGCGTCACCGATGCAATCGTCAGGCTGGACGGCGTGGCGAGCCGCGATGTAAACAGCTTCACCACCATCACCAATGTCACCGCAGAGGCGGGCACGTTGAAAGTCGGGCCGCTGATGCCGGGCGCGCCACAGACAGATGCGGAAGTGGAAGCATTGCGCGCGGCGCTGTTCGGCAACCCGCTGCTGGTCGATCGCGTGATATCGAAGGACGGCAAGACTACGGCTATCTACGTGCCGCTGGAAAAGGATTCCAATGGAGCCGTCATCGCCGCCAATATCCGCGAGATTGTGTCCGGGGAGAAAGGGCCGGAACGCTATTACATCGCGGGCGACCCGGTGGCGCGCGACACCTTCGGCGCAGAGATGTTCAAGCTGATGGCGGTTTTTGCACCCATCGCCGGCATGATCATGTTCGCTGCCATCCAGCTCATGTTCCGCAACCTGGCGCTGTCTTTCGCCATGATGGGCGTGTCCATGGCGGCGATCATCTGGAGCATGGGGCTTCTGATCGGCGTCGGTCTCCCGGTGCATATCATGAGCTCGATGGCGCCGGTTTTCCTCATGGCCATCGCCACCGATAGCATCCACATCTTCAACGAGTTCTACTTCCGTTACCGCGAGCGAGGAGACAAGCTGGCCGCGATCCGCGAGACCATGGCTGCGGTGAGCAGGCCGGTGCGCTTCACTGCGCTTGCCACGACGGCAGGGTTCGCCGTGCTGCTGTTCATGAACATCGTGCCGGTACAGGTGTTCGGCGGGTTGATCGCCTTCGGTACGGTGGTATTGCGGCTGTTTTCCTTCAGCCTGATCCCGGCCATCCTCACCTTCGTCAAGGAAGAGAATATCGCCAAGGCCGCCAAAGGTGAGAGCGTGGAATTGAGCCTTGCTGCACGCTTCCTGCACCGCATTGCCGGAGTGGGCGCGACGCGCCCGTTGGCTACCGCGCTGGTGGGCTTGGTGCTGGTGGTAGTGGCCATCGTCGGTACCACCAAGATTCACGTCAACAACAATCTGGTGGCGTGGTTCAAGCAGTCGAGCGAGATCCGCGTGGCCGATACGGCGATGAACCAGGCGCTCGGCGGCACTTCGCTGGGTTATCTGGTGGTGCAATCCAACGAGGCGGATTTTGTAAAACGACCGGAAGCCATGCGCTGGCTGGAGGGATTGCAGCGCCATTTAGAAACCTTGCCGGTAGTGGGCAAGACCTTCTCGGTCGCCGATTACGTGAAACGCATCAACCGCGTCCTGCACGATGACGATCCGAAATTCGATACGGTGCCGGATACGCGGGACACGGTCGGCCAATATCTGTTCCTGTTCGGCATGTCGGCCAAACCCGCAGACCTGGATAACGTGGTTGATTCCGGCTTTCAGAAAGCCAACCTGATGGTGCAACTCAAGACCTGGGATGCGGAAGCGATGCGCCAGGTGATACAGGCAGCGGACGCCTATCAGAAGGCCCACCCGCTGGCGGCGACAGTTAGGCCGGCCGGCATCGCCTACTTCAACCTGGTGTGGAACGACGAGGTGCTGGGCGACCTGGTACTTGGCCTCGGGCTGGCGCTGGTGGTGGTATTCGTCATTCTGGCGCTGGACTTCCGCTCGGCTAAGTGGGCACTGGTCGCCTACGTGCCGCTGCTGTTCACCATCCTGCTGATCTATGGCGTGGTGGGTTTCACCGGCAAGGATTTCGACATGCCGCTGTCGGTGATGAGCACCTTGTCGCTCGGCATGGCGGTGGATTTCTCCATCCACTTCATCAGCCGTTTCCGCCAGCGCCTGGCCGAAACGGGTGGCGCCTTGAGCGAGGAGGCGTTGCGGGAGGCGCTGCTATGGACGGCGGCGCGACCGGGCAAGGGTATTCTGCGCAATGCGCTGTTGTTCGCCGCCGCCTTCTCGGTGATGCTGTTTGCGCCCCTCACGCCCTACATTGCGGTGGGTGCCTTCATCGTTTCGATGATGCTGCTCTCCGCGCTGCTCACCATCCTCTATCTGCCCGCGCTGGTGATGCTCGGGCAACGTTGGCTATTCGATCAACAGAAGCCGGGGGTGGATACTGCCCCGGCACCTACGAAAGGAGATTGAAATGAAGTGCTGGAAGATATGGATGATTGCCGCGCTGCTGCCCCTGGCATTCACGAGTCAGGCGCAGGCTCTTTCAGGCGAGGAGGTGATGAAGCAGTCGCAGGCCGCCTTCCTCTATCCGGGCAAGGACTTCAAGGCGCGGGTGGTGATGAAGCTCATCAACAATGGCGGCCAGGAGCGCGTGCGCGAACTCACCATGCTGCGCAAGAACATGGGCGAAGCGGGTGGCGACCAGAAATATTTCATGTATTTTTTTCAGCCGTCCGACGTGAAAGACATGACCTTTATGATTCACAAGTATCCGGCCAAAGATGACGACCGCTGGATGTTCATCCCCGCGATCAATATGGTCAAGCGCATTGCCGCGCAGGATAAGCGCTCCAGTTTCGTCGGCTCCGATTTCACTTACGAGGATGTTTCGGGGCGCGACATCGAGGACGACAGCCACGCCGTCGAGCGCGAGGAGAAAGTGGGCGACCGCGACTGCTACGTGGTAAAGAGCACGCCGAAAGGCGCGGATTCGGACTTCGGCTACAAGTTCACCTGGATAGACAAGACAAATTTCCTGCCGCTCAAGGAAGAGCAATACGACAGGAAGCGCGCCCGTTACAAGCAGTTCAGCGCCGATGAAATCGCCGATGTGAAGGGCGTCCCCACGGTGGTCAATCTTTGCCCCCATCGGGGGCCATTTGGCAACAGCAACAATGTTTGAAACGTTGTTGGCTTTTGACGGCCCGATCCAATGCAATGGCGAGATGCGCCATATGATATGATACGATGTGAGGTGAGCACACTGGCCAGGCTCCCTCCCCCCTTGCGGGGGAGGGTTGGGGAGAGGGGTTATTGCCGCGCTCTCTGCGGTTTTGCTGCTAGCGCCGCCAGCGGCGCGGGCAGAGGTTGCGCTCTCTGGCTTCCTGCAGCAGAACACGGCCTTCAACACCGCCGGGCAGAATCCCGATGGCCGACATTACAAGTGGCTGGAGGAGCGCGTCCAACTCAAGCTCGATGCCGCCGGCGATGCTTGGCGGTTGCTGGCGAAGGGCGATCTGGCCTACGATCATCTCGGTCGCAGGGATGAGAGTGAGTTGCGCGAGGGCTACATCGACTATGCGGGAGGCAACTGGGATCTGCGCCTTGGCCGTCAGGTCATCACCTGGGGTTTGGGCGACCTGGTATTCGTGAACGACTTCTTCCCCAAGGATCACGAGGCACTGTTCGCCGGGCGACCGCTGGAGTACCTCAAGCGCGGCGTGGATGCGGTGAAACTGGGCGCTTATCCGGAGTTTGCCTCGTTCGAGCTGGTGGTTGCGCCGGGTTTCCGCGAAAGCCGCATTCCCGATGCAAACCGTTTCTGGTTTTACGACCCGATGCCGACAATAACTAACCGCGAAATTGTCAAACCGGGACAGGGTGATATCGGGTTGCGCGCTTACCGCGACATCGCGGGCTATGACGTGGCGCTCTATTTATATCGCGGCTTCCAGCGCACCCCCTCGATGCGGCCGGACAACATGACGGCACCGGCGAGCATCACCTATTTTTATCCAAAGCTCTCAATCTGCGGCGCCAGTTTGTCCGGGCGTGCGGGCGAAGGAGTGTTGAGCCTGGAAGCGGCTTACTACGATTCGCACGATGATCGCGCGGGGAGCGACTTTGCCGTGCCCAATTCGCAGACGCGGCTGCTCGCCGGTTACCAGATACAGCCGGTGGAAGATATGACGCTCGGCCTGCAATATTACGCCGAGCTGATGCATGATTACGGCGCCTATCTCGCCGCGCTGTCCGCCGGTTTCCCGGCAGAGGAGCGCTGGAACCACGCCGTCACGGCGCGGCTGACGCAGTTCTTCCTGCACCAGACGCTGCGGTTTTCCGCTTATGCCTCGTACAATGCCAGCAACGGCGACCACTTCGCAAACCCGGAACTGCGCTACAGTTTCACCGACAAGGTATGGGGCGCGGTTGGCGCCAACTTTTTCGGCGGCAAGCCGTGGGGGCAATTCGGACAAATGTCGCGTGACGACAATTTGTATCTCCAGGTACGCTACGAATTTTGAATTGGCGATCAGCCACGTGCAATGCCTCCAAGCCGACAATCCCGTTGCCGCTCGGAAAGTTGTGGATGCCGTCATGGCTGCGGGCAAGAGGTTGCCGGTGTTTCGCATGCCGGACCGCGCGGGCGGAACCCAAGATCGCGCAAGCTGGTGCTGGAGCGTTACCCTTCTCCCGCTGTTTATCGGCCGGGGGTAAGCGATTCGCTGTGCGAGATTCCCGCTAACGATCTGACCGGGCTGGCGATGGTATCGAGGTGGGTCACCGCTTCGCCTTCATGGAACATCCACAGCGAGCCGGGCCGCATGGTGACCCATGGTTCGTTGTCGGTGAGCGGCAGGGTGGCGATGACGGCAACCCGGTCGTTGGGCGTGGTCACCTCGCTGAAATCCAAACTGACATCCTCGTCCTTCAGGTGTGCCACGGCAAAAGGCGCGCGCCGGATGATGTGGGCCAACTCGGTGGAGCAGTGCGCGAACAGGCAATCTCCGTTGGACAGCAGGTAATTGAAAATGCCGGTTCCGGCGATCCGGCAGGTCAGCTCGTGCAGCGCAGCAAACAGCGCATCGCGCGGCGGCGCCAGGTTGCCGAACCGCTGGCGCAGGCTTTGCAGCAGCCAGCAGAAAATCAGCTCGCTATCGGTGTTGCCGACAGGCAGGAAGCTGCCGTCTAGCGCCGGGTCGAATTCGGGCAGGTTGCCGTTATGGGCGAATATCCAGTAGCGCCCCCACAGCTCGCGGATGAACGGGTGAGTGTTTTCCAGCGACACCACGCCCTGCGTGGCCTTGCGGATGTGCGCGACCACATTCAGCGAGCGGATCGGGTAATTGCGCACCAGTTCGGCGATAGGCGATTGCGCCGATGGCTGCGGGTCGAGAAACAGGCGCACCCCTTTGCCCTCGAAAAAAGCGATGCCCCAGCCGTCGGCATGCACATCGGTTGCGCCGCCGCGTTTCTGGAAGCCGCTGAAGGAAAAGCAGATGTCGGTGGGGGTGTTGCAGTTCATCCCGAGCAGTTGGCACATGGTGTTCTCCAAAATTCTCTCCCCATACCCGCAAGCGGGAGAGGGTGCCGAAGGCGGGTGAGGGAGGTTTTATGCAAACCGCATGGATAAATCCACCGCCCGCACATCCTTGGTCAGCCCGCCGATGGAAATTCTATCCACCCCGGTTTCCGCGATGGCGCGCACCGTATCCAGATTGATCCCGCCGGAAGCCTCCAGCTCCGCGCGGCCCGCGTTGAATTTTACCGCCGCACGCATGTCGTCGAGGTTGAAGTTATCCAGCAAAACCAGTTTCGCTCCCGCATCCAGCGACTCGCGCAGCTCGCCCATATTTTCTACCTCGATCTGCACGGAAGTTCCTTCCGGGGCGAGGCGGAATGCGGCTTCCAGTGCGGCGCGAATGCTGCCCGCCGCCAGGATATGGTTCTCCTTGATGAGGATGCCGTCGAACAGGCCGATGCGCTGGTTATGCCCGCCGCCGGTTTTTACTGCGTATTTCTGCGCCATGCGCAGGCCGGGCAGTGTTTTGCGCGTGTCCATGATTTTTGCCCTGGTGCCTGCCACCGCATCCACATAACGCCGCGTTGCGGTGGCGGTGGCGGACAGCAGTTGCAGGAAGTTCAGTGCGGCGCGCTCCGCCGTGAGCATGGCGCGCGCATTGCCTCGGATCTTGCACAGCATCTGGCCAGCCTTGATCGCATCGCTATCACGCACCAGCCAGTTGATAGAACAAGCAGGGTCGAGCGCTTTGAAACAGCCGTCAAACCACTGCGTGCCGCACAGTACGGCATCCTGGCGCGTGATGATCGTGGCGCAACCGTCCTGTTGCAGCGGGACAAGCTGCGCGGTGAGGTCGCCAGAGCCGATGTCTTCATCCTGCGCGGCGCGGACGTTGGCCTGAATGTGGGATACGAGGGCAAAGCGGGCATCGCTTTCATCTGGATTCCCTGGCGCTTGCGGGGAAAGCAGCGTATTTGCCCTGTGATGGATGGCTTGCATGAAATATCTCGCTCAAGTTGAACCCAGTCTAGTTCGGTTGAATACGGAAAGCAATTGCTCCCTGGCTATATCAACTATGGGTTGGCCGCAGGCTATGTGTTCGGGATTACTGGCCGCAATCACCCATCCTCTTTGAACCTGTGTTATACATGGCGTCATAAATCCACGGATTAAACAACTAACCATCTGGCTACGTTGGCAAACTACGCCAACCAAGTCGTTGGTTATGCGCGAACTGGCGCCGGGGTCGCGTGGCGGCAGACTGCCGCGTACACTCCGGCGCCTGCGCTCCGGGCTTCCCCAACGCTAGCCCGCTCGCTACGATTTATGTCGCTATGTATAGTTTATTGCGCACTCAAACCTGAAGGGCTTTGGCTGGATGGATATCCTGACTCATGGGCTGCTGGGCGGAACCCTCGCTCTGTCGTGCAGCCGGAAAAGCGAGATGCGCGCTGCCGCCGCGACGGGCTTTGTGGCGGCGCTGCTGGCGGATGCCGATGCGCTGATTCGTTCCTCCGAAGACCCGCTGCTGGTGCTGGAATATCACCGCCAGTTCACTCATGCTCTGGTTTTTGTTCCTGTCGGGGCGCTGCTGGCTACGCTGCTTCTCTGGCCTGCGTTCAAAGCCTTAAAGCATCCGCTCGGTTTTCGCCGTATCTACCTGTACGCCTTGCTGGGCTGTGCCACGAGCGGCCTGCTCGATGCCTGCACCAGTTACGGTACGCACGTGCTGTGGCCGTTTACCGGCGAGCGCATCGCCTGGAGCATCGTCCCGATCTTTGATCCGCTGTTTTCTCTGGCGCTGGCGGCGGCGCTGCTGTTCGGTTTGCGCTGGCGCAGGCTGCTTCCGGCGCGCATCGGCCTGATGCTGGCTGCCGCATATCTGGCTACCGGCTGGTTCCAGCACCAGCGCGCCGAAGAGGCGATGCGCGCAACCATCGCGCAGCGCGGGCACCAGGCCGGCAAATTGACCGTCAAGCCGACCATGGGCAACCTGCTGTTGTGGCGCTCGATCTATCGCGCCAACGATGTTTATCACGTGGATGCGGTGCGGATCGGCCCGGGCGGATCCGCCCGGGTTTATCCGGGGAACACGGTGCGCGCCTTCGATCCGGCGCGCGATGTGCCCGCGCTGGCTCCCGCATCGGTGTTGCGCAAGGATATCCGGCGCTTCGATTTTTTCTCGGATGGCTATCTGGCCCTGCACCCGGAAGACCCGCGCCTGCTGGGCGATGTGCGCTACGCCATGTGCGCGGCGCCCGGACAGCCACGCCGAGTTTGAAGCTTCGCGGCAGATGTCGCGCGAGGAAATCTGGCAATTTATCGGAATGCTGAAAGGTACAGATTGAGTGCTGCGCGGCAAGGCAAGCGGCTACGCGCGCGCGACAGGCTCGTGGGCCAGCCCTTGCAAATAGAGCACGAAATCCGGGTCTTCTCCGCGCAACTGTTCGCCGAGTGCGGCGCGGAAATCTTCGCGCTGGCACCATTCGCGCATGTAGTCTTCCCATGAGCGCCAGCGGCGCAGTTGCTTGTCCGACATTTTCTCTTCGTACAGCAGCAGGTAGGCGCGCTCGAACAGCGACACCAGCATGTTGAAAATGATGTACATGCGCTCGCGCTGCTCATCGGTGAGCTGCGGTGTCATTTCTGCCGAAAACAGGCGTAGGTCAGGGTTGGCCAGCGCGACCTTGAGAAAATCCTGATAGTTGTCGGAGAGCAGTTGGTACACCTCCTCTTCATCGCTGTCCCGCTCCTTGCGCTGCTCGTAGACAAAGACCAGGATCGCCAGCGGCAGGCCGATGACGGTGACCATGTAGCTCAACATTTCCCAGGTTTCGAGGTTCATGGCCTAACCTACCCTTTTAAGGGTGACTTGTCCGTGTAACGCCGGACGAAAAAGCGTTATTGCCTGGCTTGCATCGCTTGAACAAAAGCTTGTGCCTGAGATACCGCCCAAGCCGCATCTTCCTTTTCGATTGGGTCACCCCTGTAATCGGCGATCAGGCGCAGCTCCTCGGCTTTGTTGAGCGCCTTGCCGAGTGCTACCGGCACGCGGCCCGTCTTGACCAAGTGCAGGCTGAAAGCTGAAATCAGCCCGCTGTGCGTCTTGGCGATCTCGGGTTCAACCGGTGCGTTAGACGCCAAAAGTGCGGCACGGGCCGCATCAAACATGGCGTAGTAAGCGCGATTGCATGCTCCTTCGGGGTCTCCGGTGTCAAGCAGCACTTTGGCGGATGCGGCTGCCCGAATTGCTTTTGCCATCAAGTCTCGCGCATTCACAGGCGAATCCCTTCCCGCTCGATGTTATGCAGCAGGCGAGGGTTGGAATATGCCTCGGGATGCGCCCACTCCTCTTCCCAGATCGGCAGGGGTTGGATGCGAATACCCGTTTCCAGCAGCACATCGTATGCGAGATCGGCCATTGCCAGCTTCGTCTCAACAAACTTTCCGGGGTGACCATGCAGCAGCACGGCCACATCGGCATCGCTGCCGGGGCGATGCGACTTCCGCGCCCGGCTGCCGAAGAGGATGGCGCCAGCCAGCTCGTATTGGCCCGCGAGCTTTTCGATAAAAGCTCGCGCGGCGCGTTCAGTTTCAATATCAATATCAGTGATGGAATACATGCGCGAAGAATAACTGGCATGTTTCCGCAGGTCAATTATGCCTGCGGCTTACAATCGAAGGCGCCATGCGTAGTACAACGCTACCGCTTCTCCGCCCGCAGCAAGGCATGCACGATTTCGCACACCATGGTTTTGTGCTTGGGCGTCAGACGCTGAAAATCTTCCGGCAGGGTTGCGAGGGCGTCTACTCCAAATGCGTTGCGCTCCCCCTCGATCTTCAGCACCGCCGCGCTTTTTTCGTTCTCCCCGTAGTGCAACCAATGGGGAGAGGCCTTCAGCCATTTCGCCAGGGTACGGATTTTATCCCCGGCGGGGATGGCCTCCCCGTTGAGCCATTTGCGCACCGCTTGAGCCGTAACCGGCTTGTCCAGATAGCGCCGGTTGAATTCACGCGCGACATGGGTAGGGCTGGCGGTGCCGATCCCGGCATCGTTGAGCAAGCGCGTCAGCCGGTTGCCGAAAGCTTCCTTTTCGTTCATCAGACTCATACGCAAAATTACCAATGTGGCGGTAATTGCCAGTTGCTTTTAAGAGTAACTGATAGTAAATTGCGAAAGATTGGGCGGGTTCCCCGGCAATTTATCTTGGCGGGAATAGGCAACTGCCGGGAACGGTGCGCTGTCCGTTATAAAACAGGCCGGGAAACGGCTGAAGGTTGTGACTGGAGGAGAAGAAAACTGTGGGGATACAGCAACACTAACGAAGGCAAGGTCGTTGCCGCAGCATTTTTGGATGCGGTGAACAAGCTCGTTCCGATGGTGCAGCACCTGCAAGTGCCGCAAGCTCCAGCCCCACAGCCTGTTTCGCAACCGCAACCTCAGGCGGTGCCTGCTCCGGCCCCTTCGGCTGCCAATGCGGCTGCCGCTCCAGTGAAGAAAGTGAAAGCGACGCCGAAAAAAGCGGCCCCAAAGCCAACGATGTAGCAAGCACAGCTCGTATGAAT